>JANPJL010000230.1:0-72064 GCA_031425495.1 Acidobacteriota bacterium
AACGTGTGCGTAGTGACGATTCGCCGTCTCATACTCAACGTGTGCCGTCGCGATGGTGATACCACGAGCCTTCTCTTCCGGTGCATTGTCAATCGAATCAAACGCTCGCACTATCATCTTCGGATTGTGCTTCGACATCACTTTCGTGATTGCCGCCGTCAACGTCGTCTTCCCATGATCCACGTGACCAATGGTCCCGATATTCACGTGCGGCTTCGAACGATCAAATTTTTCCTTGCTCATAGCTTCTCCTGTCTCTCAAAGCTCTTGTCTCAAAGCTCCTTCCGTCTCTCAAATCTCAAATCTCAAATCTGAAATTACAAATGTCTTAGGTACTGGCTCCCGTGCCCTTTATCTTTGCGATCACTTCCTCAGCAACGTTTCTCGGTGCTTCGGCATATCGCTCGAAGTGCATACTCGATGTCGCACGGCCCTGTGTTGACGACCTCAGATCGGTCGTGTATCCAAACATCTCGGAAAGGGGCACGAACGCCGTAACGATCGAGACGTTACCTGGGCGTGGTTCCATTTTGTCGATCTGTCCGCGGCGACGATTCAAATCGCCGTTGACAGCACCCATATATTCTTCGGGTGTGACTACCTCGATTCGCATTATGGGCTCGAGCAACACCGGCTTCGCTTTTTTCACGGCGTCCTGGAACGCGAACGAACCGGCCAGCTTGAACGAAATTTCGTCCGAATCGACTTCGTGATAAGAACCGAAGAGAAGCCTTACCTTGATATCGACAAGTTCATAGCCCGCAAGATAACCGCGGAGCATAGCATCGCGGACGCCTTCCATTGTCGGCTTGATGAACTGTCGCGGAATCGATCCGCCGGTGATCTTGTCTTCGAATACGAAACCTTCGCCAGGTGCCGGTTCGATCTCGAGTTCGACGTGGCCGAACTTACCTCGACCGCCCGACTGCTTCTTATAGATCTCTTTACCGGGTGCTCCCTGCGTTATCGTTTCGCGGTAAGCGACTTCCGGTTTACCAACGTTGGCTTCGACACCAAATTCCCGCTTCATCCGATCAACGATGATCTCGAGGTGAAGCTCGCCCATTCCGGCGATGATCGTCTGGCCGGTCTCATGGTCGGTATTAACTCGGAAACTGGGGTCTTCCTGGGCCAAGCGATTGAGGGCGATGCCCATTTTATCCTGGTCTTGACGCGTCTTCGGCTCAACAGCAACACGCACGACCGGTTCCGGGAAATCCATCGATTCCAGAATGATCGGGTGGGTTTCGTCGGAGACGGTGTCGCCGGTGGTGGTATTTTTCATACCGCCGATAGCGACGATCTCGCCGGCACTTGCCGATTCGACGTCCTCGCGTTTATTCGCATGCATAAGCATGAGACGTCCGACGCGTTCTTTGGAATCCTTGATCGTGTTGACAACGTAAGAACCTGAGCTAACAGTTCCGGAATAGATACGCACGAAAGCCAACTGACCCAGATGCTTGTCAGCCATCAACTTGAAAACAAGACCCGAGAACGGAGCTTTTGCATCCGGCGGTCGGCTTTCAACTGCATTCGTTTTCGGATTTTCGCCCTCGATAGCAGGAATATCCAGAGGACTCGGGAGGAAATCAACAACCGCGTCAAGCAGCGTCTGAACGCCTTTATTCTTAAACGCCGATCCGGTAAACACCGGAACGATCTTCATGGCAAGAGTTCCCTTACGCAAAGCACCGCGGATCTCATCTTCCGAGATCTCCTCGCCTTCGAGGTACTTGATCATCAGATCGTCGTCGATCGCGGAGACCGCTTCGACCAACTTTTCACGAGCGGCTTTTGCCTCGTCCAACAGATCGGCCGGGACATCAAGTGTCTCGTAGTTCGCACCCTTTGCTTCGTCATTCCAGACGAGGGCTTTCATCGTGATCAGATCAACGACACCCTTGAATTTGTCTTCGAGTCCGATCGGGATCTGCAATGCGACGGCGTTAGCTCCGAGTCTTACCAGGATCGATTCGAACGAACGGTCAAACGAAGCACCGGCACGGTCAAGCTTATTGATAAAGCAGATCCGGGGCACGCCATATTTATCAGCCTGACGCCAAACGGTTTCAGACTGGGGTTCGACACCCGCGACACCGTCAAAAACGCAGACCGCACCATCCAAAACACGAAGGGACCGCTCAACTTCCATCGTGAAGTCAACGTGTCCCGGTGTATCGATAATATTGATGCGATGCTCGACGCCGTTACGGGTCCAGAAACAGGTAGTTGCAGCGGATGTAATTGTAATTCCGCGCTCTTGCTCCTGCTCCATCCAGTCCATCGTCGCCGTTCCTTCATGAACTTCGCCGATCTTGTGCGAAACGCCGGTATAAAACAAAATGCGCTCTGTCGCCGTGGTCTTACCCGCGTCGATATGGGCCATGATGCCGATGTTTCTAAATTTGTCTAAGCTTATCTGAGCCATAACTGTTGGTCTTTGGCTTTTGGCCTTTGGGCTTCGAAAACCAAAGACCGAAGACCAAAGACCGTTTTACTAAAATCTATAATGTGCGAACGCCTTGTTCGCCTCTGCCATCCGGTGGACGTCGTCCTTCTTCTTGACAGCACCGCCGCGTCCCGATGTTGAATCAAGCAACTCGCCAACCAGCCGGTCACGCATTGTCTTTTCGCTCCGGCCGCGTGCGTTCGACACGATCCAGCGGATAGCGAGCGTATTGCGTCGGTCCCTGGTGACTTCGAGCGGCACCTGGTACGTGGCTCCGCCGATACGTCGCGATTTGACCTCGAGGGTAGGTGCAACACTATCGACCGCGTTCTTGAAGATCTTCAGCGGCTCTTCGCTAGTCTTTTCGGCAATTTTTTCCATCGCTCCGTAAAAGATCTCTTCAGCGACACTTTTCTTCCCGGCCCACATCATGCCGTTGATGAACTTCGTCACCAGCGTGCTGTTATAGATCGGATCGGGCAAAACTTCTCTTCGGCCTGCAACTCTTCTTCTAGCCATACTGTTTTATTTTCGATTTTCGATTTTTAATTTTCGATCTCGTAAATGTCGCGATCGCAAATCGGCAATCGCAATTCGCAAATTACTTGGCTCCCTTCGGCCTTTTCGCACCGTATTTCGAACGAGCCTGATTACGGTTAGCCACACCTGATGCGTCAAGCGTTCCGCGGATCACGTGATAGCGGACACCCGGTAGATCCTTCACACGACCGCCTCGGATAAGAACAATCGAGTGTTCTTGAAGGTTATGTCCGATACCCGGGATGTAGGTCGTAACCTCGATCTGATTTGTCAGACGTACGCGAGCAACTTTACGGAGCGCCGAGTTCGGCTTCTTCGGTGTCGAAGTGTAAACACGCGTACAGACGCCGCGCTTCTGCGGATTCGATTGCAGTGCAGGGCTCGCCGTTTTATATTTGACGCGTTGGCGTCCCTTGCGAACTAATTGGTTGATAGTCGGCATATTTTCTGTCAAACAAACTTCAGTTTGTTTCTCTTGTCCAACAAACTTCAGTTTGTCGATTACTTTAAAAGGCAAAACTAACGTCTAACCTGACTCTTGCCGAAAAATTTCCGGCAGTTAGATCAAGCAGCATTTAGCTGACTTAATTAATCAATTGTTGTCTACCCAGAAAGCAAAAACTTTGCTGTAGCGTGGCGCATAATAGAAGTGAATCAATTTTGCCCGGAGCGTTGGTTCGCACCGAATTACGCTACAATTCCTGTTTCAGCTTTCAAAAATCTACGCCGCAGTTGCAACCGGCAACCGCCAAGCGAGCCAGACCAGCTAAGTCCGAAACTCTAGATACTAGTAATTTCAGCAAACTGAGTCAAGCCAACATTGCAGAATCTCTCAACTTTCTAGTAGTATCTTCATTTTCATTCGCGTCATATATAACAGTTATGAGAACAGACAGTGTTAATCACTTCGAGGCCTTCCTACAGAAATTCGCGGAAACGGATTGGCAAGATGCCATTTCGACTCTAAGCCCCTCCATCCACGAGGTTGACCGAAATGCGGTAGCGATCTGGTTTAGGTTTTATCCACTTTCGCTCGGCCAGTTCCTGTCAGCAGCAGCGGACCCTGAAGCAGCAAAGCTCGGTGTTGCTATGCAAGGAGACTTCGGTCTCGCAAGCCGGATCGATACGTCCCATTCATTTTTGTATGGCCATCGCTATTGGAAGTGTGTAAAGCTTGCAATCGAGGGTTTAGCAAAGGATTTTAAGCACGAAAATTCGGATCTGGCCGAAGTTCTCCGACATGTGGCGGCAACCGCCGCAAAGACATCGAACGCGGACGCGTCGTTACTCTTAGGTATAACGGCCGCGGGTATTATGACGGTCGCACAAGTCGGCCTCGAACCGTTCACGGCATCGGCGGGGGAAATTGTTAAGCCGACGGGTATCATGGCCAAATCTCCCAATGCCATAGTATCGGCCCGATCGAAGGACGATTCTCAAGGAATGTTGGGTTTCCTGAAAACTGTGAACAAGAAGTTTTCGGTGATCCATGACGAGCAGCGAAATCTTCGTTTCGACATTATGAACGATCAAGAGATCGCGTCGGCGTCGGCGAATGACCGATCGCAAAACTGGCAGGAGAAAGACGCGCGTTGCTGGGAAGGTCCTGTTCCAGTCGAATGCACATCCGCATCGTGCGGCACTTGCTGGGTCGGCGTGCTAGGCGGCGACGATAAGTTGTCTGAAGTTGCCAGACGGGAGCGCAGGGCGGTGAAGGTCTTCGGATACGATCAGACCGACGATCCGAAACCACTGATCAGATTGGCATGTCAGGCAAAGGCCCATGGCAACATAACGATCGTCATTCCCCCTTGGAACGCGGTTTTTGGGAAGAAGATCTACGGTAATGTGGACGAGCTTGAGCTGGAGCCTGTTACGACGTCCGCCAAAGCTCTGCGCGAAGCAGTCCGAGAAGCAGCCGCTTCCACAACAAACGAATAGGTTTTACTCCAGGCCATGTGGATGAGCGGCTCAGCGAAGGGGCCGCTTTTTCGCGCCTTAAATTCATACACCGTGGGGCCCGTCCTCCACGATAACCCCCGTTCGACCAATGAATTCCAATCTGGAACGCGATTTGCAAATTTGCGGATCGGACTACAAGTCCGTTACTCCGATCTCTCCCTCGATTGGACAAATATGACCACGACACAAAGGCAAATATTATCGATTCCCTCCGTAGAGGGTTCGTCGGATGACGACACGGCGGTGCCCCAAGCACTAGCCGTCTCGGCAACTTTTATCAATCGAGACCTCAGTCTGATCGAATTTTTTCGCCGCGTGCTTGAAGAAGCTCTGGACGAGACTCTTCCGATTCTCGAGAGGCTGAAATTCCTGGCGATCTTTTCTGCCAATCTGGATGAATTCTTTATGATTCGCGTCGCCGGATTGAAGGAGAAATACGGCCAGCAGGCGGAGGTTTCCCCAGACGGCTATTCGCTCCCCGAACTCCTTGCCGAGATCAAGGTCCGTCTGAAGGAACTGATCGAGAAACAGATGAAATGCCTGACCGAAGACGTTATTCCCGAACTCGGTCGTAAAGGGATTGTTTTGACAACGTATTCGGCGTTGAATAAGAAAGATCGGGCAGAGGTCGATAAGTATTTCAAATCTCGTGTCTATCCTGTTCTTACTCCGCAGGCGGTAGATCCGACCCATCCGTTTCCGTACATCTCGGGCAACAACATTAATCTGGCCTTTATCTCGCGTCCGAAACTCAATAAGCGTGTGGCCCGAGCGATGCACAATATCGACGAGTTTTTTGTTCGAGTGAAGATTCCGGCATTTGTCCCGCGGTTTGTGCCGGTGGGCGACGACGAACGATTTCTTTTGATCGAAGACCTTACTGCCGCGAATGTGAAACTGTTTGCTCCGGAGGTAGAACCGACGGCGTGTTATCAGTTCCGCATCATCCGCGATGCCGACATTGAGATCCGTGAAGCGGAAGCTCAGGACCTGCTTGAAGAAATGGAGCACAACTTGAAGCAACGTCGCTTCGGAGATGTCGCCTGTCTCGAGGTTTCCTCGTGTATGCCGGAAGACATGGTCGGGTACCTGATCAAGTCGCTGGAGATTACCCCCGAAGACGTGTACACAATTAATGGCCCGCTGAAAATAACCGACGCTTTCGAGATAACAGGTCTTAATCGCCCCGATCTTAAGGACACTCCGCTTTCGGTAGCAACACCGGAGATACTCCAGACGGGTGAGTCGAAGTTTGATGTTATCCGCCGGCAGGATGTCCTTTTGCATCATCCGTACAATCCGTACAGCATCATCACGGACTTTCTCGCCGACGCTGTCGAGGATCCGGACGTGCTGGCCATCAAAATGTGTCTCTACCGGATCGGCTCCGACTCGCCGATCGCTCCGCTGCTGATCAAAGCAAGCGAGAGCGGGAAACAAGTGACGGCGCTAATAGAAATAAAAGCCCGATTCGATGAGGAGGCTAACATTGAGTGGGGAAAACGTCTCGAGCGAGCCGGCGTTCACGTCGTCTACGGATTGCTAGGTCTCAAGACGCACGCGAAAACGTCGCTGATCGTCCGACGCGAGGGCGATGAACTCCGACGTTATGTACATCTCGCGACCGGAAACTATAATCCGGCGACGTCGACAATCTACACGGATCTAAGTCTCCTGACTGCCGACGAAAAAACGGGTGAGGACGCGACTGAGCTTTTCAACTATCTGACCGTCTACTCACAGCGAGATAGCTTCAATAAACTTCTTGTTGCACCTATCACGCTGCGTAAACAGATGCTCGAGATGATCGGGCGCGAGGCGGAAAATGCAAAGAAAGGCATTCCGGCCCGTATCATTGCGAAGATCAACCGGCTAGCAGATGCGGAGATAGTCAATGCTCTCTACGACGCATCACGCGCCGGTGCGCAGATCGATCTTATAGTCCGCGGTATTTGCACTTTGCGTCCGGGCATTCCGGGAATGTCGGAAAATATCAGGGTGCGTAGCGTGGTCGGCCGACTATTGGAGCACAGCCGCGTGTATTACTTCGAAAACGGCGGCCACAACGAGATCTACATAGGGAGTTCGGACTGGATGCCGCGGAACTTGGATCGACGCGTTGAAGTGCTAACACCGATAGCCGACGAACGGCTAAAATCGTTTTTAAAGGAACGATACCTCGATACTTACCTTCGAGACACGTTACGCGCTCGGGAGTTGCAGTCCGACGGCTCGTACGCTCGACCGGAGTTAAACGCGTCGGAGCCAGTTGATGCCCAATTGGCATTTCAAATGAGTTCGAATGTGGTTAGTTTCGAGGACTGGCATCATTGATATTCTCGGATCGAATACGGAGGGATTAAATGTCTAAATACGTGTCGCTACGACATAATGGGATCCTATACGTCCTACTTTTTCTTTCGCTGGTATCAAGCGGTTACGCTCAAAACCAGAAAACGAAGGAAGCAGCTAAGACGGTTCCGGTCGGGAATGCCGTAATGTGGCAGCCTGTTAACACTTCGAGCCTGGATCTGCACGAGGGACCGGGAAACGCCTCAATGCGCCCCGATCTCTCAAGTATTAAATTCATCAAGGAAGAAAAAGGCGGCCACAATAAAAAGTATCGGATAAGCGACGGCGGTGGAAAGATCTGGGTAGCAAAACTTGGCCGCGAGGCGCAACCCGAAACGGCCGCTGTTCGCCTGCTCTACGGTTTGGGCTACAAGACGGAGGTCAATTATCTCGTTCCAACTATCACGATCCCGGGCAAAGGTACATTTAAGAACGTCCGGCTCGAGGCTCGTCCCCACAATATCGAACGGCTCGGAGAATGGAAGTGGCGAAGCAACCCTTTCGTCGGGACCAAAGAACTTCAAGGTTTGAAAATGATGATGGTGTTTCTGACGAACTGGGACGTTCTCGACCTTCAGAATAAGGTTCTCCAGGACGGGGATGAACGCCACTATATCGTCAGTGACCTTGGGTCGACCTTCGGGAAGTTAGGCAACAATAATCTCCCGATCATCTACCGACTTGGAAGAAAAACCGGCAGTGCGAAACACTACTCCAGTACCAAGTTTGTAAAGCGCGTCAAGCGAGGCGAAGTCCAGCTTGCATACAAAGGAAAGAATCGTAAACTCTTTACGGGCTTTACTATCGCGGACGGGCGATGGCTTTTGAATCGTCTAAGTCTTCTTAGCGACTCCCAGATAAGCGATGCGTTTCGCGCAGCAAACTATTCTCCGGCAGACGTAGAAGCATTTACACGCGCCGTCAGGAATAAGATCCGAGAACTCGATCGCGCCGTTGGCGAGGATAATCTGGCTCAACACCGATGATGCAAAATACGAGACGTCTTGTCCTTATCGCGGTAATTGGCGGTGTGCTCCTCGCATTCGTTCTAATGTTCAGCAACACCGGTGGTCTTGCACCGGACGCAACCAACCGGCAGACGTCTAATTCGGCTGCGGGTGCTGCAAGCTCTAATCCTTTGATCGCGGCTGTCTCCGAGGTCGCGCCTGCGGATGATAATTTTGAGAACCTAAGTCGTATGGACGCGGCTATTCAGATAGTTCTCCGGCTTTTCTTCGCGGTAATTCTTTCCGGCATTTTAGCGTTCCGGCCGCGAGCGGACGTCCCTTTATTTCGCCGAAGCCTTTTTGTCTCACAGACGCAAATCCTTTTGGCGGTGGTCGCTGCCGCGTTAATGATGGTTGTTGGCGATAGCGCGGCCCGAGCTTTCGCCATCTTTGCTGCCGCATCGCTCGTTCGTTTCAGAACAAATATTCGCGATCCAAAAGAGATAACTGTCCTCTTGATAAGCCTTGCACTTGGTCTGGCGGCCGGTGTCGGACGTTGGGAACTTGGAATCGCATTGTGTCTGTTTGCTCTTGCCCTGCTCTGGCTGCTCGAATTCAACGAGCAGCAGAACATTTTCCGGTCAATGGAGTTGACGGTAAAGACTCGTGATACGGACAAGACGCAGGAAGTGCTACAACGGATATTCAAACGAAGAAAGTTGGACGCGGAAGTCCGAGAGCTCGATCCACCCGATGAGAAGAACCCTGTCGGCTCGATCGTCTATTACCTCAATCTGCCGCTCAACCTCCGCACCGATACGATGAGCGATCGCATACTCCGGGCCGATCCGAGCGTCGAAAAGATACAGTGGTCGAAAACGAAGTCGGCGCAGGATATTTATCAGTAGTCAGTAGTCAGTTGTCAGTTGACAGTGGTCAGTTGTCAGTAGTCAGTTGTCAGTTGTCAGTTGTCGGTAGGAAGTAGGAAGTAGAAACTAGAAACTAGAAACTAAAAAGGCGTAACGTCATTCATGACGTTACGCCTGATTCTTTTAACTCTGAGATTTCTAATGCTTAACGCCTTGTGCTGCGCTGATTGTCGCCGTCTGGGCAACTGCCGGTTTACGCGACTTCATTTCCTTCGAGTAGTCATAAACATACGTCTTGATGTTGTAGTGGACCGGCCACGACGTATAGGCATAGTTTTTCATTTCTTTGTAAGCTTGATCGTATTCCCATCCGTACTTCTCAAAGCGATAGATCGCACCAGTCAAACCCGTCCGGTGCTTCCCGGCCTTGCAGTGCGCGAAAACCACGCCTGTCGCGGGATCGTTCATCAATTTCAAGAACTCTTCAACTTGCGTATCCTTCGCGTACTTCCAGCCGCTCATCGGAATATTTACATACTTCATTCCCAACGCCTCGACTTCCCTTTTTTCATAGTCAGTAGGATCGTTGCGAAGGTCGATGACGGTGTTTACACCAAGGTCTTTCAATGACTGATAATCGCCGGGCAATGGCTGAGCTCCCCGATAATATCGTTCGTCCATTTTGCCGAAATTACCGATCTTGATATTTGGAAACTGTTCAGGTGAAGGGGCCGTTTGTGCACTGGCTAAAACCGAGAAACTGAAAACCGCGATGAGGGCAATCGAAAGGGTACGGAAGGAATTTCGAATCATTTTTCTCCTCTTTGTTTTGAGACCAAGTGTTTGCTAACTTGGCTAATCCTACTCGAGCGTGAGTTTTATCGTTTGAGATGAGGACTACCAAACGCGGTGTCAGGTAGTAGCTTTGTTCTGCTTTGAAGCAAAAGCTGTTTACCCGCGTTGCCCAAAAAAATCACCGTAAAAAATCACCCAGTTGTGACTGATAACAAGACAGAAGCCATTTCACCCTTTATTTACGTACTGATAGCCGTTCTGCTCTGGAGCACGGGCGGGCTCTTTATCAAGCTTACAACCCTCGATGCGTATCAGGTGACATTCTTCCGATCGCTACTCGCTTTTGTCACAGTCGCAATTTTAACTCGAAAGCAGGGGTTGCGGATCAACGGATTTGGCATCCTCACGTCGGTCATCTATGCCGCCCTTCTCTTCCTCTTCGTCTGGGCGACCAAACACACGACGGCCGCTAACGCCATCTTTCTACAATACACTGCCCCTATCTACATACTCGTTCTAGCTCCGTTCGTAATTGGGGAGAAGTTCCGCTGGCAGGATCTCGTAACCGTGATTTTCTGTATCGGGGGAATGAGTCTGTTCTTCGTCGGAAAGCTCGAGATCAGCGATTACCAGGGAAACATCGCGGCATTGTTTTCAGGTTTGTTTCTCGGGCTCTACATAATGCTCCTCAAGCATCCGCGTGCCACCGGCGATTTGTCACCGCCGAGACGCGGAGACGCAGAGGCAGAAACCCGACCGGTAGGGAGGGTGTCGTTGCAGAAGGCGGAACCGTACGACGAAACGAAGCGACACGAGTCAGAACCGGGAGCGGTAGCGACCGGGTTACCCGTATCAATTGTCAACGGCTTGGAAACTCCTGATCGCAACACCAAAGACCAAAGACCAAAGACCAACCCAGCCATCGCCGTCATCTATGGCAACCTGCTTCTCGCGATCCTAACGGTGCCGTCCGGCATCTCCGCAGTTCCGGTAATGACGCTCGTGGATGTGGGCTCCGTGGCCTTTCTCGGTATCGTCCAGATAGGTATCTCGTACATCCTCTTCATTCGCGGCGTAACCGGCGGGACGCGCCCCCTCGATGCGAGCATTATCGGGTTCGTCGAGCCGCTCTTGAATCCGGTCTGGGTCTTCTTGTTTGTCGGCGAACGACCGTCGCGATGGGCCGTGCTGGGCGGCGCTATCATTATCACTACGGTAGTCGCTCATACACTTATCAAGTATCGCGGTGATAACGCGGCGAGCACAGGTAGAGCCTGACTATTAGTTCAAACCGAGGCTTTGCGAATCCGGATCAGCATCCTAATTGGTAAAACCAATTAACCATGTCTTTCCCGACTAGCCGGCTCAAAGTCTTAACGTTTACATAACTCTGTGATAATCTAACGGCATACTTTCGAAAACGAGTCTTTATCGCTCGTTTATTTTTATTTAAATCGCATTCATTCAAATTTGATTAGGAGATATCTCAGGAGATTCCCTGGAATATGGCGAACTATACGACCTTGGAAAATATTAAAAACGACGATCTGCGACGATGGATCGAGGACGCGGCTGAACTCTGCGAACCGGATAGCATCTACGTTTGCGATGGGTCGCAGGAAGAGTACGACCGCATGTGTCAGGAAATGGTCGATGCGGGTACGTTCATCAAGTTGAACGAAGCAAAGCGCCCGAACAGTTTCCTAGCGCGGTCACATCCGTCGGACGTCGCCCGTGTCGAGGACAGAACGTACATCTGTTCGCGTGCGAAAGGCGACGCCGGACCGACAAACAACTGGATGGCTCCAACAGAAATGAAGGCCATCATGAAAAAGAAATTCACCGGCACGATGAAGGGCCGCACGATGTATGTCGTGCCGTTCTGCATGGGTCCGATAGGTTCGCCGATCTCGCAGTTCGGTGTGCAGATCACCGATTCCGCTTATGCCGCCGTGAACATGAAGATCATGACTCGCATGGGCCAGAAGGCGCTCGACGCTCTTGGCGATGGCGAGTTCACAAAATGTTTGCACTCGGTCGGTATGCCACTCGCAGCGGGGCAGGCTGATGTGGCATGGCCCTGCTCACCGGATCCGAAAGACAAGTATATCGTTCACTTCCCCGAAGAAAATTCGATCGTCAGCTACGGCTCGGGTTACGGAGGCAACGCTTTACTCGGCAAGAAATGTCTCGCCCTTCGCATTGCCTCGACACTGGGACGTGCCCAAGGCTGGCTCGCCGAACACATGCTGATCGTCGGCGTAAAATCGCCGGACGGTAGAAAGGATTATGTCTGTGCGGCCTTCCCTTCGGCGTGCGGTAAAACTAATTTCGCGATGCTCATTCCGCCAAAGCCGTTTCAGGAAGAGGGATGGGAAATCACGACCGTAGGCGACGATATCGCGTGGATCAAACCGGATGAGAACGGCAAACTTCGCGCGATCAATCCGGAGTTCGGATTCTTTGGCGTTGCACCCGGGACAAATTACAAAACGAATCCCAACGCAATGGAATCGATCAAGGAGAACACGATCTTTACGAACGTGGCCCTGACCGACGAAGGCGATATCTGGTGGGAAGGCATGGATGGCGATCCTCCGGCTCACGCGATCGATTGGCAGGGCAACGATTGGACACCGGCTAGCGAGGCGAAAGCAGCACATGCAAACGCGCGTTTCACTGCACCGATCACACAGTGCCCCGTCGTCGACGAGAATTTTGACGACCCGACGGGCGTTCCTGTCTCGGCGTTCATCTTTGGCGGACGGCGAAACTCAGTCGTCCCGTTGGTCCAGCAATCGTTCAACTGGGCGTTCGGGGTCTACATGGCTGCAACGATGGGTTCTGAGATGACCGCCGCGGCATTCGGAAACATCGGCGAGGTCCGTCGCGATCCGTTCGCGATGCTACCGTTTGCCGGTTATCACATGGGTGATTACTTTTCGCACTGGCTAAACTTCGGGCGTCAGATCCCGGAGCCGCCTCGCATTTTTTCTGTCAACTGGTTCCTGAAAGATGAGAACGGGAAATTCGCATGGCCTGGATTTGGCGAGAATATGCGCGTTTTGAAATGGATCGTCGAAAGGTCACGGGGAAGATCGATCGGCACGGAGACACCGCTCGGCTGGATGCCTCGATTCGAGGACATGGACTGGCGCGGTCTCGACTTCACTCGCGAACAGTTTGATAAGGTAATGCACCTTGACCGCGACATGTGGCTCAAGGAGATCGCCATGCACGACGATCTGTTTTTCAAATTGTACGATCGTCTGCCGAAGGAAATGACGTTCATCCGCGAACTACTCGTCTCGAACCTTTGGCGGTCACCTGAGCTCGGACTCGCAGCCCCGCGACCCGAGGCCGAAGAGACAAAGGCCGTCGCGAAAGGCGAATAGTCGTGTGATTTGAAATTTGATCGGTATTTGAAATTTCAAATTTGAGATTTCAGATTGCAGATTTGAAATTTCAGATTTGAGATTTAGATTTGAAATTTCAAATTTCAAATTTCAAATTGGGGATTCGAAAATACCGCGGGCTGAGATTTGTTTCGGCCCGCTTTTCCTTTTATCATTCGACGTCTGTTCTCATACGGTGAACTCAATTAACAAAAAGAAAAATTACGGTCGTTTTCGCTTTGCCCGCGAACCGCTAGAGGCGATCGACAAGAACGAGGAAACTCATCGTCCCGACTTCCCTTTTTCCGCCGAGCTGAACAAGCGCCGTTATCCCGTGCGCGCTCTTCGTTATTGGTGGCTGTCCCGAGTGATAGATGAGGAAGTTCAAACGCTGGATCACCCGCCGCTGATCGTCGATGTGGGCTGCGACCGTGGGATCATCAAACGTTTCACCCCGCCGATCGAGGGTGCACGCTGGATCGGGCTTGATATCGATATCGGGCGGGACACTTTGCATCTAGCGAAGTATGACGAACTAATTCAAGCTGACTTCGACGTTGGACTTCCGGTACCGGACTCGTCGGCCGATATCGCCATCTGCTCGCACGTGCTCGAGCATCTGCCGCGTCCGGCGTTCACGATGGGCGAAATATTTCGGATCATGAAACCCGGTGGTCTCCTTCTCGTTGGCGTACCTACCGCACCAAAGTTCATCGCGAAGCTTCGCGAAAAGCAGTTCGCTAAGGAACTCGCTGATGGAAGCCGAACTCTTGGGCAGCATATTCACATGTTCGACCGCGAACGGCTCGGCCAGCTGGCTGAGAGAAGTGGCTTCCGCGTCGAGTTCTCAAGCGGTACGGCACTCATTCGCAAAAAAGGCAGCAAGCTCGAAGACTACGCTGCCTGGATACGGTTCAACCAGATCTGGGCGGCGTTGTTTCCGTCGCTTGGCCAGGAATTATGCATGCAGCTGCGGAAACCGCCGATTGAGACGATTGGCCTCACGTGCGGACAAATGTTCGAGACAGCGACGCCCGGGAACGTTTCGACGGAAACCGACGTATAATTGGTGGGCAAATGTTTGGGCTTCGAATCAATCTAATCACTGTCTAAAATTATGCAAGACTTTACATCCACATACGACAATTCAGCGGCGAATGCTCTACCCGCACAACGTGCGCAGTTCATTCGCAAAACATACATGCTGCTCGCGGGTGCTATCCTCGCTTTCATCGGTGTCGAGGCGTTTTTGTTCGCGAGCGGTGCTGCAGACATGATCGCGTCCGTGATCTTCGATGGCGGAGCCATGGGATGGCTACTCGTGCTCGGACTCTTCATGGGAGTGTCATTCCTGGCAAATCGCTGGGCGGTATCCGAAACCTCGAAAGTGACGCAGTTTTTCGGCCTTGGGATTTTCATCTTAGCCGAGGCGGTAATCTTCGTGCCGCTGATATTGATCTCGACAAGTGTCTCGGGTGACTCCACGGTACTCGCAAAAGCGGGGATCGTGACGTTAGGACTCTTCTTGGGCATTACCGCGACGGTTTTCATCACGCGAAGCGATTTTAGCTTCCTCGGTCCGATCCTCGCGATCGGCGGTTTCGCTGCATTGGGATTCATTGTTGCAAGCGCCCTCTTCGGTTTTTCGTTAGGTAGCGTGTTCGCCT
Organism: Acidobacteriota bacterium; assembly: GCA_031425495.1. Lineage (GTDB taxonomy): Bacteria > Acidobacteriota > Blastocatellia > Pyrinomonadales > Pyrinomonadaceae > OLB17. The sequence goes on from JANPJL010000230.1 coordinate 14,980, forward strand.
TTGTCATGGTCGCCTTCGCAGGCACGGCCATCCTTTACGAAACATCGAACGTGCTTCACCGCTTCAATACGAACCAGCACGTGGCGGCTTCGCTGGCTTTATTCGCGAGCATTGCTTTGTTGTTCTGGTACATCCTGACCATTTTCAGCTCGCGAGACTAGCGAGTTACACGCCTTGCCGGCCTGTCCCTTAACTCAGGGAGAGGCCGGCACTCCTGTTCGAGCACAATATGGATAATTCCTTCGCTCCATGTCCGAAGTGTAACCAGGCGGCCGCGGAAAAACTAAAATTTACATGGTGGGGCGGCGTGCTGGGTCCGAAGATCCTGACACACGTGAAATGCACCGCGTGCGGCTACAAGTACAACGGAAAGAGCGGGAAAGATAATACAACGGGAATAATTATTTACTCGGTAATTGTAGGCGTGCTTGTGCTGGGCTTGGTGGTGGTGATGTTTGCTGCTCTCGCGGCGCTGATGTTAGCGACACGCTAGCAAGTGCCGGCTCGAGTCAGTCGTCGCCGAACACGATCCGCTTGACGGGGGCGGGCTCTCCGACAGACGCATCATTTGAAAATTCCGACAGGCTTAGATTTCCACTGCCATCTTTCATCAAGATTTCGATTCGCCGTTCCGCCTCGGTCAGACGCTCGCGACACTCACGCGAAAGCTTAACCCCAGACTCGAAAAGCTTCAGGCTTTCCTCGAGCGGAATGTCTCCGTTTTCGAGTTGCTCGACGATCTTCTCAAGTTCCGCGAGCGATGATTCGAATGTCTTAGCCATAGCGAACTGATTATATAACGCAGAGACCGCGGAGATCGCAGAGCAATGTATGGTACTTTCTTCCGCTCTATTCGGGGTGTACTCGATTGATAGACAAGCTATCGAAAGATCTCTTCGGCCTGCTGCAAGATCGTGTTCAGATTCTTTATACCCAGTCTGTCTCCCGCCGCTTCCGCCCCGCCGTTGGACGCAACGGCAATGATCTCCTGTCCAACTTTTCGTGCGATCTCCGTTGCAAGTGCGTCATCACGAACACCGACGACCTTCCAGCGGCTGCCGTTTCGCTGCATTCTAACTTCAAAGGAATGCTCGGGCAACTTGCTTCGGATTATCGCCGTGTCGCCGCTTGGCCGGATATCGAGATAGCGGTCTGCACCAAGCACCATAGCCGCGAATGGAACGCTATCGAACCTTTCCGTCTTCTTCCGGATAAGGTTTGGAAGCTGTGCTCGCGCTCGCTGCTTGAGAGCGGGCATAACGGGCGTTGCGACATGCGAAACACGGGCGATCATCTGCGGCGAAAGCCCGCGACCGTATAGCTCAACGGCTTTGCCGGTGATCTGCGGCAGAAACTCATCGACGATCGAGTCAACCTCGACCATCTGATCGACCTGAGCCTGATCGTTACGGCGAGCTGCCTCGACAAGGAGTGCGAGCGAATATTGAGGGGTACCGGCGAAGCTTCGCCAATAGAGATAGCCGCCGACAACAGACAGAAGGATAAGCGCGGCCAGAATGCCGGCGACGGCAAGAATTATCTTGCGCGACTTTGAAGCCGGTTGTTGTGCTTTCGTATCTGTGATGTCGAGCAATAGTGTCATCAAGCAACTTGTCGCTTTCCCAAATTCGTGTGGGCGATACAATCTGGTCGGAAATCAAAAACGAACTACGGTTCGATCGATGTTACCTTCGCCCGGAGACTTCCCTCCGCCAGTTTCACCTTTATCAAATCGCTAGCCTGGACTTGGCCGGCATCCCGCAAGATCTGTCCCGCCTCGTTCTCCGCGATCGCAAATCCGCGACCCAATACCGCGAGCGGCGACAACGCATCGAGCTTTGCCATTGCGATGCTTAGATCCTTCATTTTTCCATCCACGACATCTCTGGACGCGGAACCGGCACGCTGACTCAGCAATCCGAGTCGCGTCTTATCGTCGCCAACCTTCGATGCCATGCGAATAGGCGAAAGTTGTGAGGCAATTCTTTCCAGGCGTGCGTTCGCCTGACGGAGTGTTTCCGTAAACGCCGGCGACATCGAAAGCCGCTGGACCCGCGAGCGGGCCTCGAGCAGACGATAGCTCATGATTCGAACCAGGTCGTCCGATCGCTTTTCGAGTGCGGAGCAGATGTCCGTTTCCCGCTGGGCAACGATCTCGGCAGCGGCAGACGGCGTTGCCGCACGCAGGTCTGCTACCAGATCGGCGATAGTGTGATCGATCTCATGACCGACCGCGGAAATGACAGGTATCGTCGAAGCCCGGATCGCACGTGCGACTATCTCTTCGTTGAACGCCCAGAGGTCCTCGCTCGACCCGCCGCCGCGGCCAACGATCAGTGCGTCGATCCTGGCCCTCGATTCAGCTCCGTCGTTATATTCATTCGCTAGCCGGACCGCCCGGCTGATCTCGAATGCAGCATTTTCGCCTTGGACGCGCGTAGGGATCAGGACGACACTCACCGAACGCGCTCGACGGGTCAGCACATTCAGGATGTCAAAGAACGCTGCCCCAGTCGCCGAGGTGACAACGCCAACCCGTCGAGGGAATGGCGGAAGCTTCCGTTTCAGCGCGACGTCGAAAAGACCTTCAGCGTCTAGCTTTGCCTTGATCTGCTCAAATGCGACTCGCCTTGCGCCTTCACCGACGGGTTCAAGCGATTCCACCAGCAGTTGAAACTCGCCTTTCGGCTCATACAATGTCAGCCGCCCACGAACTCTAACCTGGAGGCCGTCGAAGGGCTCGAATCGGATGCGGTAATTCGTTCCCCTGTAGCATGCGGCCCGGATCTGCGACGTCGCGTCGTGAAGTGTGAAGTACCAATGCCCCGATGATGCAGCGGAAAAATTTACGATCTCACCCTCGATCCAGACGTTCCTGAATCGACGCTCTATCTCACCACGCACCTGAGCGTTCAGCTCCGAGACGGTCATCGGTCTCCGCTCTTCATCATCGAAGAGGGATTGTAAAAGTGAGTTCTGCATCCAGTGAAATATTACATTACGCTCTCCGCATATTCACCAGGGACGCTCGGATAGAAGAGGCCTTCGATATATTTAAGGTCGTATGTGCCTTAGGACACGAGCCAGTCTTTCACCCCGTCGAGGTTGAAGGGGTTAGGATTACACCGTCAAGCAGTCGTAGACGGAGGGCAGAATTGGTAATTCGGTCTAACCTTCGACCGCGGTCGGATCGATACTGTGAACAGGATCTCCCCTTCGTTATGTGCGATATCGCACGGTCGAAAGGAAGTTTCGTGGTAGGATACTCTCACTTGATGTAGCCCAAACTTCCTATAAACGACTACGAACATGCCAGACAAGGTGACTCGGGCGGAGGCCCGAAATAATTTTTTGCTTGCAGCTCTTCAAGAAGGTGAGTTGGAAGGCTTGCTTGCGAAGCTCGAGAATGTATCGCTCGTGCTCGGTGAAGTACTTTATGAGTCCGGGCAAAAGATGGACTACGCGTACTTTCCGACGACTGCGATAATCTCGATGCTTTACATAATGGAAAACGGAGGCACCGCAGAGATCGGTGTGGTGGGTAACGAAGGAGTTATTGGTGTAGCCCTCTTTCTCGGGGGCGAAACGACGGCCAGCCGCGCGTTGGTCCAGAGTGCGGGTGAATTGTTCCGAATCAAAGAACGCGATTTAAAAGACGAGTTCAAGAAAGGTGGGCGATTTCAGGAATTGCTGCTGCGCTATACACAGGCGTTATTGACCCAGATCTCCCAGACGGCAGTTTGTAATCGCCTGCATCCTATTGAGGAGCAGCTGTGTCGTTGGCTTCTGCTGAGTCATGACCGTCTCCAGTCCGATAAGCTTGTAATGACTCACGACCTGATATCGAATATGTTGGGCGTCCGACGCGAGGGGATCACGCTTGCTGCAAAGAAGCTTGCCGCACGTAACTTGATCACAAACAAGCGCGGCACGATTACCGTCATCGACCGGAAAGCCCTTGAGGCGGCGTCGTGCGAGTGCTACGAGATCGTAAATACCGAATATAACCGCTTGCTCGGTCGAGGCATGTCTCGCACCTTCAATTAACTTTCCGCCGACGGTTGCCGCTTCTGTGCTATTGTTCAACTGAACGTTAGCTTTACATTTTCATCATTCGACATCGGGAGTGACCTAAGCCTTTCTTGTGCCGTCTGTTGTTTTTGCAACTAGACCGAACAAGGAAGTTTTTTATGGCCACAACAGGTATCCCTGCCAACCGACTTCTCGCCGCTTTGCCGAAAGCCGGCTACAAACTTATCCTTCCGCTGCTCGAGCGCGTTCCATTGGTCTTCGGAAAGAACATCTACAAACCCGAGGAACCCATCCAACATGTTTACTTCCCGGAATGCGGGATCATTTCCATCTTGTCCAGCGTGGGTGATAGCTGGACGGTCGAGGTAGGTATCGTCGGCGATGACGGAATGGTCGGTATGCCCACGATGGTCGGCGTCAAAAACGCTCCGAACTGGGCTCTCGTCCAGGGAGAAGGTTTGGCAATGAGAATGACGGCCGGAGCTTTCGCGAAATACTCAAAGGATAATATCAACCTTCACCGAGTGATGCTTCGCTATACGCACTCCCTTTTCGTCCAGGTCTCACAGTCAGCCGCATGTAATCAATTTCATCGCATCGACCAGCGGCTCGCCCGGTGGCTGCTCATGACCCGCGACAGAATGCACTCGAATGAATTCCGGATCACGCAGGAATTTTTGTCCAGTATGCTTGGAGTCCGGCGCGAAGGGGTTAACCTAGCGGCCGGAGCGATGCAGGAACGCGGGCTGGTGAGTTACGTGCGCGGGTATTTGACGATACTGGACGGCAAGGGGTTGGAGAAAGCCGCTTGCAAATGCTACGAGATAATCAAGCGCGAGTACCAGTGGAAGTTGAATTAACTACTCATGTTTCGGACAACAAAGCGTCCGCGAGGGATATTGATACACGAAGGTTCGGACTAGTGACGAGCAATCGTGGGTAATGATCCGTCCTGTTCGTCCTTTCCTCAGGTGGCACCAACGTTGCTTGCGGATCCGTAAGTGTATGCCCCCGAAACGATCTGACCGCAAAATTGTTTTGCGCGTCTGGGGAACGCTCGGGGGTATCTTTCTTGCCTAAAAGGATTCTAATCGTCGAAGATCACGCGGATATACGCGAGATGATGTCTACATATCTAACGCTAAACGAGTACGACGTCGTCGAAGCGGCGGACGGATATGAGGCAGTTGAACAAGCACTGGAACACAAACCCGACTTGATCCTCATGGACATCGCAATGCCGGTTCTGGATGGTATCAATTCAACGCGTGCAATTCGTAAGATCAAGGAACTCGCGAATATACCGATTCTCTGCCTGACCGCTTTTGGCGATTTTTACAAGGATCGCGCCCAGCGCGCAGGTTGTAACGAAGTACTGCAAAAACCGGTAGACTTCGGGAAGCTTGATGCGCTGCTTCAGCGTCACATCGGCCAGACAGAGTTCCGCGATAGATAAAACCTGCTCAACCTTTAATTCTTCCGGCTGACGGAGGTAACCTGCACAAATGCGTTGGCTTTGGTGACCGTGATCTTGAGCCGTGGGCTAGGACGGTTCTGAGGATCGGCTCTGTAAGCGGATCTGAAAGTCAGAGTATAAGCCGTGCGAACCTGAGCGACGATGTCATCATAAGCTCGCTGGATCTGTGAGATCTGCGTGATCGGATAATAGACGCCGCCCGAAACTTTCGCGAGTCGCTCGCCTTCACCCTCAGCCCGTGCCGAAAGTGTCATGTATCGCGTTCGCAACGGATCGATGCCCTTGTTCGGATCGTTCGACTCGCTAGCTGCGATCAATGCTGATGGAACATAGAGTGGGTAGATCAGGGCACCGCTTTCCTCGATCGCACCGATCAGCGACTCGAACGGCAGGAACGACCGGTTGTCATCACCGTCGGTAAGCATCACGATTGCCGTACGTTCGCCTTTTAGCGGGCGTAGTGTTTCAGCCAGTGTGTAGGCGATCGCGTCGTAGTAGGCGGTTGCACCGCCAGCGTCGAACGAGTCGAGACTTTCCGAGAGCCGTGCCTTGTTGGTAGAAAATCCGGACAGCACCTTCACATCCTCGTTGAATAATATGACCGAGATCCGATCGTCGGGACGGGCCGTGTCAATAAACGCACGTGCGGCTTTTCGAATGAAGTTGACGTAATTGTCGACGCTGCCCGATACGTCAAGCAACAACACGAGATTCACCGGAGCTGTATGCGGCCGCAAAGAAATTATCTCGCGCGGCAACCCGCTCTCTGTGACGGAAAAGTCAGCGGTCGCAAGGCCACTGACCGCACGATTCTGAAGATCGGTAACCCGGACGACAGCGTCTTTCGTCGTATCTCCGGGAATGTCAGCCGGCCTGATGCTTGAAGAGAGCGAGGGCTCGCGCCGCATCGGCGGAAGGGTTCGCGCATAGTCCCCAAAATACTTAGGTGTGGCACGGCGAATAGCTTCCATTAATACTACGTCGCCGGACTTGATCATCGCCTTTGCCGCTTCAGTCAACGGTCGCTCGCGGAGATCGCTTGTGACCTCGGTAGGCGGAACATTAAGCAGCACGATACCGCGAGCTGTCGTGAAATGGAGTGACACCGTTTTCGAGCGCGACTTCTTTTTTTCTTTAGCGTCATCCGGGGATGAGGACTCACTTGTTTCGTCGGGAGGTTTCGATACTTCGCCCTCTTCTTTACTATTGCCTTCGTCGTCTAAGGCGTCTTCGTTCTTGAACTTCCCTTTAAGTTGAAACCTACCACCCGACTTTTCCTTTACCTTGCGCAGTTCGATATCACTCAAATAACGTGGTCGCGAAGCTGTCCAGTTTAGATCGTATTTAAGATCGATTGTAGGCAGGTCGGTGGCGATCGTACCGGTCTCGGTCTTAACCTCGATCGATTCGAGATCGCCTGAAACGAGCACTTCGCCCTCGCCCGTCACGATATTCACCTTGACCCGTTCCGGTACGACCAGCGACACGTCGATGCGCTTGTTTCCGTTTTCGCCAGGTAGCGCAATCCGGATATCCCCCGCCGATTCGATCTTTATCTCACTTTCAGCAATAGATGTCGTTGACGTCGCGGTCAGTACGACGGAAGCCGCGTTGGCCCTTGCACTGACGTCCACACGACCAGTGAGATTGATAATGGAGATGCTCCCGCCTTCGCTCAGCGGGAGCTCGCGGGTAAAAGTCTGCGCCGAAGCAACGACGGCCAGCGCACTGATTAGAATAGAGAGGAATGTGAGATTACGGATTCGACCTTTCATTACTCGAACGGCTGGTGACCCGTCCCGACTGTCGCAGTCGGCTTCGGACACGCTCTTGCCACTTCTTTCTTGGATGCTCGGTTTCCTCGAATTGATTGAACAAATCTCGCAGGTTTTCGCCACCCGCCTGTCGCGTTTTTAGGTAAAGCAATGCCACGATAATAGACGAAAGCGAGGTCAAGAGGATCTGGATAGGAAGCATTATCAGAGAGGTCAGACTCTCTCGCGCTACACGTGCGATCCGACGTATCATCGACGTCTCGTCCGCATTAACGGTGACCTTCCCACCGGGTCCGATCTTAATGTCCACCGAATCGTCCGCTGGGGGTTCGGCCGCCACATTCGCTGCGCCCTCGGTCGTACCGCCCGCCTTTTTCTCCTTTCCAGCCGCTTTGTCGGCAATCGACTGAACGGAAAGTGCGACGATCCCTCCCGTCAGGCCACCGATCACCAAAGGAACAAAGAAAAGAAGGGCGACTGCGGCCGTGGTCGTCCCGAGAGACCGGAGTACGAGAGCTTTCGAGCGCTTCATCGCAGCGAAACCTCGTAGGTTCTCCATCATCACTACGGGAGCAACGAGCGCCAGCGTTACTGAAAGTATCAGGCCTGGAACGAAGCAGAGCGCGTAGCCGGCAAACGTGAGAAGGGTTGAGAGAACGCCGGTACCGATCAAACTCTTCCAGTTCGTCCAGGTCGCTAGAAGCGCCGGACGCACCCGAACCGGGCGAAGCGGCAGTGCAAGAATCTGGTTGACCATCCACGTGATCGTCCCGACCGCGAGATACCCGCAGAAAAAAGCCGTGAAGGTTGTTAGGATCGTGAACAGAGTAAAGACGATCTTCCAGGGGAGCGAGGTCACGCCATCGGGATGTTCCGCGATGAAGTAGACACTTAGCGCGACGTGCGCGATCGAGGCAATGATAAACGGCAAGAAAAGAAATATCGTGATGCCCAGAAACTTTGGAAGATGCTCGGTATAGATCATACCCGCACGACGAAGCAAGCCGAATATTCCCTCCGATCGCGAGATCAGCGAACTTGCGAACGCCTCGGCGGTCTGTGGCCGGTCGTCAGGATTCTTGGACAACGCGGTCGCGATCACGAGCTTCAGTTTTTTTCGAACTTTTTTCGCATCGAGCGGCGGGATAGGAAGAGATTTGTGGGCCTCCATCACATATGTAAAATCACCCTCGAACGGGGTTTTACCCGCTAGCATTTGATACGCGATCACGCCCATGCTGTAGATGTCCGAACGTGCGTCGAGTTTCTCACCACGACACTGTTCGGGCGACATGTAGAGAGGCGTCCCGATCACGGCGCCGACGCGGGTCAACTCACTACCGGTTGCCGACCTTGAGTCAGCGTCGCTGGATCCCGAGATGATCCGAGTGCCGATCGTGTCCGGATCGCTCACGAGCGGTGCGATCGGAATGATCGCGGTTCGCGCTTCGCCGGACTCGGGTGTCTGAACAAGGGTGCCCGACTGAAGGATCAACGTCGGCGAAACACTGTCGTGAATCCTCGTATCACCCGGGCTATCAGCGATCGTGTCCTTGGCGGAGTGAAAGTGCGTGGGGTTTGGAGCGACGGAGATATCGATCGCATCGCTGCTACTGCCATCGAACGGGCGATGCTCTTCAAGTTTTGCGATACCGAAATCGAGCACCTTGACGGTATATCCTCCGCGCTGATTCGGTTCCAGCCAGATGTTGTCCGGCTTAAGGTCGCGATGGATAATTCCCTGCTCATGGGCCTCGTGCACCGCCGAACAAACCTGTTCGAGGATATCGAGTGTCCATGCGATCGGTAGGTTATGCTCCTCTTCAAGTATCTCGCCAAGGGTGCAGCCGTCGAGGTACTCCATCACTAGGTACGCCGCACGTCCGTCGGACGTTTCGGCGAAGCCAAAGTCAGTTACGTTAACCACGTTGGGATGGCGGAGTCGACCCGCCGCACGAGCTTCGCGCCGAAAACGTTCTACAAACTCTGCCCGCTCCATAAACTGCGGCGCGATGACCTTAACCGCGACCGGCCGCTCGGTTCCGAGATGGATCGCCAGATACACGGTGCCCATTCCACCGCGACCCAGTTCCCGTTCTATCTGGTATTTTCCATCGAGCGTCTGCCCGATAGGATCGCCAAAATTCATAGCCCTCGAATCCGATCACCAATTGAACTATCGTTTACGACGAGCATCGCCGTTTAGTTTACTGATTGCGGTAAAGGTAACACGTAAGGATTCAAGCGGGAATTATAACTGATTCGTCTAACAATCGCGCCGCCTTGTCGCTGGCTCCGACCGTACGTTTCGCATCTCAATAGTGAAACGAAAACTCCTTGCCCTCGCGTGGAGTTTCAAATACACTGTCAATCGAAAATCTAATCAGTTTGTAGATTTCATACTCCCGCGAAGCAGAAAGCGATCCCACTCGTTTTATCTGTGCAACAGCCTTTCATCTTCGCGATCCTTGTGCTAGACTCCAATTCGACGAGTCTGGACTACCACTAATAAAATCACTTAGCTCCTGGAGGCAAAAGGTTTATGGATAAAGGTAAAGCGATCGAATCTGCTCTTCAGCAGATCGAGAAAAAATACGGTAAAGGATCGATCATGCGTCTCGGCGACCGGCCGCACGAAGAAATTGGTGCGATCTCGACGAATTGTTTGAGCCTCGATGCGGCGATCGGCGTTGGCGGAATGCCGCGCGGCCGGATCATCGAGATCTACGGTCCGGAAAGTTCAGGCAAAACCACGCTTGCGTTGCAAGTAGTGGCGTCGGCACAGAAGGCTGGTGGCATCGCGGCGTATATCGATGCCGAGCACGCAATGGATCCCGAATACGCGGGCAAGCTGGGCGTGAATATCGAGGACATGTTGATCTCGCAGCCCGACTCCGGTGAGCAGGCGCTCGAGATCGCGGAAACGCTTGTGCGTTCGAATAGCGTAGACGTGATCGTGATCGATTCGGTTGCGGCACTTGTTCCGCGGGCTGAGTTGGATGGTGAGATGGGAGATTCGCTGCCGGGTCTGCAGGCTCGTCTGATGTCGCAAGCTTTAAGAAAGCTGACGGCGATCGTGTCGAGCTCTAAGACGACATTTATCTTTATCAATCAGCTCCGCGAGAAAATCGGCGTATTCTTCGGCTCACCCGAAACCACGACCGGCGGAAAGGCGCTCAAATTTTATGCGAGTGTGCGTCTCGATATTCGTCGAATCGGTGCGATCAAAGACGGTGATCGAATGGTAGGTAACCGGACACGCGTGAAGGTCGTCAAGAATAAATGCGCACCGCCGTTTCGCGAAACAGAGTTCGACATCATGTACGGCGAGGGAATCTCGCGCGAAGGCGACTTAATCGACCTGGCTTCTAACAACAACATAGTCGACAAGAGTGGAGCCTGGTTCTCCTACAAGGGCGAACGCCTTGGGCAGGGGCGTGACAACGTAAAGAACATGCTCAAGGAGAACACCGAACTTCGTGATCGGATAGAACACGACGTTAAAGTGTTCCTGGGGTTTGCAGGGACGGAGAAACCGGAGAAGAAAGCCGAGAAGGCCGAGAGTGCTCAGGCGTAAAGATCGGGGAAGCGAAATCGCTTCCCTTTTTTTGTTTGATCAATGCCTCGAACAAACAGCGCCGACCTCATCCTCGCGGCGCTGAAATTTTATTGACCCCCTTTCCGACGCTGAATATAATTGGCTTACTCAAGCGCTCACCACGAGGACAATAGTATGAACATTCGCTACCTACCTATCGCACTTCTTGCGACTGTCTGTATCTACGGTTTCGCACTGGGAGGGGATTTCCGGACCGATCCGACGTTTGTGGCGCCGGTTCCTGTAAACGACGAAGTCTACGACCTGGCTGTCCAACCCGACGGCAAAATAGTGATCGCGGGTGCCTTCCAGCAAATTGGCGGGCAACCGCGAAGGTATATAGCCCGGCTGAATGGCGACGGCACGAACGATACGACCTTCACTTCCCCTTTCAGTGTACCGTCGGCTGTACCGGGCTGGGTTCGAAGGATCAAATTACTACCCAATGGGAAAATACTTGTTGCGGGCGTGTTCGCGGTCGGTTCGCAGTACACTGAGTATGCTCGCTTGAACGCAGACGGCACACCGGATGCGTCAATGGTGTTGGGGACATTGGGAGAATTTCCAAACGACGACATCGAACCCCTCCCGGACGGTAAGTTCCTGCTTTGTGGTTCACGCAATGATCAGGACACTGCCAGCCTCGTCTACCGAATGAACGCCGACGGATCTCGCGATGTGACATTTCATGCCAATTTCGCAGTAGGTTTTTGTCAGCGAGTCCTGGCTCTTCCGGACGGCAAGGTGCTTATGGTCGCGAATTCTTTGTACGTGAACGGGATTCCAGTAAAGCGTCTTGCTCGATTGAACTCCGACGGCAGCAAGGATGCGACGTTCGATCCCGCGATCCCGGCAAACAACAGTGTCCGTGAACTCATTCCCTTGTCCGACGGCAAACTATTCGTCTATTTCATCGGGACCCCGACTGGATTTCTGACGACCCTAAACGTGGACGGAAGCCTGGATCAGGAGGTGCCGGTGCGATGTGCCGGGCCCTACCTGCAACAGCCTGCCGGTTGGTCCTTGATCAGCGGTTGCAAAAAGTCGAGTAGTTCCGCGAACGCACTCTGGCATCTGGCGGCGATCCGCCCGGACGGAAGTCAGGATCCCGGATTCGACTGGATAGGATTCGACAGCGGCGGCATTGGCGGGATCCGGCAGGGTCCGAACGGCAGCATCTACGTTTACGGCCGATTCCTTTTGGGGACATTTCAGACCGGCAATCACGTAAACGTCGCTCGCCTTGTACCCGACACGATTCCCAGGAAACCGAGGTTTGACTTCGATGGCGATGGTCAAACGGACGTTTCCGTCTACCGGCCGAGCGATCGCTACTGGTACGTCTACGGCAGTACTGCCGGGCCGTCGTATATGCAATGGGGACTGTCTACCGACAAACTTGCAGCCTCACAGTACGATAGCGATGGAAAAACAGACATAGGCGTATTTCGTGACGGCGTGTGGTACGTCTTCTCCAGCGTGTCGGGATATCAACAATCAATTTGGGGCGCGGTAGGCGACAAACCGTTCTTTGCAGACTTTAGTGGGTTAGGCATTGAGAGCCAAATTCTGCGCGGAGTGCGATCGGGTAATGTAGCGTGGATCTCCCGTTTCGGCAGCCCGAGAGTTTTACCGGGCGAGCAGATCTCGGATATTCCAGTGCTGGGAGATTTCGAAGGCGACGGCCGCGACGAGATCGGATTCTTCCGCGATGGTGTTTGGTACGGTGGTATCAGTGATCCGGTGCCGCCATGGCAGCCGACAATGTACTGGGGCATCGCTGGTGACATTCCCGTGCCCGGTGACTATGACGGCGATCGTCAAACGGACTATGCGGTCTTCAGACCATCTACCGGCGACTGGTGGATCAATCGCACTTCGGACGGAATGATCGTGATCCATTTCGGGCTCAATGGCGATGTTCCGGTGCCCGCTGATTACGATGGTGACGGCGAAGTCGACCTTGCGGTCTATCGAAACGGCGCTTGGTGGCAATATCTGAGCGCGACAGGTACCGTGCGTGTCGACAACTGGGGTGTTGCAGGTGACATCCCAATACCCGCTCAGCATCAATAATCGACCCTCCGCCTTTACAAAAAAGAGGGAGGCGAAACCCCTTCCCTCTTTTTCATTCAACAAGGTATCTAACACCTATCAAGGTCGATTAACCGGAGCAGGACTCTTCCGACCTTTCATCATCATCGTGTCGCTTCCCGCAGGCGGCGGTGTGTTTACATTCACGTTGCGCTGCATCTGACGTCGTAGCTGATCCGGACTTGGAATTCCCGGTGTCGGTGTCGCACCGGGTTTGAAAGGTTTCCTTAGTTCCGCGGGGTCCGGAATTCCGGGTGTAGGGGTCGCTCCTTTCGTGACGGTATTGGCCGCCTTCGGATCCGGGATGCCCGGTGTCGTGTTGGCCGACGGCGGGATCGGGTTCACTGATAGGCCTTCCGGAAGATTATTCGCGTCAACAGTCACGTTTCCAACACCGACTGCTTGATTTGTATTCGTATTCGCGTTCGTTGTCTCCGTCGAACTACACGCCGAGATCAACACTGCGAACGACATCAGGAGTAAGGCAATAAAAACTTTCGACATCAAGATAAAAACCTCTTCGAATTTAAAATAGCTGTGCCGGTTTGAGTGTTGCGTCCCTGGGGGACAGCGACGGCTTTCAAACCGGCACGGGCAGGTATCAAACGAATCAAAAGGCAGAATAGCTGCTATAGGCTAACAACTACTAAAGTGTGATTATAGGCTCCGGGTGCGACTTGTCAACAGATTATTTGCCGTTGTTCATCGGCTGCGGGCATCTATAATCGCGGCTTCGAGGACTGATTTGACATAGGGAAATCGCACCTTTAGACTGATTAACTTGCGTCGTAAACGCGAGGAGAAAGTTTAGGCCAGATAGCTCAGTTGGTAGAGCAGCGGATTGAAAATCCGCGTGTCGGCGGTTCGACCCCGTCTCTGGCCACCAGTAGTAATAAATCGAAAGGGCTGCTTGTTATGCAGCCCTTTCTTCGTTTCCCACACGTTATCGCGCCACTCTAACTCCCCTGTCCACTCTTGATGGTGAAGTCCACCGCACGCGTCACGTTGCCGCGAATGCGATAGTAGTAATTACCCGGAGCCAGGCCGTCGAGATAAATAGTTCGCCCGTTGGCGGTCGCTATAAGGTTACCGTTCGCGTCGAGCAGTTCAAAAACGATCTGCTGATTGCCATGGTTCTGATTGATCTGCGCGTCCAGCAGCGAACGCCGCAGCACGAAAGCGACCGTGACGGAACTTTGGCCCGGATTTATCGTTCCCGAATATCTCTCGTCGAACCGTCCAGCCTCAGTTGGGGTTGGCGTCGGTGTCGGCGTCGGTGTCGGCGTCGGTGTCGGTGTCGGTGTCGGTGTCGGATCCGGTGTGGGTGTCGGAGTTGGATCCGGCGTCGGAGTCGGTGTCGGCGTCGGCGTCGGCGTCGGCGTCGGTGTCGGCGTCGGTGTCGGTGTCGGTGTCGGTGTCGGTGTCGGGTCCGGATCGTTGCCGGCGACTTCGAAATCTGAGCCGGTTGCCACATCCGAACTGAGAAGCAGTCCGCCGCTGAGCGATGAGCCTATCAATATTTGCGACTGTGCCTGCGTTCCCGTCGACGTCGTGCCTAGGACGTTGCTGCCGACGGCCGCGTTCACCTTCGCGAGACCGACCTTGATCGTGATCTCATTCCCATCGATCTGTCCAAAGTCAGCGTCGCCGAGAGTCTGCTGGTTCCGTGTGCCCGTCGCGAGTATCGTTACCGTCCCGTATTTATATGTCGTCGCGGTCTCGCCGACAGAAGCCGTCACGAATACTTGCACTGTGCCAAAGCTCGAAAGCATCGTCCAACGCATGTTCGGCGTGCGGACCGCGGTGTCCGTCAGCTTCAATCGATAGACGATCTGGTTTGCGACCGCGTCGTAGCTGAAATAACCCTCGCGAATGTCCTGCGCGGTCGTGCCGAGCTGGTCGTCAGCCGGATCGGTTATCTGCGGTGCATTCGGATCATCCGACGGAAATAGGTTTGCCGGATGGGCGACCATCGAAAGCGACATCGCTGTACGCACTGCGTTGTGTGCATCCACGTAACCTGCTCCGACAACGCGTTCTTCGTACGGCATCGGCGTCGCCGTCTGTCGGAGGATCGTTACGACCTGGTCCGGTGTGAGCAGTGGATTCGCTTCCATCATCAGAGCGACGATACCGCTCACTTGCGGCGTTGAAAAACTTGTTCCCTGCGAGGTGGTGTAGTACGGCAAGAAAGCCGGTGGAATCGTAGAAAGATCATTCGCTCCGACAAAGACGGGGATCGTTCCGGCGACGTTTGTCACACCGGGTGCCTTTGATCTCGCGCTCTTGATATCGACTCCCGAGCCGATGATGTCGGGACGAAGATTTGGAGCGGTCGTCTCATCAGCGGGCTGTCCGGCCGTGTCGCTGCCCGTTCCGTTATCGTTACCTCGAGAAGAAAATCCTGCGGGGGTTCCGAGGCCCTGTTTCTCACCTGCAGCGACCGATATGACCCACGGGGCAACCGAGAATGGGTTGATCATGTCGGGAGCGTCGCCGTCGTTACCCGCGGCGAATACGACCGTTATATTGCGATCGTGCATCGCACGGGTCGCGATATTTATTGGGTCATTCACATCGTAGGGCAAAGCGGCCAAAGTGGTTCCGTAAGAGTTGTTGCATACGCGAATGTTGTAGCGAAACTGATTGACGAGCGTGTAGTCCATCGCCTGGACGATCGCATATGTCGTGAGGCCCGCATCACTGCCGGCACGGATACCGATCAGCTTCGCGCCGGGCGCCATACCTGTGTAAAGTCCGCCTGACGCAGCTCCCGTTCCAGCCGTCACGCCGGCTCCGAACGTTCCGTGTCCACCTTCGACGTCGGACATCGGTGTGTTCTCAACTGGAACGATGGGCAGAAATCCTGCGGGCGGTTCGACCGGTACGTCGGCGGTCGCGAAATAGACGTTTTGAATTACATTCTGGCCGAGCTGCAGGTCGGGATGCGTCGCGTCGATACCTGTGTCGATGTACGAGACGCCAACGTTCTTACCGCTAACCGGCAGACCGCCGTTGAGTGTGTTCACCTGGATGTCGCGGATAAGATTTTCAATACCCGTGATCGTGCGGCCCTCCCGATCGAGAAGCCTGAACGTCCGGTTCGCATAAATCGACTTCACGCCCGGCTTTGTTTTGAGCGCGTTGAGCTGCGTGCGGTTGATGGATGCGAGAACGATGGGGAGCTGATTGAGGTAGCGACCGCCGGTAATACCGAGCGACTGCAGCATCGTGAAATCGCTAGCCGTCGGTCTCTGTGCAAATGTGATAACCACCGGGACAGGAGCGAGTGGTGACGCGTTGACCTGGGTCGTAACCAATCCGTCCACCGAAACAGCCGCATTTATTGAAGCCGCCGTCGAAATTGCAATTACCGCTGCCGCAAATATTTTGAATAGTGTCCTCATCGTTTCCTCCCGATTTCTCCAGTTTGAGATTACGACCCTGGCCTTGAGGGATACTTGAGCAGAACTTGAGACTGTCCATTTTGGATTTTGGATTTTGGATTTTGGATTTGCGGACGGTGGCAGGCGTGCTGACTTTGCTCTTGGGTCCTGGGACTTGGGACCTGGGACTTGGGACTTGGGACTTGGGACTTGGGACTTGGGACTTGGGACTTGGGACTTGGGACTTGGGACTTGGGACTTGGGACCTGGGACTTGGGACCTGGGACTTGGGACTTGGGACTTGGGACTTGGGACTTGGGACTTGGAACCGAGAGAAATCCAAAATCCAAAATCTAAAATCTAAAATTAAAAATGGCGAGGCTCCTTAGAACCTCGCCCTGATGGCAATTGCCGAGTATCGCTAGTGAGAACCTAGCGTAGAAGCGTAAACGTTACGTTACGCGTCACTGGGTTGACCGTGAAGCGGTACAGCCCTGCGATCGGGTTGGTCGTCGCCGACGCCAGGATTGAGGCGTCGCCGGTCCGCGTTCCCGCGTTCTCGTTTGGAGAACCATTCGGCAGCAACTGCGTCGCTTCGACGTTGTACGTCGACGGGCCATTCGCCCAACCAAGAACGCGAAGAACGTACGTCGTATTGGGCTGTACGCCCGAGCTGACGAACTCATTCGCCGTCGAACCGGCGGATCGAGTGATGACCTGACCATCCGTTGTTCGCAGCTCAAAGTCCATATCGACAACCGCTCCCGTCGCGCTCAGCCTTGCTTCCAGGGCGATGGCGTCGGACTTGGTCGTGATAAGTACGTCGTCCCAGGTGATGCCCTTGAACGTCGGGTTGCCCCAGGTCGCTGCGTTCACACCGTTTCCGGCCGGTTCGCCTCCGACGAGTGCCCCCGTTCTGTTTTCCTTGAACAGCGAATTAACTACCGGCGGCGGCGGTAGCGACGTTCCATCCCCTCCCTGCGATCCGGTGCCGACTGTGGTGCCCGCGAACGCATTTCCGTAAATACGAGCATCGAACGTGAACAACTGCGTCAGCGGATTATTGAACTCCATCCTCTTCGCCGACGACGTGGCTCCGAGCAAAAGCGACTGGTTGAACACCCAGGTGTTGCCTCCTGTGTCAGCATTGCGGATCGTGACGTTCGGGTTCGAGATGCTCACGACTTGGAATTCGATCGGTGTAAAGACCGTCTTGTCGACCGAGAAGGCACCGCGTGCGTTTGTCAGCTTGTTGTCGAACGACGTAAGGCCGCCGGCAAAGCTGATGTTAGAAAGCGTGGAGTCGATCTGAGCAGTTAGGTCCTGTCGCTGCAGCAGCGGACGTGACGAGCCCGACAGATTAGAGAAGCCGACCTGTCCGGTCGAGTTGACGCCGACCGCCCGAACCACGTATTCGCGTTCGAACAGGTTGCTGATGCCGGCAGGCGTGAATATTCCCTGAACCCGGCCTTTGTCCTCATACGTCAGTGTGTTTGCGCTTACGTATGCAACGTGGCGGTAACCGGTTGTCGACGGATCGCCGTCGATAAACTGACGAATGCCGTTTGGCTCCCGCTGGCCCGCGAGCGTTGTTTTCCGCTTGAGGACCTCATATGCGACCGCCCCTTGGACGCCGTCCCACGAAACGCGAACCGTTCTCGGCGAAGCCGGAGCCGTTTGGACATTCTGAGGAACGGCCGGTGCGGCCTGATTACCGGCGAATGGCGTGACCTGGGTCGAGATCGTCGCCTTACTGGCCGAGTACTCGCTTGCATTGACGCCCAACTCTTTGGCCGCAAACAGTTGTTCGATAAGAGCACGATGCATGCCCGGTGCCGCCTCGTTAGTCGGATTGGTTGAGTAAAGCATCATGTCTGCGACGATCAGCGCATCCCGCGCCTTGACCATAGTGTCCGGCGATGTAGTGCCGAGAACATACATGGAACCGAGGAAGATGCGTTCGAAGATATTCGTGCCCTTTGTGATCGCTTTATTGGGCAGGCCCGTTTCAGGGATCGGCCGCTTGTATTGAGTGTTCTGCGGATACATTCGGTTCAGCATCTGTCGGAAGTCCCACATCGTCGACATGTAGATCTCGCCGTCGCGATGTTCTTCCTGCTCATAGTTCCCGGTGTCGGGATTGCGGTAAGTCGCGATATCTGAGTACTTCAGCGATGATTCCGCGCTGCGGATGTAAGCGATCGAATCCGGGTCGCGGCCGACCTCGCGAAAAAGCTGCCGCAAGCGATAACCGTTAATTACATAGTCGCCCAGGCTCGCGTTGTCGGTGATCGTAAACGCCCACATATCTGCCTGACCCTCATTCAACGCGCCGCCTTCGGTGCCTTCAAGTCCGGCGATCGGCGAAGTGATGGCGTGCATTCCCTCGTGATATGGAACTGTTCCCTCAAGTGCAGTGTCGTTGAAAAGGAAGCCGTGCCCGTAGGACGTCGGGTTGATGACGAGCGGCGACTTCATCTGTGTGAATTCCTCGACGATCGGCGTCAGGTTGAGAGCGAATGCGTTGTCGAGGCCGAGGACTTTCTGAACGAATTCGGGATCATCCGCCGGCGGATACTCGTCACCGTTGAGGGGCGTGATCACGTCGGGGATGTGAACCGTGGCCGGGAGCGGTGTATTTGAATTCGGATATGTGTCGGGAAAAGCTCCGCTTGAACCGAACGTGCCGGGATCGCCCGCGCGGTGCAGGTGGTCGACGTATTCGAGCAGATAGGTTGTAAAAAAGAACGCGTTGATCTCGTCCTGGTGCTCCGCCGGTTCGGCGAAGTGGTCCTGTTCATTGGTCCGAGCCTCGAGCGCGACCGGGTCGTTTTTCGAGAAATGCCACGTTCCGAGCGCCGCTTGTGCGAACGGCTGCTTGGTCGCGAGAGCGTTGTTGACGACGGTGTGCGTTCCGGTCAGAGTCCCATTAAGACCGCTGACGACGTTCGACGGATCGAACTTACGCAAGTTCGCCCGGACTTGGTCACACGGCTTGGCGCCACAGACGCTGATGATCCCCTGGTCCTTAAGCTCCTGCGTAATGCGCGGGTACTTCGGATAGATGTCGGCCGTGAAGAGCTGCGGAGCTTGCTGATATGCAACAAAGTCGCGGCGGTTAACTATCTCGCCAGTGTTTGCATCGACCGAGACCACGTAGAGGCCGAACGGGTTGGTTGAGAACTTTGCGACCTTCCATACGAGTCGGTAGCCGTCGGCTGTCGGGTAGACAGCCAGTGTGGGTTCAAGCTGCGAAACGGGTGCCGCCTGCTGCGTCAAAATTCCGAGTCCGCCCTGAAGAAGGTTAGAAACGGCGGCGGGTATATCTGCAGCAAACCGTGCGAGATCGGCGTCGGCTGCTGTGCGTGCCTGGGCCGCGGAAAGCGTCGGCTGAGTGTTGACATTTACATCGCGGAAGAAAGGACCAGATGCCATGACCACCTGTTTATTGCTGTTCATCACGATGCCGATGCCGCCGTCATGAACCGGCACACCGTTGAACCTCTGTCGAAATCGCAGAAGATGCCCGCCTAACGCCTCAGTGTCGCTGAAAAGCGCATAGTTGTTAAGATCCGTTACCCCGAACAACGAAGCGTTTTGCGAGATGAATGCGCGGGCGGCCTGCTCGGGCGTGCCCGAGTGCGCGGGCGAGGCGAAATCGTACATGACATCCGGCGATCCGCCGAAATCGCTCCACCGAACTGTCATATTCGGCGCGTTCACCGCGGACTTAAAGTTTGCAAGCGCGGTCAACTGATCGCCGGTGGCGATGCGGAGGCCCGCCAGATTGCGTGTCGCATTCAGGTCGAACTCAGGAGCGGGCTGTTGGTACATCCGTGCCGTCGGGTCGGTAGCGACCGAGGCCTTTGTACTGTCAACCGACTGCCAAAGGGCCGCCATAATACCGATACAAATTATGCCGACGATAAATATGCGAATCGCCGTACCCTTGCTTGTCCGTTTTGTTTTGCTATTCATCTTTCCTCCGAAATTCCGTTTTATAAAACTGTCAAAATCTTTGCTTTAAAGTGTCGGTCGAGAATCCCGGGAACGCGTGGGAGGTTTCCCGGTTTACAATCGTCCCTTGCCCCCGCGAGGGACGACGTCTCTAGCCGCCTGTCGTGAACAGACTGCGATATCTATTGAACTTTGCAGCCATAACCGCTCGTGAAACGCTTGTCTCAGGCTCGAATCGTGGGCCGGGCACGGCGATAAATTGGCCGGGGCCGATTTGCCGGATCTCCGCCGGAAACGCTTCGAACAGTCCTTTGTCGATCGCGAGTTGTACGTAGCCGCGGAGCGCCGTTGGTATCTGAGCGTTATCGGTCAAGGCCGTTCCCTGATACGTGACCGTAGATCCTGTAAGTGCACGTGCCGCAGCGTCATGGCCAAGTGCTTTCACAAGCGCCACCGCAACATCTAGTCGATTGACCGACCCGAGTGGGTTGAAGATCGTCGCCGAGGCGCTCATCATGCCGGTTGGAACGAAATCGAAGTCGCGAAGCGACGAACCTTTTGCTGTTACCGATTCCGCGATCAACCCGAGATCCCCAGGCACATCGGTGAATCTCGGAGCCGAGTTAACGGTTTGTCGCAGGCTCGTATTCAATGCCAACAACCGGGCGAGGTCTTCACGGCTGACGGCTGCGTCGGGCCGGAACGTTCCGTCGGCGTAGGTATCCATCAGGCGGCTTCGTAGAGCTGTTTCAATCGCTGACTGGCTGGCGTGCCCCTGAATGTCGGCGATGAACGGGAGTATGAACTTGACCTGCGAGATCGTTCCAACAACAGGCCCGGGTGCGGCAATCTGGGTTGGCGAGGTCACGCCCGGTACAGCTGTCAAACCACTCGCGCCCCGCACCTCGAGCCGCCACGTTCCTGGTTCCGGATTCAACACGATGACCTGACGGGCATCGGTACCGACCACCGGTGTCGGGATCGATCCACCGCCGTATGTAACACCGCTCGGGCTCCAGACACGGAGACCTACAAAGTTTCCCGTGCCTTCTTCAGCGATCGTGTCGACTCGGGCAAAAATGTCGAGCACATTCATTCCGGGTTCAACGGTGAAGTTTCGAGAATTACCCGAGCTCGCCCCAGAAACGGTCGGGTTGAAGTCGATATCTACCGGCTGCACGGGCGGCCGCTCTTCACCGAAGACCGCGTTGAACGTGACGTCCTGGATGTTCCGATAGTTTCGCGAGCGGTTATAGACCTTATCGACAGCGCCGAACGCATTGATGTGTCCGGCTCCGACTTCCCATTCCTCGCGGCCAGCCATCCGACTCGCCGTGGATTTGAGAATTTCCTTGACCTCGTCCGGGGTGAGCGTGGGATCGGCGTCAAGCATTAAGGCAACCACACCGGCGGCGAAGGGAGTAGCCATGGATGTGCCGTGAATCATTGTGTAAAAGGGTATTTGGTTCACCGGGAGTTCGGCGTCGTTCGCTCCACCGTTTGCAACGAGATTAGAGCTCGAACGCGTGGAGACCATGTCAAACGTGAATTTCGCAGCGTTGGTCGCAAAGCCTCGGCCATCGCCTGGAGCGGTGATCGTCGGTGCGTTGAAGTCGTCGAGTTCCGTCGAGTTAGCAAGACGCTCCGCCCGAGGGACTCCACGTGATGAAAACACCGCGAGATCGCCTTCCTTATTGCTGGCTGCAACGCCGATAACCCACGGAGCCTGAGCGAGTGGATTGTAGGTGTCACGCAGTCCGTCGTTGCCACCTGCGAAGAGCACAACCATGTTGCTTTGATAAGCAAGCAAACTGGACCGGTTGAGAGGATTATTCGGGTTGAAGCCCGCCTCGGAGGTGCTGTAGGAGTTCGAAACAATGCGAATGTTGTATCGGGCCTGGTTCGTCAGTCCCCATTCCCATGCCGCGAGACCGTTGATGATATAGAGCCCGGCTCCGAGTCCGGCACCGATTATCTTGACCCCCGGTGCGACGCCCTTGTAAAGGCCGCCTGATCTAAGTCCGGTGCCTCCGAGGATGCCGGCACAGTGAGTACCGTGACCCACGGTCTGGTCAGTATTCGGAACATTTTCGACAGTAAGGTGCGGCGTAAAGCCGTTCAGTGCAAGGAGCACATTTCCGTTGCCGGCCGGCGTTACTGCCTGCACGTTCTGAACGACCTTGCTGCCCAAGGAAAGATCGCCGTGGGTTGCGTCTATCCCGGAATCGATCACCAGAGCACTAAAGTCCCCGGCACCGGATACGGGCATGCCGCCGTTTCGGACGTGAAAGGCGCTGTTCGCTTGCACCTTGTCGACTCCCCCGAGGATACGCGCCTGGTGGATCTCAAATTCAAGGTTATCGTTGGACCAAACCGAAAGAACCGCCGGGTTAGCGATCAACGCCCGAACCTGACCGGCTGTCATCGGCTGTGCGACCATACCCAACTTCGGGTACGTCAAACCGCCGGTCACACCCAATCCCCGAAGGATATTCAAGTGAGACTCTTGCAGTCCACTGCTTGTATTAAAGCTTACGATCGCGGTCCCAACCGGTGCGTTATCTGCTAGAGCCGGGAGCTGAGCGAGGAATGACGGGCTCAGCTTCGAAGCCTGAGCTTCGGTTGCGGAAACACGACCGCCGGTAAAGGTGGGGTACTTCGCAAACAAGAATCCACCCATCGCAAAAATCGACAGGAGGACGAAAACTTTCTTACAACTTCCGTTGAATTTCGTAATCACGGCATTTTCTCCTTGGCAACTGATTTGAAATAATCGTCTGCCAGCACCTTAAAAGAAGGTCGTTGAGAAATGCTTGAGCGAGTGTTCGAGGGCGGTTGAGGGAAAGTTGAGACAAGGGTTGCTAGCTCAACGCAGCTCGGAACGGCGAGGTTTGGAAGGGTGTTCCCAAGCGGGTGCAGGATAAAACGTAACGCGGGTGAATTGGTCGGCTTAGCCGGCAGGACATCGCCGGCTGCTCCCGGAATCGCTCAGTACGGGAGAATCGCAATCCAAATTCAATTTATCCGCTCAGTTCCTCATAAAGCTTTCGAGTCTCAGCGGACGGTTCGATGCCGAGTTCTACGCTGAGGAGTTTCTTCATTCCCTCGAAATGTTTCTTGACCGCCGCCGGCTTTCGTTGTGCGGCGAGAACCTTCATCGACAGCCGATGCATGTCTTCACGATATGGATCCCCGCGCAGCACCTCGCCGGCGAACTTGAGAGCGTCGGCCCATCGCTTTTCCGCAAGAGAAAGCTTCGCGAGGGCGCTCGCCACGCGCATCGCCTGCTCGGAATAAAACACTCGGCGTTCCTCGGCCCACTCGTCGTAGACGCCGGTCATGAACTCACCTCGATAGAGTGCGTGAGCGGCTTCAAGATTCTCACGAAATCGAGGGATGTCCTTTTCACGTTTCGCTTTCTCTGCCTCGGCGATGAAATGTTCGAAATCTTCGGCGTCGATCGAGTATGAAGGTTCGGTATTTAGCTGGTACGCACCGTCGCGAAATACAACGAAGTTTTGCTTGAACGCCTGACGACTGTTGAGCGCCTTGCGAACATGCGAGATCGTCGGGTGAAAATTCTTTTCCACGGTCGCGGGATCGTCGTCTCGCCAGAATGCTTCGATCACGACGTCTTTCGGAACACGTCGATGTTTGCTTGTTGCGATATAGCAAAAGATGTCCCGTGCCCGTCGCGTCGTCCACGCGTCGGGTGCGAACGGATTCGCGGGATCGCGAAATATTTCGACCGGCCCGAGAACCTTCACGGTGAGATCGGTGACAGATGTCGAGTTCTGGACTCGAGCAGTCAGGTCCGGTGCGACCGAACGCTCTGCAGATAGCTCTTGCCGAAGGTCGAGCGGCAGCCGTTCAAAGATGTCCTCGTTCCCGAAGATTCCGGGGTTTCGACGGATCTCCCTCCGAAGCCAGAACTCGTAATCGAAGCGCGCCGAGAGGTCGAGCGCTCTGCGCGCCGGCTCGATCATTTCCTTGTGCCGCTTCTGTGCAAAATAAGTCTCGGCAAGCAGCAGCGCAGCGAGTGCTTCATCGTAGTAATGGTTGTGACGGCTGAAGAATTCGAGCAACTTCTCGATCTCACCCTCGAGTCCATCAAGTTTTCCGCCGGCCAGCGCGACCTGTGCCAGCCTCAGCCGCGCTGTGTGCACACCCAATTCGTTCCCAATCGTTTCGCGCGATCGAATCAACGATTCCAGCAAAGCACGCGCCTTTTCAAGATCGCCTTGCAGACGGTAAAAGATCGCGCGCTCTTCGTTCAATTCCTTTGAAGAGACGTCGATCTCCGCTTCTTCATAAGCATTCAAGGCACGTTCGTAAAACTGTTCCGCATAGGTGAGCTCATTTTTTTCGCGATAAAAATTTGCGTATGCCTCGAAGATCTCGCCGCGGAGGAATTGCAGATTGTATAGTTGGCATAACTCCATCGCCCGGTTCAAGTGCCTCTCGGTTTCTTCGAATTCACCACGGTAGATATGCAAACGTGCGACGTTCAGGTGACCGATCGCCTCCTGCGGAAGCTGCTTGCCCGGCTGGTCTTCGCGGAAGATGCGCTTGAACCAGCGTAAGGCTTCTCCAAAATCGCCGCGAAAACCTGGCGCAAGCGCAAGATTGTGAGTCACAAGTCGAATGTACTGTTCGTTCGAAAGCCCTTCGGCGAGTTCAAGTGCGACGCGAAACTGCTGCTCCGCCTCCGCCCATTTCCCAAGCACGATCAGGCAAAGCCCGCGGGTGTTCGCACACTTCATGAAAGTTTCCGACGTTTGCGGCACCAGAGCTTCCGCCCGCTCGAGAAGTTCAAAAGCCTGTGCGTGTCGCCCACGACGGCGGGCTAGACTCGCAAGCGAGTGCAGTGCTTCTGCTTCACCGATAGAATCTCCGTTCTCACTGAGTAGTTTGACGGCGCGATTGAGTAAGCTCGACGAACGCTCGGTCCCGCCCTGGAGCCGGGCAATCTCGGCCTTGTGCAAGAGCGCACGGGGAAACGTATCCAGATCACGGTCCGGAACCCGCTCGACGAAGAATCCGAGCGATGTGAAAGCTCCCGAAGCTATCCACTCGCCACCCGTCTCGGCAATGACAGAAGCCGCACGCTCGAAGTTGTGAGCGTCGAGAAGGAATGGGAGTGCCATCTCCCACTTCCGATTCTGAAGGAAATATTCCGCAACGCGGTTCCGCTCATCCGCGAGCTTCGCCTGCCCGCTCTCGGCTCGCATCCTCCTGAGAAGAAAATCACGAAACAGAGGGTGAAAACGGTACTCCTCTCCGGACTGCCCATCGCCGGCCACAGTGAGAAAGACATTTTTCTGCGCAAGCTCCGGGAGAGTGGCCGAGCAACGAAGATTCGGAAACAGATCGCTGCAGAGATCGATCTGGAGTGACTCGAGCAGGGACAGATTCATCAATAGTCCCTGCGTCTCCTCAGATTCTCTCGAGAAGACTTCTTCCGCGAAGTAATCGAAAATATCTTTCTCCGATTGCTGGAGCACATTATGAAGATCAAGTGGCTCGGCATCGGTCGCCGTATGCATCTCCTGTTCGGCGACCTGGCGCACGAGTTGGAGCGCGGTGATCCAGCCGTGCGTTCGCCCACGGTATTCG
Source organism: Acidobacteriota bacterium (assembly GCA_031425495.1). Classification (GTDB taxonomy): domain Bacteria; phylum Acidobacteriota; class Blastocatellia; order Pyrinomonadales; family Pyrinomonadaceae; genus OLB17. The sequence goes on from JANPJL010000230.1 coordinate 40,915, forward strand.
GCGATCTCTGTATCCTTCAGCTCGACGTGCAGGGTCTTCCGGAACAACTCCCTAACCTCGTCGTCGGTAAACAAAAGGTCGTCGCGGGTGATGACAAGCGCGGCTGACTGCGAACGCCGGCGCATTATTGCGAGTGGCGGAAGATCGCGGGTCGTGATGATCAGATGGACGAGGTCGGATGAATATTGCAGCAGGCGGTCGACCATTTTGTGAACGACCGTGTCTCGGCCAATGTGATGGTAATCATCAAGCACGAGGATAAAAGGTTGTTCGACCCACTGAAGGATCTCATTTATCAAAAGGTCGGCGGCACGTTCCGGAAAACGAAGGATCTCCTCGCTGGCTTCGCTAAGATACGGAAAGATCGCCTCCCCGAAATCCGGATAGATGTTTTTGATACCGCGGGCGACGTAGCCAAGAAACACTACCGGGTCTGCATCCGTATGGTCGAGTTGGTACCAAACCGACCGGTAAGTCTGCTTGCGAATAAAATCTGAGATGAGTGTCGTCTTACCGCAACCTGCGTCGGCGGCAACCATAGTGATCAGGGATCCGAGGTTTGCTTCAAGCTTCTTTATTAGGCGCGGACGTTCGAGCAGTTCGGAAACGGCTCGTGGGGGAAGCAGTTTGGTGCGAAGAAAGAAATTCTTGTCCTGCATTGCCTCAGATAGGAACGGTCGGATGAGACGTTATTATGCCACACCGACCGCACCTTATCGAAGCGCCTTACCGCACGTTAAGCGCGGGATCTTGCGGGTTTTGCCGTGCCAAGCTTCTGGAGGAATTTCGAGACTCGGCCAAATGTCTCGGCATGCAGACGCTCAGCCTCTGAACGCGGGAAACCGTTCTTTTGTGCGATCTCTTCACATTCAGTCAGATCAAGGGCGAGCAGCTTTTCGTCGATAACATTCAACTGCTGTTTCGATCTTAGTCGCCACAGAGGGTTCGGCGGCTTGCTGCGGCAGAGCAGCAGTAGGTTCGCATCGTCCGGGAGGGACGACAGTAGCAGAGAAAAGAACTCGCCAAACCAAGCGGCGTCGAAAAGATGATGGACGCCATCCAGGACGATCAGCAGTGGTTCGTGGGAAAGCAGTGTCTCAACCTCCGCGAAGACGTCGATCAAGAAGGTCGCCATCACAGATTGCGAAGGCACTCTGGTCTCGGGTACGAGGGAGTGCGGATCGACCTCGCTGCATCCGGCCCGCAGCACGGAAGCTGCAAAATAATGTGCGAACACGTGCCATTCGACGTCCGACGACTCCACTGCGTACCAGGCCGCGTGCTCTCGGGTGCGAGCAAAGGCGGCGGATATTGCCGTCTTACCGGTCCCGACCCGGCCTGATATCAGTGTCGCGGGAAACTGGTCGATAGACCTACGAAGCAGATCTTCGAGGCGGGGTCGATCTATCAACCCCCCTAACGACGGAATCTCGAGCTTCTCATTCAGTATGTGGAAATCTGGCGGCTCGACGCCCGATTCATCGCTCCCGGTCGAATGGAACGTCGGGGAGTATAGTTCGTCGGAGTTCATAGTGGTGTCGAGGAAGTAAGTCATCATATCGAGTAAGGATGGCCGTTGTCGGCATAATCACTGTAGAAAAGAAGACTTGAGAAAAACTTGAACCCGCCTCAAGTATTCCTCAACCCGTGTTGATTATGCTCGTTCGTACGTTAAAGATCGCACCAGAGTCCTCATCCACTAAAATCTAACCCGGGCCTTGTCGAAAGTGGCCGTTCGGGAAAGGGAGTTTACAATATGAACAAGGTTTATTTGGGAATCAGTTTAATGTTGATCTGCACGATGATGTGCTTCGGCCAGATCGATAAGAACAAAAAGTCTTCGACGGCCGCGTCCGACCGGCCCGATTCGATTAGCCTGATGTCGGGGGCGAGTCTCGAGGCCGAACTACAAAAGACTGTCGACGTGAACAAGGCGAAGGTCGGCGACGAGATCGTCCTAAAGGTTACTAAGTCGATAAAACAAAGCGGTGAAGTCGTGATTCCGAAAGGCTCGACGCTTCTGGGCCGAGTAACGGAAGTCCAGAGAAAAACGAAACAGAACTCTGAATCGAGGCTCGGAATGATTTTCGATAGGATCCAGGGGAAAAGTTTATCGGCTCCGTTCAGCGCTTCAGTCGTCTCGATCACAGACGCGGCGGCTAACGTCGGGAACGGGGATTCCGTTATGTCTGACGTTTCGGGGTCATCGCGAACGTCAGGGTCCGCCTCCGGTGGCAGCTCAGGCGGCGGATTGCTCGGCGGTGTGGGAAGCACGGTCGGCGGGCTCGTTAACACGACAACCCAAACCGCCGGAATGGCAACAAATACCGTAGTTCAAACGGCAGGCACGGCGTCCGGCACAATCGGGCGGACGATTAACGGCATCCACATCTCGAACTCGGTCAATGCTTCCGCCGATTCGTCGACGACGCTCTATTCGAATAACAAAAACGTCCGTATCGAGAAGGGTGCAACTTTCAACTTAAAGGTAAGCAACAAAGCAGATCGGCAGGAATAACAATTGCTTGATTTACGGCGAAACTGTAATATGGGGTAGCCCCCGATCTCGTCTGTTCGATTTTAATTCATGTTGCGGATTCCCAGCCCGCCTCGGCAGGATGATGATCTCGACGAAAATGTATATTTGCTGGATTTAGATCGAACTGAAATCACGATGAAGAGAATTGTCTCGCTAATACTTCTTCTCGCACTAGCGGCAAATTCCGCTAGTGCGGGGATATCCGTCGTTAGATCCAGCGGAATCACGCTAACGGGCGCGGACGGGATTCGATACGTTGGAATGAACGGGATCACGCTTACCGGGGCCGATGGCTTTCTGAATTATCGATCCAGCGGAATCACGCTTACCGGAGCAGATGGCATCACGCTTACCGGGGCGGATGGACTTACGTCGACAGGTTCGAACGGTTCGACCTACACGGGCCCGAACGGGATCACGTTGACGGGTGCGGACGGTATCACGCTCACCGGTGCTGACGGCATAACACTCACGGGCGCGGACGGGATCACACTCACGGGTGCGGACGGGCGGCAGCACCATGCCGATTCAATTGTTGTCCGGCGGCCGAATGGCATTACGTTGACCGGAGCCGACGGGATCACGCTTACGGGGGCTGACGGTATAACTCTCACCGGTGCCGACGGAGCTACGCGTGTCGGCCTCAACGGGATAACTCTGACTGGAGCCGACGGAATTACGCTGACGGGAGCCGACGGCATAACTCTTACTGGTGCCGACGGGATCACCTTGACTGGCGCCGATGGAGTGACGGGATTCGGATCTACGGGTGTCATTTTCGATCACACAAACCCCACCGGTATCACTCTGACCGGAGCGGACGGAATTACGCTGACTGGTGCCGACGGCATCACTCTAACCGGAGCCGACGGCATCACGCTTACGGGAGCGGACGGGATCACGCTTACTGGAGCCGACAACAACACAGGCCTGCAGTCTCTCGATCCGGAATTCGCGGTCACATTGAATAATACATCGGACGATAGCAATCTAAACGCAGTCGTCGCATACCATGGCTCCGTGACGGATGCTGATATCTCGACGCTTCAACAGATCGGTATCGCTGGCGGGACACGGATGCGTGTTCTGCCGGCCGTTTACGTGACCGGGACGAAGTCGCAACTGATAGCAGTCTCGCAGCTCGCCCGTGTCCGATCGATCTACGGAAGCCGGACGCTTACCTTCAATTCCGATCCATATTTCAACCCGACGGGAATTCAACGCGTCGCGAGCGATACCGAGATTCGCGAGGAGAACGGTGGGCTTCCCGTAACGGGTCGCAACGTGACGGTCGCTGTCCTCGACACTGGGTTAAACGCACAACATGCGGACCTCGGGGGACGCGTTGTTCAAAACGTCCGTCTGAACGATCTACAAAGTGCCCCGGCCGGTTTCAATTACCCGTTGCCGTTGGAGAATCTCTCGAATACCGATCCGGTTAGTGGTCATGGAACATTCGTCGGCGGCGTGATCGCAGGAAGCGGTGCGGCTTCGGCGGGAAGATTTGGAGGGATAGCGACCGGCACTCGTTTGCTCGGACTGAGCGCGGGTGACGCGAGTCTCGTCAATGTCCTTGCCGGTTTCGACTATCTGCTTGACCGGGGTGCGTCATACGGCGTCCGCGTCGTCAATTGCAGCTTCTCTGCGAACACCGTTTTCGATGTCAACGATCCGGTCAATATCGCAACAAAGATGCTGACCGAGCGGGGCGTGAACGTAGTCTTCTCGGCCGGCAACTCTGGACCGGGAAATAGCACGATGAATCCCTACGCCGTGGCTCCGTGGGTTGTTGGTGTCGGGGCTACGGACGCCAGCGGAAGGCTCGCAGGTTACTCCTCGCGTGGCAACTTCGGCGACGAACTTCAACATCCTGCCCTGGTCGCACCGGGTACAAATATCGTTAGCCTTCGAAGTTTCCCGACCGTCACGGGTATCTCGGGGATCGCGGGTGCTGACTCAGAGCGGCTGTCGGACGCTGATATGCCGTATTACACAACGGCGACGGGAACTTCGTTCTCGGCCCCGCAAGTCGCTGGTGCGATCGCCCTGATGCTCGAGGCGAATCCGAGTCTGACACCGGCAATCGTAAAGGACATTCTCAGCCGAACGGCGACACCGCTTCCGCGATATTTTCATCACGAAGCCGGGGCTGGAATGCTGAACACACACGCAGCGGTTCTCGAAGCTGCGTTTCCGGAGCGTCACCTGGGAGCATTCCGCTCGACGATCTCACGTAATGGCATCCGGTTTACTACGCGAACCTTGCAGACATTTGTGCAAATGGTTTTCCCAAATGTCGCCGCATCGTCGAATATTGCGATTCCGCAGAATACTGTGCAGGCTAGCATTAATATCGCGTGGGATCTGAGTGCCAACGATTTTGGTCTTAAGGTTTATGACGAGTCCGGCGTATTGATGGGCGAGTCGAATTACCTGAACCTGCCGGGAATCACCGGCAGACGCGAAAAGGTCGTGTTCCGGAATCCGCTCGCGGGTACGATGCGAGCCGCCGCTCGACATTCGGGTGTCGCCGGTGTTGCGCAGCAAGTATTCGGGTCGGTGGAGATAACCCAGGTCGAGTATCCAACCATGAGGGATCTCGACACCCTCACGCCCAACCTCGCGGCACTCGCCGAGCGGAGCCTGTTGTCGAGCGTGATGCTTCCGGAGGGCAGGAAATTCCGACCGAACACTCTCGTCACACGCTTTGATTTTGCAGAGTCCCTGGTTCGAGCCGGGTTTGTACCGCAGTATCTGGCAGCGTCGGCGATGTTCACAGATGTCCGGGACAAGTATTCCCGAAATGCCGTCGAGAGTCTTCAGTCTAATCCGGCAGGCCCACTTTTTGTCGACAGCTCTGCGGGCGGTCGATTCTATCCGCACAACTCGACGACAAAGCTAGCTGCCGCTATCGCATATGTGAAAGCCGCCGGATTAGAGGCGCTCACATCTTCGACCGCCTTGCCACCTACGATGACTGATGCTTCGGCTGTTCCAACTCAGTGGCGCGGCTACGTCGCGGTTGCTTTGCAGCGGGGCTTCGTGAAACTTGATGGCAACGCATTCAGTCCGTCGCGCGGCATAACTCGGATCGAGCTGGCTCAATCCCTAAACACACTAATCGGGCAGTAGGGTTCGTAGCCCCAACCCCTAAAAGTGGTCACACGGGCCGTTGCCTTTGCTCCGATACCTTAGCGTATCGCCGCGCGGCTCGAGCCGTGTGCTCAGCGGAAGCATCATCGGCGTGTAGAACCACGTTACATAGTTCTCGAATCGTTCGTCTCTCACTAACTCAAATACCAGCGCGGCGAGTATGCTCTCGGCCTCGCCGGGCCCGTTCCCTCCGGCAGATGCGGTACCGCAACCTTCACTCCTCCCTTCTTCTCCGTCACAACGAACCCTGCTGCACCATCAATGTAGATCGGTTCCTCGATAAACAGGACCGAGTGCTTCTTCGCGAAGCGCGACAGACGGTGCTGCGGGCGCTGAAAAACGAAATCCCATCGCAGAGGCGAAAAGCACACCACGTCGTAGTCCAAGACAAACCCCGCCTCTGGAAAAGCAAAATTAGTCACAATTCCGTAAGAAAATATTCTCCGCGTATCCTTGTAAGCACTTCCATCCGCGAAACGTGTGCCACGTCCTCGCCTGCGCGGTGTCTTAGGAAAAGCTTAGTGATCGCAACAATTCAGGATGCATCGCCGCTGCTTCACAAATATGGGTCGTATGGCTATCGTACGATCCGCGGGTCGAACCCGGGATTTCAAAGACAAAAATGCGGGAAGGAAGATTCAACGATCGCGTTTGGAAATCGTTTGTGAGGACTCTTCCGTCCCGCTGTGTCACCAAGCTTAACTTACGTTCTCGTGCTGGTGCTGTCGGTATTGCAAAATACAAACGTGATCAATGCACGAATTGAAGTGTGCTTTGATCGGCTGAGCAACCGCATGCGATCTGCTCGAGTCCGGGCATGTTCCGAATTTCGAGACGCGCTCTTCCATAGTCGATCAACTCCCGATCGCGCAGCACTTGAGCGATACACGTGACGCTCGGCCGATGTACGCCGAGTACCCGCGCGACATGTTCATGAGTGAGCGTGAAACTCTGTCTTCGGCTGCGCCGGTGGAGCGTCAACAGCCAGCTGCAAAAACGCTGCTCGACTGAATGAAATGTGTTACAAACAACGCGCTGCGAAAGCTGCTTGACCTGTGCGTTCAGGTAAGCATGAATGCTTCGCTGCAGCCTCGGGTCGCTCATGACCGCCCGTTCGAAGATGTCGCGTCCGATCGCCAGGGCTGATCCTGAAACGCAGACCTGGGTGCAGTTGGCTGCCCGGCATGATCCGAAGGCGGATGCAATTCCGACGGCACCTTCGCTTGCGATAATGCCAACCTCGATCGTTCTCCCATCCTCGAGGATTTGAAATTCGGATAGGACCGCTGTTTCCGGAAAATAGATCAGATCGATCTCGTCATCCTGCTGGTAGATGTACTCGTCCTTAACAAGATGAGCTCGCTTGATGAACTGACGCAGCCGCAAAAACTGTTCGTGGTCTAAGGCCTGCAGTATCGCGTTCGTCGGCCCGAGTAGGGCCGCTTCTCTTGGCGGATCGGCCGGCACGTTTTTCACAACCCTGGGTCGTGTGTTCGAGACCGGGCCCAACCCCCTCAACATGCTATTGCCATTTCCAGTGGCGATCGAGTTTCTTCCCTGCGTGTTCATTGTACCTTTCCCCTTGCTTGCAAAAACTATTGTCCAGCGCTTCTGATATCCAGTATCACGATGGTGCCCGCATTTTCGTCGTTGGACTCGTAGGCCCGCGTCATGAATATTTTTGCCTTAACGACATCGGCCCCATATAAACAATCGAACGTGAATGCATTGACTGACTGGTCTCCGTGTATAAATCGGCGAAAGTGGTGTCGGAGATCCTCTTTGTTCTCAAAGCCGGCGACGTCCCGAAAAAAATCCCGACCCACCATTCCCTGCGTAGGTTCGCGCAAGACCTCGCCCGCTCGGGCTCGTGAGTACAGAACAGTCCCGTCGCTAGCTAGCTCGTAGAGGCCAAATACCTCGCCATTGATATCGTTCCCGCCTTGCATACCTATCGATCTCTTTCGTCCGTCGATCCGAAGTGACTCAAGTAGGTCAGACTAGCGACCCCATTGATGCATTGTGGCTCCGTCGAACGTTCCTGCCAGCTTGCCTATACACGGCATTACCTAATTCGTATATGCAATGATGCGACATAAGGAATTGACCAGGTATCGGGAAGATAGGAAATCTGATTAGGGATAATCCCTAGTGTTTACAGTAATTTGTCGGGGACCCGACATATGTGATTGGACAGTTTTTGCAGTGAATTCCGTGTTCCGTGTCCGTGTGTTCCGTGTGTCCGTGGTTACTTCTGCTGCGAAATCAGGACCACGGAATACACCGAAACGCACGGAATGGGAAAACGGATTAAGCCCGAGCTACGTGTTGTTGTCGCCAACATCCGAGTTCACATAGGCCTTGGAACAGGAGGCAAAAGATCTATTATTCCTCTTCGAGCCAGCCTTGAAGGCTAGCGTAGCGGACGATATCTATGCGGGAGCCCATGTTGAGTTTTCGCATTGCGTTGCTCTTGTGGGCTTCTACCGTCTTTACGCTGAGGTCGAGACGTGAGGCGATCTCTTTGTTGCTGTATCCCCATGCGATGAGGCGAAGGATCTCACTCTCCCGCTCGGACGGCTGCCCCTTACCCTCGCCCCGAAGCGGCCCCGACGCCCGAGCTGCATATCCGCCGAGGACCTTCTGTGTTAACTGCGAGTCGACATAGGATCTACCCGCACTCACCGTTCGGATCGCGTTGATAAGTTCGGTCGGTGCGCTTTGCTTTAGCACGTAGCCGTTGACGCCCGCCTTGATCAACTGCTGAAGATATCCGTCATCCGTGTGTCGAGTGAGCGTCAGGATCTTAAGGTCGGGAAATTCCTGTCTAAGTTTCTCGGTTGCCTTCAGCCCGTTCAACTCGGGCATTGAGATGTCCATCACCAATAGGTCGGGGGCGAGCTGACGAGTTTTCTCGATCGCCGCACGACCGTCAGCCGCCTCTCCGACAACATCCATGTCCGGCTGTGCATTGACAAGCATCTTGATGCCCTCTCGCACGGTGTTGTGGTCTTCCGCTAGCACGATCCTAATCTTTGCTTCCATGTTCATCGTCCGTTTCGAAGTTTAGTGGGAACCCGGACGAAGATCGTCGTACCGTTTCCAGGGGAGGTTTCGAACTCCACGGAGCCGCCGACAAGCGCTGCTCGTTCGCGAATCCCGGTAAGGCCAAGTCCGCGTCCTGGATCCGCGGCGTCCCGCTTCGCTCCCGGTACGAATCCAACGCCGTCGTCCTCGACTATCATAACGACCTCGTCCTTGCGGCGTTCGAGCACCAGGTTTACGTTCGTTGCCTTGGCATGCTTGTAAATATTATTTAGTGCTTCCTGGACAATACGGTAAAGATTCGTTTCCACTTCCGGATCGAGTCTTTCCATTTTGAGTCGGCCCGAATGAACCTCCGACGGGATACCGTGATGACGCGACCATTCCTTTGCGAACTCCTCGATCGCCGAGCTTAGACCCAAATCATCAAGAACCGTCGGGCGGAGCTCATACGCGACGAAGCCGACGGCCGCATCGAGCCGTGCTGTTAGTTCCTGCAGGATTGCGATCCGATCGCTGAGATTCTTGTCAGAATCGTACTCGTCCTGGAGCGACGCGATCTTAAGCCGAAGCGCCGTCAAACCCTGTCCCAGATGATCGTGAATGTCGCGTGCGATCCGGCGGCGTTCGTCTTCCTGTGTCGTTACGATCTGCGTTAGCAGCTTGAAGCGCTCGGCTTCAGCCTGCAACCGCTCCTGATTTTCGGTTCTTAATGTTTCATTCGCTTGGGCGAGCTGACGCGTACGTGTCTCGACTCTAAGCTCAAGATCTTCATGGATGCGGATCAATGCTTCTTCAGTCTGTTTTCGCTTGCCGATATCCCGGAGCATAGTCGTTATGTAGACTCGGTCGGCAGCCGTCGCAGTCGAGACCGAGGCTTCAACACTAATAAGGCTGCCGTCTTTTCGCTTGCCCTTGAATTCGTATGTTTCGGGTGGCAGTTCACCCCGCAGACGGCTTTTGCCATACTCGAGCACGCGCTCGACGTCTTCATCTGAAACTACGACCGAGACATTCTGGCCGATCAATTCCTCCGCCTTGTCATATCCAAACAGATCCAGATACGAACGGTTGACATAGTTGATCCTCTCTCCATCCTCGACGAGAATTCCTTCGTGCGACGCCTCAAAGATCGTCCGCAGCCATTCCTCGCTCTGTTTTAATTTCTCATCAGTGCGTATTCGCTCCGTGATGTCCTGAAAGATGACCGCAACGCGGCGATGAGCTCCATCTGCGATTCTGAAGGCGAAGAGTTCCAGTACGCGCCCATTTATTACGAGTCCGCGTGCAAATCTTATTGGCTCGCCCGTATTGAGAACCGAGGCATAGATCTGAATCCATTCATCTGCCTCCGCGGGAACCACTAGTCTGATTGTTTTTCCGACTACGTCGCTGATACCGGATTGGATCGCGAACGCGGGGTTGGCAGTGAGATAACAAAAATCCATCCGGCCGTCCTCAGTTTCAATCTTTTCCAGAATGCAAAAACCCTCGTCGATCGAACTGAATAACGTTCGATACTGTTCTTCCGATTCGCGTAACTTTTGCTCGGTCCGATTGCGTTCGATCGCAAGGGCCGCCGTCTTGGCGAGGATCCCGACAGTTTGACGTTCAAGCTCAGTCGGCTCTCGTTTTTCGCGGAAGTAGGTTCCGAATGTTCCAATCACCCTTCCGTCCTGGTCGATGATCGGCTGGCTCCAGGCAGACACTAGGCCCAATCCCAAAGGCAAATGCTTGAATGCTTGCCATTTCGCGTCGCCGCCAATATCAGCGGTAATGGTGATCTTGGCTGTCGCAGCCGCGGCACTGCAGGTGCCAATGCTTTCATCCACCTGCAGACCGTCAATCGCCTGAAGATAATCTTGCGGCAGGCTAGGCGACGCGCCATTTCGTAATCGGCCCTCGTCGTCGACAAACATTATCGATGCTACAGACCCCTTGGACCTTTCCTCGACAACCCGGGCGAGGAATTGCAAAACGTCTCGAAGCTCCCTTCCGGCGACGATCATTTCGAGAACTTCTTTCTGTGTGTCAAGCAGGATTTGAGAGTGATTCCTTTCAGTTATGTCCTCGATGACGGAAACAATTCCTTGTACTTGGCCTATGCCGTCGTTGAGCGGTGAATTGTGGACGAGAAGATCGCGTTCGCCGACCGCCGGGTAATTGATCCGTATCTCGTAATTCTGCGGTACGCCTTGGAGAGCTTCCTTGAGGTGAGGTTCGATCTTTGCAAAATTTTCTTTGCCGAGGAGCTCGCACACGGTCTTACCAAGAACCTCTTCCGAACTCATTCCGAGGCGTTTCAGGTACAGTTGATTTGCGAACCGGATCCTCTGCTGAATATCGATATGAACGATCGAGACTGGCACTGACGCGGTTATCAACGACAAATGCTTCTCGCGCGCGACTAGCCGCTCCTCCGCCTGCGAGCGTTCGAGCAGGTCGGCGGCCTGCCGGGCAAGGACGTCGAGAAGCCGCAGATCCCATTCGACCGGCTGATGAGGTTGTTTCCAATAAGTCGCGATCAGCCCTAGTATTCGTCCGCCGCGTGAGAACAGAGGGGTGGCTTGCGCGGAATGTATGCCGCTCTGCAGGTACGCTTGTCGGTCATCGCTTCCGATCATCGCGTCGGACGCCTCAATGTTTTGGACCGAAATGCTTTCACCTGTCCGCAGAACTGCGCCGGTGATGTTGCTCAACGATGGGGTCACTCGTTGCCAATACTCGGCCGCTTTCGAAGTCAATCCGCGGTGCGCCAAAAGGTGGAACTCGCCACCGTTTCCTTGACCCGCGTGAAAGATTTGAAGCGTCGAGAATTGCGCTCGCATGATGGAGGCGGCGGCATCGACTATTTTATCGTGGAGCGTTTTCGGATCGTCTTTACCTATCAACTCCGTACTTACTTCCTGCAGTGTTTGCATGGCCGAAAGTTCCATGGCAAGACGCATCTGGCTTTCGGCTAGCTGGGTCTGCTTTTCGTGGAGGGCTTGGGCGGCGCGGTTACGGTCGGTAATGTCCTCAGCCATGCCGACAACAAACCGGCGACCGTCTGCAAGTAGGCCGGGCGAGGACGCATTGAACGACCAGGTTCGCTCCTCACCTTTGCTGGTGGTAAGAGTAAAGACCACGGAGTGCATCTCGTTGTCGCCGTTTACGGGCGGGAGAAACAAACGGTGCATAGCGTCACGCACCTCGTCCCCACCGTCACCATACGCTCTGGTCAGCCACCCCTGGATAACGGTTTCGTCATCATGGGTGTAGCCGGTAAGTGCGGTCCACGAGCGACTAACCTGGAGAACCTCGCCATCCTCGGCGTGCATGATAACGGGAATCGGAGCGTTGGTGATACCAAGACGAAATTGCTCTTCGCTGAGATGCAGTGACCCGTCCGTCATCTCCCACTTCTCGATCAGTTCGTGCTGACGAACCGAAGAGATCAGCAGCTGCTCGTTCATTTCACGAAGCTGCTCAAGGCCCACTAACTCGGTTTTTTTTGAAGGATCAATCATTGGTCACTCAATCGCCCACCGATCCTGAGGGGCGGAATTCCGGGACCTCTCCCGACTCGCGCGCCCAGGGACCCGGAATCCCGCTGGTCAGTCCGCGATACCCGCGCAGCGGTTCGCCCATGACGACGCCCTTTGGCGTGATCTTGTATTCCCGCATATCAATACTGTGCTCGCTTCCGCGCATCTTCACAACCAGCATCATCTTTCGAAGCTGGCCGTTGATCGAAACATACCTCAGCCGGACGATATCTTCGGCGAGGAACGAGATGGTGTAATTGCTCAATCCCATTGAAGTAAAATTCTCTTCGACCTCCACCGTACTGACGACCGTCACACCAAGTCGCGTAAGAGCACCGATCATTCGATACAGAGACTCGCGAAACTCGTGGCGGAAATCAGGCGCCAGAGCCATCTCGAATCCGACAAGCGAGTCCACCACCACGCGCTTTGCATTGATTGTCTTAACAGCGCTCACGATCGAGTGAACTGTCTCGTCAACGGAAAGGTCCAGCGGCCTAATGTAAATGATCTTAAGCGAGCCATCCTTCAACGCAGGCTCAAGGTCGATGCCGAGTTTGGCGGCACGCTGAATGTATGCGGCCGGAAGCTCTTCGAAGATGGCGATGACGCCCGGCTCGCCCTGCTTGAGCCCCTCATCGATAAATTGTGAAGCTAATACCGACTTGCCCGAGCCGCTCGGTCCGGCGAGGAGCAGGCTGTCTCCCTCGGGGATGCCGCCGCCAAGCATTGCATCGAATTCGGGAATGCCGCTCGAGAGGCGACGTGCACCCCTTACACGGCCAGAGTCTTCACTCAACCCGAAGGTGCGCGGGAAGGTCTGCAAGCCGTTGTTTGTGATACGGAAGGTATGCAACCCGGGCACCGATTCCTGGCCGCGGAGCTTCATAATCTGCATTTTACGAACGATCGAATTGCGCTCGATGCTCTGGTAAAGCCAGAACAGACCGTCAGCCACGGTAAAGATGGGGTTGTCGCGCATCTCGCCGTCAACATACTCGCCTATCAAAAACGTAGTCGCCTGCCAACTGGTCAGGTGGAGTGCCAATCGCTGGATAAAACCCTGGATCTCCATTTCATTGTCAGTAGACCGGGCTCTTCGCACAACGGTGCGGAACGAATCTACAACGACAATACTTGCGTTCGATGCTTCGACTTCCGCGATGATCGACTCAAGGACCGCGCCCAGGTCTGTGTCCAAAACAAGCTGGCTCAGATTTACAAAACGTATAGCTCCCTCGAGCATCTTTTGGTCAAAAAATCCGAACTGCTGCTGATATCGCAGCATCTTGATCGCCGGCTCACCCAGCACGGTGAAATACAGAGCGGGCCGTTCCTTCGTCGCGTTGGCAAAGATGATCTGGTGAGCTAGAGTCGTCTTGCCGGAGCCGGGTGCTCCGGCGATGATATTGAAGGAATACTCCGGCAACCCGCCCCCAAGGATCTCGTCAAGGCCTGGCACGCCGGTTGGCATCTGTCGGATCTTTACCCGCCCCTGTCCTTGTCCGTCCCCTTTTTCTTCAGTGTTCATAACGTTTTCGCACCCGAAAATAATTATTCCTCGATCGGCAGATTGGGCCATGCATCCGACACCAGCCGTAACGCTAAAGGCTCGCCGACAAAAGTGACAAGTAAGCTTAAGAAGTGGGCGGTCAGCGCGGCTCCCGCCTCGTTTGCGTCTCCGTCCAGAGCTGTTTCAAACCCGAGGAAGCACCCATCAGGTCCCATCGTTAAATTATTGAGAGAGGGCACTTCGACCCGAGCTCGTGCCAGCGAACGACGCATAAGCGCAAGGAATCCGTCGGCGCCTGCGAATCGAGTGAGCGAAATTCGCAGCTTTTCGCATACTCGCTCCGCTTGGTGCTCGCCGCGCTCAGATGGAACCGACGCTTCCAGCAACAGTAGTCGCCGGGCGAGATTCCTTATCGATTCGGACGGTGTATCCATTAAATGTCCTGCCGTAGCGTCTCTATTACTACGCCATTGAACGAATGGCCAATAACTGAACCTAGCAGAGGATGTCTATCCTGGCCTGGCAGAGCGAGAGACGCTTGCGTCAACCACCTTGTTTACATCTAGTTTCGACCTGGACTCGAGATTATTATCGGAAAAATGAGTATATAGCGGGTTCGAGAATAAATATACGCGTAATTGGCGCGAGTCGGCGGTTTCCTAGGCCTGCGGCGTGGATTCTCGCACGATTTAGCTCACGTTTCGGCGACCGGTCGGCTGGCTTCTACTTAGGGTCGAGCGTCGTTGGCGAAAGATCCATTTCTAAGTTTGCAAGAAACTTCGCCGGGATCTCGTCCTCTCCTAGAAACATTCGCCACTTAGCCCTGCAGATTTCCTTCGTTTCTACCCGGGATCGCGTCAGTTCTTCGGCCCGTTCCGCTTCCGTTCCCGGAAATTTCCTCGGCTCACTTGAATTCATGTCTATAACGTAGGCTAGTTCCGAACGAATGTCTGTCCCCTGAATGACAGAAATTGTGCTGCCCACGGTTGAATCGGAAGCTTTCCACGGTTCTCCGTTTGTCGCAAAGTAACACGGACACACGGACCGATGGTCGCGGAGAGGCTTTGCCTACTGACCACTGGGCTGAAACCGTTCGCCCCAAAAGCGCGCTGCATCTCTTCAATTAGTTGGAATTTGAGTAGTCGGCATCGAGTCCCCTAGAAACTGCTAATGCCGGTAAACAGCCCGCAGGTCGATCCCGCCTTCCTCAATATGAAATACCCAATCGGAATATCGTACGACAGGGGTTCCATTGTAGAGCTCGTACCGAACTTCATTCTCGGCTGTGTATTCGTTTATCGTGTAGACGCTTTCCTTATGGTCCATCGCAATAATAGACCGAGATAATAGTTCGTCATTCATAGGAGTCTCATCGAAGTACACCGGGCGAGGCCGGACTATTCCTGATTCAGACGCGTTAATTTGCTCATCATTAAGCTCACGATCGGACCGCGTATAAACGTTAGACCGGACTTCCAGATAAGGCTGCCCATCAACTATGACACAAATAAAACCGGTCGCGCGCAATATTCGTCCAACCGCTCTCTAGGCGGGCTTCACCCGTCTAAGCGAAGCCGTCGGCGTGCTCGTAAAGTAAGGCCCACAGGAAAAAAGTCCGGTGCTGCTGTGTCAGCACCGGACTGCAAGAGGAACCTAGAGGAGGGTTTTCTATGATTCCGTATCTATGGGTTAATTCACGAATCTCAAACCCGAAAGTTCCAAAAGTTTCGTGCCCAACGCGGAAAAGACGCCGATGACGTCTCCCACTCCGTCAGCTGCGTCTTTTCCATTGTCGAGCGACCGCGGCTGGGAGCCGCAGTCAATCAACAATCTCGTATGACTAAATTAAGTACGCGGAACGTGTACCCTGTCGGGACGAGATCCAGGCCTCTTGGGGGTCGGACGCTACCCTGGCAGTCGCCCCGCGCGAAGTAAGTTATACCACACTACTTTGATCACCTTGAGTAATCGAGATGACACTCTCCGAAAATATTATTCTCGAACGCACAAAGCCGCAGCCTGACCTATACTATTCCATTGTAGCCATGGAACCGTTAGCTAATCGTATCCGCCCGCTCAGTTTGAGCGAGTTTGCCGGACAGGAACATCTCGTCGGGGATGGTAAACCGCTTCGCCTGGCGATCGAACAGGGGCACGTATTCTCTTTCCTTTTGTGGGGTCCGCCCGGGACAGGGAAAACGACGCTTGCACGAATTTATGCCAACGCGATAAACGCCGAGTTCCACGAATTATCGGCAGTATCCGCGGGCAAGGATGATATTCGAAAGCTCGTCGACAAGCGCGAGCCACGGTTGATCCCGCGCGTTTTGTTCCTTGATGAGATCCACCGCTTCAATAAAGCCCAGCAGGATTTTCTATTGCCGTATGTCGAAAATGGCGATCTGGTATTAATCGGTGCGACGACCGAGAATCCGAGTTTCGAAGTTATCTCGCCACTGCTCTCGCGGTTGCGTGTATTCGTTCTTGAAGAACTTTCGGACGAGAACATGGGCACGATCATCGACCGCACCGGCTACAAACTTAGTGATGAAGCGAGGACATGGCTCGTCGAAATGGCCAACGGCGACGCACGGCAGGCGCTGACGATGATCGAGAACACGATCAAGCTCTACGACGAGATCACGCTCGAGACATTGATGGAGACACTGCAGTCAAAGTTTCTGCGGTACGACAAGAAGGGCGAAGAGCATTACAACATCATCAGCGCGTTCATCAAGTCAATGCGAGCCAGCAAGGCGAATGCGGCAATCTACTACCTCGCGCGGATGATCGAATCCGGTGAGGACCCGAAGTTTATCGCGCGGCGAATGGTGATCTTTGCCTCGGAAGATATCGGCCTCGCTCAGCCTACCGCACTGGTCGTCGCTAATTCGGTCTTCCGCGCAGTGGAGGTGATAGGCCTTCCTGAATGTCTGCTCAATCTCGCACACGGCGTGGCTTACCTGGCGAACGCTCCCAAGGATCGTTCGACATGCGATGCGATCGGCCGTGCGATGCAAGACGCAAAGAAATTCGGAAACCTTCCGATCCCCATGAACCTTCGGAATGCGCCGACAAAATTGATGAAAGGCCTCGGCTACGGAAAAGGTTATGAAATGTACCCGGACGAAGACGACCTACTGCCGGAAAAACTGAAGGGGAAACAATACCTCAGTCGGGACCATTCGTCGGAGTGAGGTCGTTGGTTTTCGGTCTTGGGTCTTGGGTCTTGGGTCTTTGGTCTTTGGTCTTCGGTCTTGGGACTTGGGCCTTGGGATCGAGATTTGAAATTTGAAATTTGAAATTTGAGATTTGAGATTTGAGATTTGGATTTGGGACTTGGGACTTGGGACTCTTACCAGTTATCAGTTATTCCGGAGACTATTTTTATGCTTCGCATACTTCTAAGCAGCTCACTCCTTCTCATCGGCACTTATGCATTCGGCCAGACGATACCTGACATAATCGCAACGCGCGAGATGGATCGGATCAACTGGATGGAGTTCAAGGAAACTGTTCCAGGGAAGATCAACACCGTTCTGCTTCCAACCGGAACCCTCGAACCGCACGGCGTAATCAACAATGGGGCTGACAATACGGCTCCGACTGCGATCGCGAAGACTATCGCGAAACGAACGAACGCGATGATCGCGCCGACATTGTCATATGGAATCACTGGTTCGATGGAAGCCTATCCCGGCGCGTTCCAAATCACGGAGGCGGCTTACAGACCCTTCGTAAAGCAGATCCTTGAGGGGCTTGCTAAGAACGGATTTCGAAACATCATCATCCTCAACGGGCACGGCGGTGCACAAACCGCTGTCTTGCAATCAGTGGCCGCCGAGGTTGCCATTGAGCGAAAGGTTCGTACGCTCGTTATCAACTGGTGGTCGTTTGCGTCCGATGAGACAAAAGCTGTTTTTGGTGAAGACGGTGGTCACGCGGGTTTGAACGAAACGGCTTTTATACAGTCCATCGACCGAACTCTCGTTCATCCCGAGCGCTACACTCCGGATCTCGCGACACCCTATCCCGCCCCGGGAACCTGGTCCGCGGTTCCTTTTCCATCTTCGATCGGACTTTACCAAAAAGGGCAGGGCTATCCAAGATTCGAACAGAAGAAGGCGGACGAATATTACAAGAAAGTGACTGATAAAGTCGCGGACTTGATCATTGACGTTCGAAAGAAATGGGACTTCGCCGGTCTTTGAACCGGAAAAGATTTTAAGGTTTTTGAAACTAATCTTGTGCTATAGTCGTCTTTCAATTATGACTGGAATCGTAATGTAGTCAGAACGCCCTCTATGAAAGCTACGGCACAATCCCGCGACATCAAAAGTGCGATCCTCGATGCGACAGACCGCCTTCTTGCCGGAGGCGGTTACAAGAAGATGACGATCGACGATCTCGCCGCCGACGTCGGCATAGGAAAAGGCAGCGTTTACCTTCACTTCAAAAGCAAGGAAGAGATTGTGCTCTCGCACATCGACCGGATCATCGAGCGACTGAAAGCTCGCCTCGATGATATAGCCAAGAAGAAAACACCGTGCGAGCGCCGGCTTAGGGAGATGCTCGTCGAACGGGTCGTCTTTCGCTTCGACAGCGTTCAGCACTATACGCAGAGCTTGAACGACGTGCTTTCGCAAATACGGCCGCAGTTCCTCGAACGCCGCAAGCGACACTTCGATGAAGAGGCCCGGATCTTCGCAAACATTATCAAAGAAGGTGTCGACCGGGGCGAGTTCGGCGCGACCAATGCGAACGAAGTAGCTGCGTGTTTTCTGATCGCCACAAATTCGCTGTTGCCATACAGTCTCAGCACGCAGGATCTGGGCGAGCGCGCCGAGATCGAGAAGCGGACCTTGAAGGTAGCCGAGCTTTTGTTGAAGGGACTCATCTCGAGAAAGGGCTGAATTCAAACTTAGGAGTAATACCAAAATGAAAAATATATTTACGTTAACGCTCTTCGTGTTCGCGAGCGCGGTTATTTTATTTCCCGACAACAGTTTTGCCCAGCAGCCTGAGGCGCAACCAGACATGACGATCGATGCTGCAACGCGCTCGATCGTCATCGACAATCTGGTCAAGGAGTTGAATACCGACTACGTCTTTGCAGAAACGGCAAAAAAGATGGAGACGGATCTCCGGGCCCGACAGGCAGGTAAGGAGTACGATTCGATCGTGGGTGCCCGTGCGTTTGCAGATAAGCTTACGGCCGATCTGCAGTCGGTCAGTAGCGATAAACATCTCCGCGTGAGATTTTCTGCGCAGCCGATCCCGCTCAGAAAAGAACGTCGGGAGCCGACGGAAGCAGAAAAGGCCGAAAGCAGGTGGTTCAATCAGCGAGTCAATTTTGGATTTGAAAAGGTTGAACGGCTGAATGGGAATATCGGTTACATCGACCTTCGCGGGTTCAGCGATCACGAGGCCGGAGCCGAAACGGTCGCCGCGGCGATGACGTTAGTAGGAAACACCGAGGCCCTGATCTTTGATCTAAGACAAAATGGCGGCGGCAGTCCCGCGATGGTGGCTCTGATCAGCTCGTATCTTTTTGGTGACAAGCCGGTCCACCTGAATAGTCTTTACTGGCGTAAAGGCGATACGACGGAAGAATTTTGGACGAAGCCCGTTGCAAAGCGCTTCCCGAACAAAGATATCTATGTGCTTACTTCGAACTACACATTCTCTGGAGCCGAAGAATTCTCTTACAACCTAAAAAATCTGAAGCGTGCGACGATCATTGGCGAGACGACGGGTGGAGGAGCGCATCCGGGCGGAATGGTACGTCTTGCCGGTCATTTCGGCGCCTTCGTTCCCTCGGGCCGTGCGATCAACCCGATCACAAAAACGAATTGGGAAGGTACGGGTGTCGAACCCGACATCAAGGCACCGAAAGACCAGGCGCTGAAGGTCGCTTATCTGATGGCCTTGAATAAATCTGTTGGGAACATCAAGGATGAGAATGTCCGGAATGGGGTTAAAGGATTGATCGAAAAGACACAGAAAGAGCTCGACGAATTGAAAGCTAAGCCCGTTGCTTCCGCCGCAAAATGACGCGGGAACGTTTCGAATTCTACCAACTATCTCCGCCAGTAGTTCTTGATCTTTAGGTCAAGCATCGGGAACGCAACGTACTCCACGTTGCGTCCCGTCTCTCTCAGTTTTTGTACCATTGCAATCGCCGCGTCGGCATTTCGCGTGTGTACGATAATTGTCGCCGCGCGCTGGAGATCAGATCGCTCGTTCAGCCACTCGGCGATCGCTAACCCGGTGCTGGCGAAATCGTCGTGGTCATTGCTCGCGTAGTGATGCGGAAGCAGATCGTGATCGAGAAAGATCGCGTCGTAATTATTTTCTGCCAGGAAAGTTTTGGCGTGCTCAACGGTCTCCGCAATATCGAGTTCGTCTCCTGCAAAGCGCTTTTCGAACCAGCGGTGTCTCCGCCGGTCGTCGTCCAAAAGAAAAACGCTGATCGGTGTACGCTCGGTCTTGTGCTCAGCCAGTCCGATCCTAACTAAGAAATTTTGAAGAGATCCCATAATGTCCGCAAAGAAAAAGTAAATATAGCATATCGCCGATCGTCCCACCGTCGCCTCCCGGACCGTACTCCGGCGTCGCGGATTTGATAAGTGTGCAAAATTTGAATCGCTGGGAGCGGGTGCTATACTCCTCTCCACACTTCATATTTCCATGCCGATCGAACAATTAAAACAAGCCCTCATCGCGGTTCCCTCTTCAAGCGACGCGGACGACTCCGCCTCTGTTTGCCAGATCTGTTTCGGCTCAGGCATGGAGGTCGTGACTGGTAAAGGAGCGCGTCCCTGCTCTTGTCAGAAGAGCTCACTGCATACCACCAGCTTTGATAAAGCGAAGCTGCCGAAACGATACGCAGGATGTCATTTCAACAGCTATATCGCCTCCGACCCGTCGCAGGTAAAAGCGCTACGTCTGGCCACACAGTTTGCGATGGAATACCCGGCGGTCGAACGCGGGCTTTTATTCATCGGACCCGTAGGAGTCGGCAAGACGCATCTCGCGGTATCGATCTTGAAGGGTCTGTACGAGCGTGGATTCTCGTGTTTGTTCTATGAGTTCGGTTCCCTCCTGAAAGAAATACAGGATTCATATAACCCGAACACGAAGGCTTCCGAGTTGGCCGTCCTTGCACCCGTCCTAAATGCCGAGGTTCTCGTCCTTGATGAGCTGGGTGCGTCAAAGCCTACTGACTGGGTACGGGACACGATGGCCCATATTATCAACACGCGTTATAACGATAAAAAAGCTACGATCTTCACAACCAATTACTCCGACGAACGACCTACTGACCGGGAGGAAACTCTCGAGGACAGGATCGGCGTCCGGCTCCGTTCGCGACTGTACGAAATGTGCAAAGCGATCGAAGTTAGAGGTGCCGACTACCGACACAGGTTCGATCAACCGCGTTAGGATTTGGACACGCCCACTTTCTGATTGCCCGCTTTCCCCCCGTACGCGGTCACGAGACGGAACCCCAGTAAGATCACCAACACCAGACCAAAGAGCGCCGGATAGAAGACATCAGACTTAACGATCATCCAGAAATGGATAACGCCGAGGATTGCGATCAGATAACTTAGCTTATGCAGCCGCGCCCAATTTTTTCCACCTAGCCGTTTGACCATTCCGTTTGTCGATGTGACGGCAAGCGGTACTAGCATTAGAAACGCCAGCATTCCGACCGCGATAAAGGGCCGCTGCCACACGTCGCCGACGATCGCCGCGATGTCAAGACTGTTATCGAAAATGCTGTACGTGACGAGGTGAACGCAGCCGTAGAAAAACGAATAAAGCCCGAGCATCCGACGGAATTTTATCAAAGCGTTCCAGCCAAAAACCTTTCGCAATGGTGTGATCATTAATGTGATCAGCAGGAATACGAGAGTGAGGACGCCTGTTGTACGCAGGAAAAATTCGATCGGGTTCGCGCCGAGGGCTCCCCGGTAACCGTCATACGCAAGAAACGCCAACGGGATCAGCGCATTGATAGAGATGAGGACCTTGTGAAATTTAACGTCCTGCATCAGAAGTACTTTTTTAGATCCGTACCGGAGTAGAGATGAGCAACTTCATCCGCGTATCCATTAAAAAGAAACGTCTCGCGACGACCAGTTTCCCCGATCCTGCGTTCGGTTGCCTGCGACCAGCGCGGGTGGTCAACATCGGGATTTACATTTGAATAAAATCCATACTCGTCGGGTGCCGCCAGATTCCAAGTCGCAGGAGGTTCGACGTCCGTCAGCGTAATCTTCGAGATCGACTTGATACTCTTGAATCCGTACTTCCAGGGAACGACCAGACGAATAGGCGCTCCATTTTGATTTGGCATCAGTTTTCCGTAGAGGCCGGTCGCGAGGATCGTAAGCGGATGCATCGCCTCGTCCAGTCGCAGGCCTTCGACATACGGGAAATCGATACCGGCCGAAAACGACGACTGCATTTGGTTAGGATCGTAGAAGGTCTCGAAGGCCACATACTTTGCATTGCCAAGTGGCTCAACCTGGTCGAGAAGACTCTTTAAGCTAAATCCGGTCCACGGAATTACCATCGACCAAGCCTCGACGCATCGAAACCGGTAGGTTCGCTCTTCCTGCTCGAAGCGAAGCAGATCGTCGATGTCGAAGACTCGCGGTTTTTGAACGAGCCCGTTCACCTCTACGGTCCATGGACGCGTCACGAACCGGCGGGCCTTACCGGCAACGGAGCTTTTGTCTGTCGAGAACTCGTAAAAATTATTGTAATTCGTGATCTCTTCGAAGGTGTTAGCCTTTTCATTTGGCGGCGAGTATTGCGCTGGTTTAGCACTCGAGATAACGACCCCCTCTTCAGTTGTTTGCCTAGCGGCCTGAGGATTGAACAACCGGTAAGCAGCGGTCGTCCCTGCAGCCGTACCCGCCAGGAGACCGGCCCGGATGAAGTTTCGCCGGTTCAAATAAACGCCTTCCGGTGTTATCTCGCTTGATTTGATCTTCTCAGACATCGTAAACAGTTCTGACTCAAAGATGACGTCATCATATTCGGCCTAACGCCCACGACAGATGCATATCTGGAGTATATGACGCCGATTTCGAGTAGCCAATAGAACCATCAAGCAGCTAATTCCACGCATGTAAAAAAATATTTAACCTTTGCCAACAAAACTCTTCCATTCTGACCGATTTTGTATAATAATACTTCTGGCAGTCAGCTCACCCGCTTCTTTGCTCACCTAAAAATATGCCCGCTACTAACGAACTTTTACAGGAAGGACGATATCGTATCAGCCACCGAACTAATGGCAGCGGAAACGTGGTCGAGGCCTACGATACGGTCCGGAATACCAACGTCATAGTTCATGAGATACCGGTAAAACTGAACAAGGTCACGACGGTCTCCCAGCGAGAGTCTTTGAAACTGGCGTTTGCGAGTCAAGCCAAGGCCCTCACAGAGATCGATCACGATACTCTTCTTCACGTCCAGGACTTTTTCTGCGAAATCGATCGGCAGTTTCTGGTTATGGATGCTGTCGAAGGTGTCGACCTTCGTGATCGATTAACCAGCAACAAAGAACCTTTCTCAGTTTCCGAAGTCACGACGTGGGCCGACGAGTTGTTGGATGCCCTGAACTACCTTCACAGTCGCAAGCCGCCGATAATCCACCTCGATATCAGACCCGAGAACCTGAGACTTGATGCGTCGGGCAAGATCAAATTGCTTGGATTTAGCGTAGAGGCCTCGGCCGATTCGGAAGGGACAGTGGGAGGTCAATCAGATGAGAGTGACCTTCGGTACTCTCCTCTCGAGAGGATCTGGCCCGGTCTTGACTCAGCATCGCAGAAAGTTATTACGAACAGTTACGACGACCGCTCGGGAAGAATACTCAAAGAAGCAGCCGATGCCCGCACGGACATCTACTCGCTCGGTGCGACCCTTTACTTTTTGATCACGGGTGTCGAGCCGGTCGATCCATTGGAACGCTCGATCGAAGTACTCGAAGGAAAGTTGGATCCGCTTCGTGAGCCGTCTCAAGTGCATCCGCAGATCCCAGCCGAGATATCGGACGTGATCATGAAAGCGCTTGAGATAAAGCGTGAGAACCGATACGACTCCGCCATCATAATGCGTCAGGTCCTCAAGACCTCGATCACAAAGGTCGAGGATCGAGTAAGAGAGGAATCCGAAGAACAGAATGCAGCTACCGAGGCAGTTCGGATGGCCGAGCAGGAGAAAATCGATGCGGTCGCCGCTGAGGAGCAACGGGCGTTAGAAGCGGAGCGGTTCAAACAAGAAGAACTGTTACAAAATCAGCTACAGGAAGCAGAAGCCCAACGCAATGCCGCCGAGCAGCGTGCCGCAGAGGCCGAAAGACAGGAGGAAGAAGCTGAACGGGCCGCATTAGCGGCCGCGGCTCCCGCGGTGTCAGACGATGACCTCCTGGAAATTCCTATCACGGCTGCGGCGGAAGTCGTCGCCTATCGCGACTCAAGCGTTGACGATGTTGTTCTGGAAGACCTGGACAAAGCCAATACTGACGAATTGGATCTGAAAGGAGTGCAGGTAATCGATGCTCCTGTCGATGAGCGAGCACCCTCAGCCAATGTGTCGGCCAGCGACGCGACCGACCCTGACGACGACGATATCTTCACCGCCGCCGCAACTCCTGGTTTCCGGCTGCCGGTACCCGTTATGGCAGGAGCCATCGGACTAGTGATGGTTATCGTTGCCGCTGCCTGGTTCATGATGTCGGGGACGTCCGGATCGACCCCACCTCCACCCCAAGCCGTCCAGGTAAGCCAACCGGAGCCAAGCCCTGCAGCAAATATAATGGCTGCGACCGAGGAACCCGCGTCCTCCGCCAACACCGCCGACACCGGATTGCCGACGACAGCCGCACCAAAAGCGGCACCGACTGCGAAGCCTAAGAAAACAGAGACCGCAAAAACTGCACCCGAAAAGAAAAAAGCCGTCACGGCTGACGATCTTATCAACGACAACTAATCCTGCCTTCAGTACCGAGAAAAGATATGAAACGCGCTAAAACCCTCTTTGTAAAACTCTCCTTTGGAAGAGCCCTAATTTTTGTCGTGGCCGCCCTCCTAATTCTGCCGACCATCGTCCAGTCACAGAGTCCCCAGTTGAGTCTGGCGGACCTCCTGATCGGTTTGCGATCGAAGAAGGTCTCGGTTCAGGAACGGAATACCATATTGACCGAAGCCGTGCGGCAACGCGGTGTCACGTTTGGCATTACGCCGGAGATCGAGAAAGAATTGGCATCGACCGGTGCCGGACCGACGTTGCTTGAGGCCATACGTGCGAAAGCTCCCGCTCCGAAGCCAGCACCGGCACCTGCTATTGTGATTCCGGTGGCGACTCCCGCTCCGACGCCTCCCCCACCCGATTTCAACTTCTATCAAACGCGCGCAGATCAGAACGTCGGTAAGGGCGAATTCACGCTCGCTCTCGCCGACTACAACCGTTCACTGGAAATGAAAGGCGATAACGCGACAGCTTATCTAAATCGGGGCAAAACACATTACAGCCTCAAATCTTATGACCTTTCGGTTAGAGACTTCGATAAGGCCGTTGAGCTGAATCCGAAAGACTCGGTCGCCTTTTTAAACCGCGGAGTTTCCCACGAAACACTTGGCGACAACCAGAAGGCAATGGTCGACTTTCAGAAGGCGATCGATCTCGATCCGACCAACCAAACCGCAAAGGCAAATCTGAAACGACTGATGGACGCTCAGGCCGCGGCCGCGGCTGCTGAGGCTCTCAAGAATGCGCCTCCTGAGTTTGTGAATCTCGGAGCCCTGACGATGGCGAACGCGGTGAGAATGGTGACACCCGTCTATTCGACGATCGCCCACCGGTCTAATGTCGAAGGCCGAGTTACGGTTGAAGTAGAGCTGAATAACGAAGGTGACGTCACGTCTGCAAAGGCCACCGTCGGCCATCAAATGCTGCGCACGTCGGCAGAAGACGCTGCCCGGAGGTCGAAGTTCAAGCCTGCGACATTTAACAATAAACCGATAAAAGGTAAGGGAGTTATCGTCTATAACTTCAGCTTGAAAGCGGCGGTTAGATAAACTGACTCTGATAGTTTGAGACTGGAGGCACCCGCGGATTTCGCGGGTGCCTTTTTTTTAATAAGCGGCGGTTGAAGCTGTCGGCTTCAATCCTTCTGCTTCCTGTGCGATCTTTACGCCGACTGACGCTCCGATCCGCGTCGCACCTGCTTCAAACATCGCACGGGCGTCATCTATTCCTTTCACTCCGCCCGATGCCTTTACACCGAGCGCCTTACCAACGGTCCGCCGCATCAATGCAATATCATCGACGGTCGCTCCCCCCTTCGAGAATCCGGTCGACGTCTTTACAAAATCCGCGCCGGCGTTTTTCGCGGCAAGACATGCTCGAACTTTTTCCTGATCTGTCAAAAGTGCGGTTTCGATGATCACCTTACAAAGCACTTCGTTCTCGTGTGCGGCCTGAGCAACACCCCGGATATCGTCCTCTACCGCGCAGTCGTCTCCGGACTTAAGAGCGCCGATATTTATTACCATATCGACTTCCCTTGCCCCGTTGAATATCGATCGTCGCGCTTCATAGGCTTTTACATCCGGGAGAGTCGCTCCGAGTGGAAATCCGATGACGGTACAAACCGGCACACCGGACCCGCGAAGAAACTCGGCCGCACGTTTTACCCAAGACGGATTCACGCACACGGAGGCAAAACCAAACTGGGAGGCCTCTTCGCACAACCGGCGAATGTCGGACTCGGTTGCTTCGGGCTTAAGGAGCGTGTGATCGATCAGACTCGCCCAATCATGGGCAGTGGCGGTCTCACCAAGTACGATGCCGATCCGCTCGGCTCCTGCATCGACGACCCGCTGGACATCGGCACTGCAAAACGTGGGAACAATATCGTCGCCCCCGATCTTCGCAAGGACCAGGTCAGTGATCTGCTCGACAAGCCTTTCGTAGTTTCCGTTTTTGTTCATATCAACAGGGAAAGCGATATCTATTTTTCTTTTTCGATGGCCTCGATCTTCGCCACACGTCGCTTGTGCCGCTCTTCACTTACCTCCGTCGTGATAAACGCCCGGACAATCTCCCGCACATCGTCAAGCGAGTTTTGTCCGCTACCTAGGGTCAAGACATTAGCTCCGTTATGCTCACGCGAATTTTTCGCAAGAGCCGGTGAATAGCACGCCGCCGCACGAACTCCCGTGACCTTGTTCGCAGCCATTGCACTTCCGATGCCGGCACCGTCTATCACAACACCGACGTCGACGTGTCCTGCGGCAACCGCTTTGGCCGCCGCGTGGGCGAAGTCCGGATAGTCGACGGCGTCCGTCGAATTCGTCCCGAAATCCCGCACCTGCAATCCCATCTGCTCAAGAAAGCGCTTTAGTTCTTCTTTGAACGCATACCCGCCGTGATCGGCAGCGAGCGCGATCGACCTTACCTTGAGTCCATCAACCCGAGCCTTCTTGTGAAGAAGGACAATGCCCTTCTCATTGATTATGTCGGTCGCCAGCGGCGTGTATTTAGCGGTCTCCGAGACGCGTAGCCGCGAGCCGGTGTCCAGCCCACGCAGGTCGTCCTCCGTGATCAGTGACTTCGCCGACTCGTCGCGGTCGTACTCACGTTCGCTTTTCTCGCGGAGCGAATTTACAACGACGTGCTCGGGCGTCTTATCGGTGATATCGGTCGGAGAGTCGACCGGAACGTCGGTCGGAACCGAATCCAGGATCTCACGTACTAACGATCTAACACGATCGCGAGTTGCCGTTGAATCTGACGCCATAGTTCTTTATTTCTCGGTCTGCTTGTAAATTATAAATTGTTTGAATAGTATTTCTGAAACTTCATCATAGGATCAGAAAATATGTCAGCGGAAACCGTCAAGGCCGAATCAACCGAGTTTAGTAATCCGAACCTGGAGGTCCTGTATTCCGAGCAACAGATCAGCGAACGAATACGCGAGATCGGGGACCAGATCACGGCCGACCACCGGGGTCGGGAGCTGGTTCTGGTGGGCGTCCTTAAGGGCTCGTGTGTATTTCTCGCCGACTTAATGCGAGCGATCGACCTGGAGCTGACGATCGATTTCATGGCGGTGTCGAGTTATAAGGACGGTACCGTCTCGACCGGTGACGTCGAGATACTGAAAGACTTGAGCAACTCGATACGTGGAAAGGATGTGGTAGTGGTCGAGGACATCGTCGACACCGGACTCACCCTTTCACGTCTACTGGAAATTTTGGGATCGCGAGGTGCGAGGTCGATCAAACTCGCCAGCTTTCTAGACAAACCGGAGCCAAGGATCAAGAAAGAGTTGAATATCGACTACACGGGTTTTGTTGTCCCCAATAAGTTCCTGGTCGGTTACGGTCTAGACGCCGCCGGGCGATATCGCAATCTTCCGTTCATCGCCGTCGTACGCGATCCCTCGGCCGCCTAACTGATCGCTATATCGAAACAGCGTTCTCGCGAAGGTGTCGGCTCGCGAGTAATCCTTTACAAAGGAAAAATATCGCCAGCAGGTGCACGCCAAATCCAAATAGGTCCCGCACCCCTATCATCAGGAACGCGTCGATCACGTACACGAAGATACCCACGACAAAGGCGATGTCGCTTCCTTTTCGCGCGAGCAGGCCGAACATAGCAAGGCAGCCCGCGATCAGAATATTGTTCACCAGCCAACTCAGGCTCATCGAGCTGCCGATACCGCCATTCGTTCCGTCCAGCCACTGAGTCAGACCGAGAGCGACAGGTGTGTTCGGCGTATTATAGAAATAAACGATCAGTGAATTAACGATCGAAAGCAGGGCGAGCCAGAAAAACCAGTCGGCCCCGTGCAGAACGCTTGTTCGGGTCACATGCCTGGCGGAATCATCATCGAAGATATCCATGAGTCTCCTCCTCGAGTAGTATTTACGGATGTCATTTGAATGGTACCACGCCTGTCTAGCCCTGATACTTGGCCTCTATACGGACTTGGACCGAAGCCGAAGTTGACCCGACCTAATGTTTTCCGTATAATTTCAGTTTTTCGGCTAGCAAGCGATTCTTCGCCTGCTGCTAAGAGGGGACGGGTAAAAGATGAGTTACGCAATTATTAAGACGGGTGGCAAACAATTCGCGGTTGAAAGCGGGCAGACGCTTCGCGTCCCGACCATCCAGGGTGATCAGGGTTCAAAGGTCGACATACCTGCCTTGGTGCTTGGTAGCGGAAAGGACTTGAACTTGAGTGGCGACGCCACGGTCTCGGCTACCGTGATCGGCCACGGACGAGCCGAGAAGATCATCGTCTTCAAGAAAAAGCGCAGAAAACAGTACAAGCGGAAGCAAGGGCACCGTCAAGGTTACACGGAGATCAAGATCGAAAAAGTATAAGTGGCCGATGAGTTTTAGGTCACCAACAGGGAAAGGATATGGCACATAAGAAAGGTGTAGGTTCATCCAGAAACGGCCGCGATTCGAACGCGCAGCGGCTTGGATTAAAGAAATTTGGCGGCGAACATGTTCTCGGCGGGAATATCCTTGCACGGCAACGCGGGACAAAATGGAAACCGGGTAATAACGTCGGACGCGGAAAAGACGATACGCTTTTTGCTCTGATCGAAGGCTTTGTAAAGTTCGAAAATAAGGGTCAGAAAGGAAAGTTCATCAGCGTCTATGCTGAGGGCGCTAGAGAGCTCGAGCCGGCAACGACCGCGTAGAACTAGTTGTTATATTCAAAAGAGGCCGACTGGAAATGAGATTTCCGGCGGCCTCTTTTCAGTGGTTATGCGAGCGAGTTGCTCGGCTCATCATACTTGGCGGCCTCAGATTCGCCGCAGTCTACTTCCCTGCTGGACAGCCTGCGGGCGTCCTACCCACATAGTTGGCGTAGCTGCCGCCATACGTTCCACCGCCGGCATAGTCTTGAACGAGGTTGATAAAGTAGATCCGACAGTAGCCATCGTCGTTACTCGCCCATTTTGCCCATACTATGCCGTACTTAAAACGGGCGGTCGGAAAATTGTAACTGTCTTTGCTGATTATCCACGGTCCAGGCTTGAAGGCGACTTTAAAAACCGTCGCGTCCGACAGATCGGGAATATTGTCCCTCAACAACTTTTCGCCCGCTGGGTCTCGCACCGTATATTGTGTCGGGTGGTACGTTGGCAGGGTGCGTTTCGCAGCAGCCGCGATGGCGTCGAATAATGGGACGTAGCAAGGATGGTCGGCAGCCGCCAGTCCTTTACCGCCGAGCCACTCCTTGCGGTTCGAGGGCGATATCGCCGCCCATAGATACTCATTCCGATTGTCGTTGAAATCCTGAACGTAATAGTTGCGTAAGCCGGGACGGTATTCGTCCGCTTCTTTTCGGGTGGTTTCCATCCGCTCGGTGTGGTGCCGAGTGAAGCCGTCAGAACACGTCGATGCTGCTGCCGGGGTTGTCGGCCCTGCACTCTCCGGCGTCGTCGACGGAGTCGAGGTTGAGTCCGATGTCGTCGGAACAGGAGTCGACTCGGTTGTGGGCGGTGGTGTCTTCTTGATCTTTGGAATCTTCGGGATCTTTGGGATGGTTATAGTGAACTGGGCGGCCACGGAGCCCGACAGGGCCAGCATGGCGACGAGAACAAATACATGGATAAACTTTTGATTCATTATTCCTCCGAATCTTGTACTCATTTTGTAACTATCGTTATTTGGGAGACTCCAACTCTGCGTAACGAACCGATGAGGTGTTCTAGATCCGGGCGGGCGATCGGTCCGTTCATTTCGACGACGATCTCCCTACCGGTGATTCCGAACCGCTGGCGGTCTTCGAAAACCGCACCTACCTTTTCGCTCAATTGCGATATGTCGTCAAGTGTCCCGGTCTCGATATGATTGAGGGTGAGTTTTCCGCGACCGTCGAGACCCACTATCAGATCAAACGATCTGTCGCTCGGAGGAGAATCGGCTTGCCGGCCAAAAATGACTTGCGGGGGTGAACCGCCTGAGCATCCCTGAATCGCCAACCAGAAACCTAACGCCAGCAGTGCCGGTATCCGGATACCTGTTATCACCAAGCGATCAGTAATGTGTTTGACCATCGTGTTAAGATTTGAAATCGCCACTTCGCCCCTCATCTGAACATATCTCCCGCGGAGTGTCCTTTATGTCTTCTTAGAAAACTATTAGGAAGTTCCAAACGGCTGTATGTCCCTGGAAGGAAAGATCTACGAATTTGAGGGGTTCATCGTCGATGTTGATGACAAGACCGTCTATCTCGACGGACAGAAGGTCAACATCTCACTCAAGGGGTTTGAAATCTTGTGCGAACTCATTCGACAGAGGCCGCGGGTGGTTGATAAGCGA
>JANPJL010000231.1:0-5615 GCA_031425495.1 Acidobacteriota bacterium
TCTCTCGTCCCAATGGCGACGATGCCGTCGTCCTCGATCGCAATGCAGCCGTGGGCGATCGGCTCGGATGAGATCGGCAGCACGTGTTCCGCAGCGAGGATCTTCATTTTATTTTGAGAATGCTCTTGTCCGATCGGTAGCGTTCCAGGATGGACGAGACGTACGCGCGTGTCGATGATATCCCGATGCGCGATATGAATTCCGCTTCGGTCAAACGCGAAACATCTACGCCGCGCGTCCATTCTTCGACGCGACTCGGCCCGGCGTTATAGGCCGCCAACATCATCGCCGTTTCGGCGGGACGTCCGCGAAAGGGCTCGCGGATCTTTTCGAGATACCAGCAACCAACTTGAATATTCCGTTCCGGGTCGCTCATAAATGCGATCACGTTCTCAGCTGTCTCTCGTTCAAATTCCCGTAGGCCTGTCTCCTTCGCCCATTCGCGGGCGACAAGTGGGGTAACCTGCATCAGCCCAATCTCTGCGTCGTCGCCTATGGCCGCGGCGCGAAACCACGTTTCTTCATAGATCAAGCTCCACACCAGCCGCTCATCCAACCTGTAAACGCGTGCGTGCCGGGCGATCAATTCGTCGTGCCGATGCTCCCAGAAAGAAAGGAAAAAATACGAACCTGCGGCTAGAACCACGGCAAGTACGAACAGGCTGGAAACGAGGTATCGAAACATTTACAGCAAGGATGGAGAACGGAAAAACAGTAACTCGGCAGCCGCTATTTACTAAGCGATCGTAGGCTTTCTTTTCGACCCGGCGGACGACCTCTCGTCATCGTAAACAAGGGAATGGCCATCGGTCTCAGTGTGTCGCCCCGATCTGATCATTTCTGCGAACAGATCGGTATCGTAATCCACTTCGAGCGCCATTTCCTTGCGGATCTCTAGCAGCACCTCTAAAAATTTGGGTCGTCGGTACATCTGAATGAATGGTAAGTCTCGAACAGGCTGGACGCAACATCAGCTGTGGACCAGAAACTCGGGGGTGACGATCGTCGGCGAGAAAAAACCGGCTGCGGTATTGAAGAGCCTGATGCGAGCCTGCTTTCGGACGTTTGCAAGGTGGCCGAAATTCCAGGTGACCAAATAATCGATTTTGTGGATCGACGCCAGCGCCACGTGAAAGGCGTCGGCCATGAATTTGCGATGGAAGATGCCGCGCGAAACATATCCCTCGGCAAGGATTGCCGCCTCGTCGGAAAATTCGACACGCTCGAGTGGCTTGAGGATATTCATGTAACCCGTCCGGTGCGGTTCGCCGACCCGTTCCAATTCGCGCTGGACAAGGATCGAGGTGCACGCCCGATACTCGGAAAGTTCATGCTCGAACCAGCGGATCGTCAGATCGCGGCGGAACGGATCTCCTGCGTCAAGGTAGGCGCCGATGACCGATGTTTCTAGGTAAAGGCTGAGCTTCATTGAGAAGCCTACTCTACTGTTCCTGATTGATAGAAACAAACGTGACCTTCGAATTTTTGAAATCGAATGTCATGCGGTAGTTGCGGAGGAAGTTGCCGCCGAGGATCCCGGCTTGCTCGAATCCGGACGCTTCGTTGATCATGTCCAGATCGAGAGCGATAGCGGTAATGCTCTTGCGTGAGTGTGATCCGAAGCTAACGCGTGGCAGAAGGAATGAAGGCACGTTGTGAGTTACGCCGGCCGATCCGATGACGCGCATCTTTTCCGTCCTGACGAACGGGCTTACGCTTTCCATGCTCGCGACATCGTCCGATATCACCGAGACGCTCGCTCCTGTATCGACAATAAAATTCAGCGGCTCTTCAATACCCTGGAGCTGTACTTCTCCGCTAAGAAAACCGCTCGATGTTAGGCGGAGCGGCACAGAGATGCTTTCGCCACCTGCGGCCGGGTCGATATCTTTTTTTGTCAGCGAGAACGTAAGCGCACCGTAGTCGATCGTCGTCAGAAACTTTGAAATGAGCGAGAGTCCTATGTAGCCGTCGATGTCGGTGTTCCCGTCACTATGAAACCTTCGGATGTAGACCGGAACGTTTCGCACTTCGACATCCCCGATCTCTACCTCTTTCAAAAATCCATAGATGATCTCGAACCGCCCGTCACCACCGATACCCTTTGCAAAACCGCCGCGCGTGACGGGGTCGATGTTGAGTCGCTTCGCCGTCTCGTCCGATATCACGGATATACCCGAGCCCGTATCGAGCACGAACCTCAGCGGTTCGTCGCGCCCATTTACCTTGAGCTCGATCACCGGCCGGTTTCCGATCACCTGGATCGGGACGGATGTTTCGGCCTCACCGGCCGTGACGTAAAGTGACTGTTTGTGACCGAGGAAGCGGAGAAAATTGATCAGGCCTTTTATCCGCTGTCGACGTTCGTCATCCGTATTGCGCGATAGGGTCAGAAACTGGTGGTACGCTTCAGCGGCTTCCTTATAACGTTCAGCCCGCGCCGAAACCTGAGCCAAAGCGAAGAAGTAATCGGGCTCGTCCGAATCGTGATAAACCGCTTCATTAAGATTGTCGAGACTGGCGATGAGACGATTCTCGTAGAAGTCCAGCATTCCGTAACCGGCCCATGCTAGAGCTTCTCTCCGGTTCAGCCGCAATGCGTTTACAAAAATGGTGCGTGCTTCTCGAAACCTTCCAGCACTGAGCAATGTCGCGCCGAGAACTGCGAAGGCGTTTGAGTTTCTAGGCTCGGCCTTGGCCACCGAAAAGCTGAGGTCGTATGCCTCACGGAGGCGGCGCTGTTTGACATGGACAAACGCGAGCTTCAGCTTTGCACCGGAGTGTGCCGGGTTGATGTCGGTCGCACGCTTGAAGAGCTTCTCGGCTTCATAAAATTCGCCACGGCGGACAAGCTTATCTCCCTGTTTGAGCAGCGAACGAAAATCATCCGCATTAATCTGGTAAATGTCGCCGGCGGCGATAAGGGAAGACGATTGAGACACAAGAATCAAGAGTAGAATCGCGAGGCGTTTGGTCAAGAAAGGAACGTCAATAAACTTAGTACTGAAAGAAAACGTCGTCATAAACAACTCCTTCCTGACTGGGGTACTGAAAGTTACTTCAAGATCTGGCCGGTCTTCATCGACCAGAGCACCAGATCCATCTCATCAAAATCGATTCTTGTCTGTTTGGTAAGCTCTCTTAATTTTGACTCGACCGTTAGATACTTCGACCGGCCATTTGGTGGCTTGGGCGAGTCAATGATTTTCAGCTCCGACAGGCATTTGAGAACGTGCTTGTCGAGGATCGCGTAACCCTTCAATCCGATGTTCCGCAGAAAATGGCTAGCCTCCTTGTAGCCGAGCCCCTTGATCCCCTTCTCTCTGACCAGCCAGTCGCGGCGTTCGAAGTGACAGTCAAAGCTCTCGAGCTTCGTTCGAAGCTGTAAATTGCAGTGCCTTTCCAGGAAATCGCGTGAGGAGAACACGTATCCCGCCCTCGCATTTGGGTACCGGTGGACACCGGAAAGGGCCTTGGCCAACTCGAGCTGACTGCCGTTTGCCAGCAGCGGGCGGACGGCCTCAACCGAATTCAACCCCATTCTCGCCGAGCACCCGCCGGTGAAAAAACAGTAGACCATTTCTTCCCACAGCCTTGAATCATCCCCGTCTTTCCAGACCGATTCGAACTCGGCCAGCCGGCGGCGAATCTCGCCTCGCCTTTCCTTGTGGACTCGCCGAATGGCTTCGATCGTCAGGATTTCCGTGTTGGTTTTCATCGAATTGAAGTGGCTGGAAAACACTGTCGCTCAACTGCATGGTACCAGCGTCCAGAAGGAACAGAATCGCAAATATACCGTATTTTCAGCTAAAAGTATGTGGATCGCGGAAATCGTCGGATCAAATGCATAGCATCTCCGAGTTGGCGAAATTCATCTGAACCGCACCTGTTCTTCTCCAGGTGTTGCGGGATGAGATTAGGAATTGAAAAAATGACGGTCTGGCGGGTATACTTGACCTAGCCTTCTTGCAGGCTAGCCACCTGCCCCACCTGGCCGGACGACGAAATCAATGAATATTTTTAGAATTACATACCCCCTCGCTTTGATCGTCGCTGCGGTATTTTCTTACGTTCCGGCTCATGCACAGCAAAGTGCTACGCCGGCGCCGGCAAAACCCCTTCTTCAAGACATCCAGGTCTATAGGGGTGATCAACCAGCGAGTTCGCCGTATGTCAGGAAGACCGGTGAGTCTATGCCGGTTGCCACTTCTGCTCCGGGAAGGCTCGTCCGTTCGTCGTTTCCGATAATCGCGGAAACCGCGATTCCCGGCTACTCCGGTGTACTCGTAGAAACGCTCGAGGGGAATGTCGTTGTCGAAAGCCTTTCGAACTTGGCGTTCAATCCGGCGTCGAACGTGAAGATCGCGACCTCGTACGCTGTGCTCAAGACTTTCGGACCTGAGTATCGATTTGCGACCAGTGTATGGACTGACGGTAGCTACGATCAGGCGACACAGACGATCCACGGAAATGTTTACGTTTCGGGACGCGACCCGATCTTCGGATTCGAGCATGCGGTCGGCCTGGCAGCGGAACTCAATCGAATGGGCATTCGCACCGTTTCGGGCGATCTTGTTGTGACCGACAACTTCGCGATGAACTACTCGGGATCCCCGCAGCAATCAAGCCGGACGTTGTTCTCGACTCTTGACGCTGCAAAGCGATCCACGGCGGCAACCCGCGTATGGTCGAACCACCTGATCCATTCCGGACGCTCCGCTCCAAGCACGGGTCTGCCGAGCGTTCTCTTTAGCGGCGATGTTTACGTTCAGCCGATGCCGAGCAACGCAAAGCTTTTGTTCACGCACGAATCTACGCCGATGCGGGACATCGTGAAGGTGATGATGTGCTACTCGAACAACTTCGTCTCGGAACGTTTGGGCGATATGCTTGGCGGCCCCTATGCAGTGGCCCGGATCGTTCAGCAGAACACCGGATCGTTGCCCCACGAATTCTCGATCGCAACTTCCAGCGGCCTTGGCATTAACCGCGTTACGCCGGCTGCGATGATGAAGCTTCTCCGTGTCCTTCGTACCGACCTGGCCCGATACAAGATGACTTTCGCCGACATTATGCCGGTCGCTGGTCTCGATCGTGGCACGCTTGAAAATCGATTCGATACCGATTTTGCATCGGGAAGCGTCATCGGTAAAACCGGTACGCTCGGGCAGACCGACGGTGGAGCGAGTGCTCTCGCCGGTGAGATAAACACGCGCAACGGAAAATTACTGTTCGTTATATTTAACCAGCGCGGCAACGTCTCACGTTTTCGAAGCTTCCAGAACAATTACGTCTCGCTGATCCAAGGTCAGTTCGGCGGCCCGGCCCCGGTTGCATATACTGCTACATCGCTCGATTACAGAATGGCGAAGTCGCGATTCACGTATCCGGGTCGTGCAATAGTGAATAACGAATAAGCGGTAACCTTTTAACGCAAAGATCGCGGAGAACGCGGAGCGACGCATTATGTCTTCCTCCGCGTTCTCTGCATTAAATTCTCCCGTTTGTTCAATTCCCCAAGATGTTGCAAACTCTTTTTCGGAAACCCTGCGCGCCTAACGCATGAACGAAATCCAAAAAGAGCCGCCCGCATCCGAAGAGCCCGAAGAACTCGC
>JANPJL010000232.1:0-2499 GCA_031425495.1 Acidobacteriota bacterium
CCGGTCTGAGCAAGGCTGATCGCCGTATTGGTCGCAGTAGTCGTTTTGCCTTCGGACGGCAGGCTGGATGTGATCAGGAGCGACTTGGGCGCATGGCCGGCTGTCGACAAAAGTATCGAGGTTCGGAGCTGACGATAGGCTTCCGCAAGCGCGGAGCGCGAATCTGAATAGATCAGGAGCTCAGAATCGGGTTGCTGTTCGTCGCCGCCCGCTTCGTTATTTGCCCCGACCAACAACAGACGGCGTTTGGGCATGGAATCCATTGTCGGAATCGCGGCAAGAGCGGGGAGTTGGAGATACGTCTCGATCTCTTCAGTCGAGCGGATCGTATCGTCGAGATACTCAAGGAAGAGTGCCAATCCCACGCCAAAAATTGTAGAGAGGAAAAGAGCAGCCATTACCGTCGTCAGCCGACTCGGAGAAATCGGATTTTCAGGCGGTATCGCGAATCCGACGACGCTGATATTGTTATCGGAACCCTGCGACGCAACGTCATTGGAGCTTTGCTGCTTGCGAAGGTTGTCGAGAAATCCCTTGTTGGTCTCGATCGTTTGTTCAAGAAGCTTTAGTCGGACAGCTCCCGTATTCTGCCCCTGCGCCTCGTTGTACTGTTCGTTGTAAGCGGCGCGTATCTTGCTCTCTTCACCTAGCCCCTGCATGTACTTCGTTCGCAAATTCTCAACCAGGACTCTCGCCGTACGATCACGCAGGTTTTGAACCTCTTCGTTATTCTTCTCGATGCTCCTGGCCAGGGATTCTTCGAGACTTTTTATCATCGTGTCCTTCTCGGCGATCTCAGGTGCGGACTCTTTGTATTCCTGCAACAACCGAGCACGGTCGGAACGGATCTCGGCGATCCGCTTCTGCGTTTCATTTCGCAGCAAGGAAATATTGTTCTCACGCTCGGTGATAAACCGCGCATTTTCCGCCTCGGCCCTGGCCCTTATACTTTCTGCTGAGTCCTTGATCGAGAGATATTCTGCTTCCGCCGTCTTACGCTTGTTCTCCGCGGTAAGGAGGTCTTTATTCAAACCCGAGAGACGCGACAGAACGATCGTCTGGTCGCCGTCAGTCCTAAGAATGCCCGCGCTCTGCTTTAACTCGACCAGTTCGATCTCGCCGGCACGGATCTCGGACTGCAGATCGGTTATACGCTTTTGAAGAAAATCACTTGTCTTCCGGCTCGTACCGGAACGCTTATTCTGATTCGCCGTAACGAATGTCTCGCCAATGCTGTTTACAACGAACGCCGCGAGTTGCGGATTGGTATGGCGAAACGAAAGTTCGATCAGACGCGTGTCCTTAACCGTAGCTCGCGACTCGCGTACGGGCTCGACGCCCATATTCTTCCGGATAACGTCAACATACGGTGCCAGCCTGACTGCTTCGGCAATATCTTCTGAAGACAAGAGCGTAGAGTTGGCCGTAGCCGCAAATTCTTCGGTAGACGATTGATCTTTCTTAGGGTCGCTCGCCAATCCCAGCGTCCTGAGCATCGAGCGGAGCATGCCGACTTCATTTATCGCAGTCAGAAATTCTTTATTTGTGTCGAGGCTGTGTTCCTTTACAACCTGTCTTAGCAAGCTTTCGGAATCAAGCAATTGGAGTTGAGTATTGAAGTAAGACGGATCCGGATTGGCGAGCGGCATCGGTCGATCGCCCGTAACCAGCTCTGGATTCGGCTGTTCGAGATCTACCTGGACCCTCGCCGTAGCAGCGTAAATATTCGGCTTGCGTGCCATGTAGATCGCAGCAAGTGTAGTGATGAGAACCGCGATTCCCATTACAAGCCAGAGCCTTTTCCGAACTGCTTTCCAATAGTCGAGCAACTGAAAGCCCTCGGCTGCGTATGGTTCGCGATATGCGGGATATCGGCCCGAACCCGGTACTATCTGCGGCTCGAAATGGTGTTCCAAATCCACCGCATCATTGAGCGGCTTATGGATGATCTCACGACTTTCTTTCATTGGTTGATCGGTCGGGTTCTACGGTACCCGATAAAAAAGCGACGGAAGTCCGTTCGTAAGGGACTTTCCAATAGTGTTCAAAATATCTTTTGTTGTATCGATGCTTACAGCTACGACATCATTCGGTTCAAGGAAAGGATCCGGAACCTTTCGCTTGTTAATATCATTGAGATTGTAAATCAGTTCTTCCCGGTCCGTGCTTCCTGCCTTCTGCCTCAAAACACGAATACTTCCCTTATCGGAGGCCGACTTCAAACCCTTAGCAGACGCCAAAGCCTGAGTAAGCGTTATGGGTTCTTTTATCTCAACTTGTCCCTGCTCGTTAACGTTACCGTAGACGTACACAACATCGGCATCCATCACCGACACGATATCGCCCGGCCGCATTTGCAGATTCTCCTTGGCCTCCAGGATGTCCTTGAGTCGGTAATCCAAAAGTTGGATATTCTCCGCGGTGCCACCCGGCGCCTCATTCAATTTACAGTTCGACGTGCTTCCAGTTCGAGCTACCAGGACGCGGCTTCCCGCTTCT
>JANPJL010000233.1:0-21088 GCA_031425495.1 Acidobacteriota bacterium
ATCCAACTTATTGTTTGCTGATACGGATGAAAATCAACTCCGATGTACAATGTCATGACGGTTTCTCCTTTCAAAGAACGAATCCTTGTCGCAACACTGATTCTAATTCAGCGAGGGAGAAACCGTCTTTATGACATCAAAAATTAATGCGTGATTCTGCACCAGTTCAGCTGAAGCTCTTTGATCGAAGCCGCTTTTTTATATTTCGGCTTAAGCCCGGACTATTGCAACCTGACCTCCGGCTGAAGCCGGAGGCAATTCATAAGACTCGAAAGCCGTTCGCAAACATCGAGATTTGACTTTGTCGGCCCCAATCATCAGAGGTTCGGCAGCAAAGCCTGCTCGAGGCCCTCCGCCAAATGAATCCCCGTCATTCAATATCTGTTTTGAATAATTAATATCGGTTCAGTACTTCTCCAAATTCGGCTGCTAATATTCTTCGCCATCGATCAAGTATTTTTGTCCTACAGACAAGCAACATTAACGCGTGATCTATAGTCCCGATCCGCAAGGAGAATCTCCCATGTCTCTCACCTACTACCCACTGGCCCAAAAGCGAAGGGTGACCTTCGCCGGTCTTGCCACACTGCTCTTCCTAACCCTTATCGCTGTCGGTGTCCTGGCGAAGAACGGCTGGCTGCCGTCTACCGATACAGTCACCGGACGAAAGACAGGTTGGTTTGGCCGACCGCTTTCAAAGGGTGCTTCCAGCAGTTGGAACCCTTTCGCTTCAATCTTGCCTGACCCCGTTCCGCAACTTTCGAAAGAGTATCTGTACGCAGGTTCGCAGCTTCTGGCGGTCGAGGATGCGAACGCGAATATTGCAACTCCCGCTGACCTCGCAGTCTGGCGCCCGTCCTCGGGAGTTTGGTGGGTAATGGGCGGTGCCGGAGGTTCACATCCGGCGACACACAGCTGGGGTCTGGCAAACGATAAACCCGTCATCGGAGATTACGACGGCGATGGTAAGACCGACTTCTCGGTATTTCGTCCGTCCACAGGCGAATGGTACGTCCTCCAAAGCAGTGATCATGCCTGGTCAGTCTCGGCGTGGGGAACATCGACAGACGTCCGTGTCCCCGCCGACTACGATGGCGACGGTCGAACGGATCGTGCAGTCTGGCGCCCGGCCGCCCGCGTCTGGTACATCGTCAAGAGCTCCGACCAATCAGCGATCTACCATCCATACGGCGCTCTAGGCGACGCTCCTTCACCAGCCGATTACGACGGTGACGGCCGGGCCGATATTGCCGTCTGGAGGAACTCGGATCGGAAGTTCTATTCGATCAATAGCTCGGATGGCAGCCAGCAGACCTTCGCGATCGCTCATGCCGGCGCCGAACCGGTCAGTGCAGATTATGACGGTGACGGAAAGGCAGACCATGCGATCCGCAACGGTGCGAACTGGATCATCCGTCAAAGCTCGAACCAACAGATCGTCGCCTCGACCTGGCAGCAAGAGACCGACATTGCCGTACCGAACGATTATGACGGCGATGGCAAATGCGACATCGCAGTTTGGCGAGAGTCGAACGGCAATTGGCTGATCCGGCAGTCCGGCAGCGGCAACTCGGTGCGGCAGGTGCAGTGGGGGATCCCCGGAGATATCCCCGTTCCTTCCTTCTTCCGACGTTAGTGACGGCCGTGATACGCCGCACTGCTAATTCCACAAAAGTTTTTAGCCCAAATATGGAGACCCGAAAATGTGTGCCAATAATCTCTCACTCACAATCAGACGAATTGCTACCTATCTCCTTCTCGCGACTGTATGCCTGTTCGCGGCGATCACCATGGTTCCCGCGCAGGAGACGGCTAATAATCCCGACCGCGGTGCAAAGGTTGGTAACGCATACGCAGTGGGCGATTTTGAGGTCATCAATACAACCAACGGAAATCTGATGCTGAACTTCCCGCTTGGTTCCCTGCCGGCCGGACGCGGCGAGGTCGGCGGGGGCGTTTCGCTTGTGTACAACAGCAAGCTCTGGGATATGAAGACAGAGAAAATAGAAGATCATCGCGGAAGCCCCCGACCTCCGCACTTCGATAAATCACTCATTTACCAGAGTTCGACAGGTGGATGGAAAATGAATCCCGGCGTAACGACGATCGAGCGCGAAGATCGACGCTCAGAGTACGGAGGCGACTGGCCGAGTTGCCCGAACGGCGGAGGTGACCCGTGGTTGCAAATGACATACATTCACAAAGTGCGCGTCGTGCTTCCGGACGGCAGCAAACACGAGATGATCCCGAACGGCCATTCGGACACTCCATCCGTGAATGATGGATTCTACCGAGTCAGAGTAGACGGTTGGATTGAGAACTGCGGTGGGACTAGGACACGGACGGGTCAGCCAATGGTGTACCGAAGTATCGATGGCACCTATCTCCGTCTCGAATACTCGTATGACAACGATGATATCGATTGGAATAACACGTGGAAGCTCTATTTTCCTGACGGTAGTATTTTCGATGGGAGCAGGATCTATGACCGCAACGGTAACTACGTCTCATACGACTATACCGGCGTGACGGACCAGTTTGGGCGCTCAGTCGCGATCAGCACTGTGGGCAACGATACGCTCGTAACTTCCAAGGGCGTCAACGGCGACAGCATCGTATGGACCGTTAAGTGGAAACAGGTTGCCGTCTCAAAGACTTACGCCTCGTGTGAACCGCAACGCTGCACATCCGAGCACTTGCGTCGACCGCTCTGGGAAAGTTTGAGGGTCGTCGATAAGATCATTCAACCCCATCAGCTTGGTGGCGGAGCGTACACGTTTACATATAATCCCGGTACGTCGCCCACCTCGTATGGTTGGGGCGAGATTGCAAGCATTGAGCTGCCGAGCGGGGCCGTTGTTAATTATGAGTACGTGATGGATGGAGAAGATGGTCCTACGCAGTTCTTTCTGACACCGCAGATCCTTAAGAATTACCCGGATGAGAAAACTCTCAGTTACGATCTGGAATATGATGGCGGATCGGTGCCCACCAGCGAGACATGGACCTACAGTGTTGGATCAGAGAGCAGCTCGGTCGGCGGTCCGGACGGAGGCGTGACGGTAGACTTGTTTGGATCAACGGACGGCGGCGGGAACATTTTGCCTTGGAATTCGGGCCTCTCGATGCGGACTGAGTACCCGGATGGAACGAAGGTCGAAAAGATTTGGGCAAGGAATTTTCCGACTGGGTGCCTAACGGCGATATGTACCGCGAGCGCAGCGATCAATCCGTACGTCGACATAGAATTTAGAACAATTCAAGACTCTGCAGGAAATTTCACATTAACATCGATAAAGGACTTCGTTTACGACAAGAACGGAAATGTGACAGAAGTGAAGGAGTATGACTGGATCCCGTATGCCGAGGTCCCGCGGTCAAATGGCTTTCCGACTGGCTTGCCAGCGGCGGCCGCGGGATACTTAAAGCGAACAGCGCGCACTGAATTTTACAACGACACACCCGAGGCGTCATCCAGCTACTATTATGACCCGGACAGCTATCATCTTCAGTCAAGTAAACGTCTGCTTAGGCTGACGAAGTCTACTGAGATCCACGATGGAGCCGGAGTGCCGTTGTCGCGGTCAGAAACGGATTATGACCACACGTCATACAGTATGAACACGATCGGCGGGAACATGACCGCGGCCAGGAGTTGGGATTCGTTCAAAGGGGGATCCCCGCGAGGCTATAGTACTCCGCTGACCCCTGCGAACTCGATCTCCACCTCGACCACGTACAATCTATTCGGCATGCCTGAGACATCTACAGACGCGAACGAGAACGTGACCCGAGTCACGTATGGTAGCGTGCAAGGACCGAATGGTGTCGTCTCCGATCTTTACCCGACCCAAACGGTCAATGCCTACGGAACTGCGATCGC
Organism: Acidobacteriota bacterium; assembly: GCA_031425495.1. Classification (GTDB taxonomy): domain Bacteria; phylum Acidobacteriota; class Blastocatellia; order Pyrinomonadales; family Pyrinomonadaceae; genus OLB17. The sequence continues at coordinate 3,884 of JANPJL010000233.1, forward strand.
AAGGACGTCGAGGTCGGTTTACGATTTCCACACCGGGGTAGTGACGTCGACTACCGACGTGGATAACAATGTCACTAACACAACCGAATATGACGGATACGGACGGCCTGTAAAGGCGATCGCGGCGTTGGGAACACCGGTGGAAACGTGGACTCGGACCGAGTATAACGACCGCGATAGGTTCGTGGTCGTCCGGTCGGATATCGAGACAGCCGGCGACGGACGGAAAGTTGCGACACAGTTCTTCGATCAGATAGGACGAGTGCGCCTTTCAAAGACTTTGGAAGACGCCGCAACTCAGTCAGCCGTTAATGAGACGGATGGTATCAAAGTTCAAACGCGGTATAAGATCGAGTACATTGCCCCAAACGGGTACACGTACCAACTGACTTCGAATCCGTATCGGGCGGCTTATTCGACGCAGGCGTCGTCCGAGCAAACGATGGGCTGGACGCGTTCAAAATCTTGGCACACCGGCGAAAAGCAGGAGGTTGAGACGTTCACGGGCTCCGCGTTGCCAGCACCTTGGGGTAGTAATGCCAGTACGACGGGAGCGGTGACTACTGATATTGCGGCGAACACGTCTACCGTCACCGACCAGGCAGGAAAAAGGCGCCGGAACATTACCGATGCGTTTGGGCAAATACGCAGAGTCGATGAACCGGATCGGACAGGTGAACTCGGCAGCGTTGACGCACCAGTTCAGGCGACAGATTATTTTTACAACGCACTTGGGAAAATGATCCGCGTTCATCAGGGTGTTCAGTACCGTTACTTCCTGCACGATTCACTAGGTAGGATCGTTCGGGTCCGGCAGCCGGAGCAGGCGGTGAACACTTCCCTGAATACTACCGGCTATCCGGACAACAACAACTGGACTATCGGATTTTCGTACGACGGGAACGGAAATCTCCTGACCTCAACCGATGCAAAGAACGTGGTCATTACGACCGGTTACGATCAGTTAAACCGCCAACTCGGGCGCTCGTATTCGGACTGGAGTCCGACAGTTACATTTATTTACGACGATGAAAGCGTCCTTCACTCGAAAGGCAAACTTACAAAAGTACAATCGTCTATATCGCAAATGCGGTATCGTGGGTATGATGCGAACGGCCGCCTGACGGCAAGCGAACAGGAAACCGAGGGACGAACCTTTCCCTCGGCTTATAAATATAATCTTGCAGGAACTTTGACTGAGCAGACCTATCCTTCAGGACGGGTGTCTAAAAACTTTCTCGAACCTGACGGTGACCTGACTGCGATAGCGAGTCGTGTCGCAAATGGTCCGTTCAAGAATTATGCGGCAAATTTCTCCTATACCGCATCGGGTGTGATCAAGCAGCTCCAATTGGGGAACGGCTTGTGGGAAAGCGCCCAGGTGAACAGCCGCGGGCAGGTGACACAACTAGGTCTTGGGCAATCGCCGGGAGATGCAAGCCTGTGGAGACTGAACTATCATTACGGCGAACTCGACACGAACGGAAACGTGGACGCTTCCAGAAATACCGGAAATATTGCAAGGCAGACGATCAGCTCTGCGGGAGGTCAAACTCCGTTCGTTCAGACCTACCGCTACGATTCGCTTCACCGTATCACTGAGGTGAGGGAAATGAATAACGGCAGTCAAACCTGGAGCCAGGGATTTGATTACGACCGCTACGGCAACCGCATTTCATTTTGGCAGAACGTTGGCTCTCAACAGCTGCCGATCAATAATCTAACGCTTCCTCAGGTCGATGCGAATACTAATCGCTTTCGAGAGGATCAGGGTTACTCCTATGATCCGGTTGGCAATCTGGTCGCTGACGCCCAAGGCCGTCAGTTCGTATTCAACGGCGACAATAAACAGATCAAGGTGCGCGACGCCCAAGACGAAGTTGCCGGTGCGTATCGATACGACCCGACTGGTAAACGCGTCAAAAAGGTCACACCCACCGAGACGACAATTTATGTCTACGATGGTTTGGGCAAGCTGATAGCAGAGATGTCGACGGCGGCACCAGTCCAGGAGCCAACGGTAAATTACACCGCCACCGATCCTCTCGGAAGCCCTCGCGTTTTGACCAACAGCCGGGGCCAAATAATTTCTCGACGCGACTTCATGCCTTTTGGTGAAGAGCTTGCATCCGACGCGGTTTATCGCACGGCCACCTTGAAGTACGGCGTCGACGACGGCGTCAGGCAGAAATTCACCGGCTATCAACGTGACGAAGAAAGCGGACTAGATTTCGCGGAAGCTCGCTATTATAACAACGGACATGGACGATTCACGGCAGTCGATCCGCTGCTTGCTTCAGGCAAGTCAGTGAATCCGCAGACATTCAATCGATATGCGTACTCGCTGAATCGCCCTTTGATTTTGACCGATCCAACCGGTTTACAGTCGGGAGAGAACCCGGATGGAGAAGAGGAGGATATTGTCGAGGATCCTGGCCCGAAACCTACCGAGGCGAAGACTGTCATCGTTGGCAAGGAAAAGGAAGGGAATCTCGCAGTCCAATTGGGGATGGTACTCAATGCCGGACACTATAGAGAGCAGACGATAGCACGGGCAGCGTCGGGTAATAAGAAAACTGAGATGCAAAAAGCTTTTATAAAAGATCTTGCGGAATCCTTCGATCCAACCATCAATATGTCCGGAAATATTAGCGGCCCGAGCGGAGGGGTTAGTTATAACCTCGCTTCTCCAAGTCGGATCGCCGAAGCGTTCTTACTCTCGGCGGTAGACACAAAAGCTCAAATTGTTGCGAACCGATTAGATACTGAGGAGAAGGTAAATACGATTCTCGCTAATGCGAACATCGAGTACCAGAATCAAGAGGTGGCGCCGACAGAAATAAACAGGTCCTTGGCCCAATCTGCGACGAAGGCGGTTGAAATGCATCAGAAAGCAGTGGGCACGAGGAAAAAACAGTAGTATCCGTCCCCAGGCGAGGTAATATGAAACACATCTTTGGATTATTTGCCCTTTCAATTTTTGCAATCCTTGGAATTACTGCGGCCTGCTCGTCGCTGAGTGACCGCTCATCAAGTGCTGCTACAAAAAGAATCGGCCCGGACCCCGGGGCGACGGATCATAACCAAATCGTCAACCCCACAGACGCTAAAACGGTGATTAATGCTGTCGCCGAAAGATACGGTAACCTCCAATATTACAGATCGCGAGGGATCAACAGCCATAGCTCCAACTTTGACGGTACTGAGAAGATCGAAACTGATGTGCCTTTCCAAATCGAATACAGTCGGGGAAAGAAGGCGTCCATAGATTGGAGCCAAAGCGGCCGCGCGAAGTCGCTTAAGATCGAACGAAGTAGAAGCTGGCTGGAGGTTGGGGGCAAAGTTGAACAAGAGTATAAACTTCCGCGAGATGGAGTCTCCGTCGCAACACTAGCCGACGGTGGGTGGTCTCTCTTTATAATCCACGTCTTCGTATTTCGAGACGAGTTCGAGCTGAGTGATAAGTTTTTTGCAGGACTTATCGAACCGAAGGTAATTGGCGAGCGGGAGGTGGACGGGCGGACGTGCTACTTACTTTCCGGCACCTACGACCATGTCGAAGCGAAACAGACGTTCTGGATCGACAAAGTCGATGCGTTCATTCGACGGATTGAAAGGGAGATCCTCGTTCGTAAGGTTCACGAGGGAAAGGAGTACATCAATAGAACCCTGACGACGGAGACCTATTCGGACATCGAAATTCGGTAAAGATCGTTTGGTCAGTGTTGCACGCTCGGGATATCGAAACCGCGCAACAAACTGAAGTTAGACGGTTCAGCAAACTTCAGTTGCTGACGCCGGATATCCAAACCCTGTAACAAACTAAAGTTTGTTGGACGGTCAGCAAACTTTAGTTTGCTGCAAGACCAGACTCGATACACAAAAAAAGCTGCCCGATCTCTCGGGCAGCTTTTCTCTTTCCCAAACTAAACGCCGACCTTAAAAGTCATCCTCGGCATCAACGATGTCCACCAAACCATCGGGCTTGATCGAATCGTCAAAAACCTCGTCTTCTTCAAGACTGAGATCGTCCAGTGTTTCCTCGGCTTCGTCGTAACCTGCGTCGGTGTCAACGCCGGGTACGCCGACAAGAACCGGGATATCAATACCCCCGCGAAGCTCGGCGAGTTCGTCGAACTCGTCCTCAACCTTGCGGTTCTCCGTCCTGTCAGCCGCAATTTTCACGTTGCGGTAATACTTCATACCGGTACCGGCCGGGATGAGGCGTCCCATGATGACGTTCTCTTTCAGACCCCGTAGATAATCGATGCGTCCCGAGATCGCCGCTTCCGTAAGAACTCGTGTCGTCTCCTGGAAGCTTGCTGCAGAGATGAACGAATCCGTCGAGAGCGACGCTTTCGTGATTCCAAGCAGCAGCGGTTCGCCGACTGAAGTCTTGCCGCCTTCTTCCGCCACTCGACGATTCTCGTCCTCGTAACGAAAACGGTCGACCTGTTCTTCCATCAGGAAATCGGTGTCACCGACTTCTTTGATCTTCACCCATCGAAGCATCTGACGAACGATCACCTCGATGTGCTTGTCGTTAATGTTCACACCCTGCAGACGGTAAACTTCCTGGATCTCATTAACCAGGTAGTTCTGCAACGCACTCGTTCCGAGAACACGCAAAATATCGTGCGGGTTCAGCGGACCGTCCATGAGCGGTTCACCGGCACGTACACGATCTTCTTCCTGCACGTTGATGTGTGTACCACGCGGAATATCGTACTCGCGTTCCGCACCGTCGTCGCCTGTGACGACGATCTTACGTTTACCCTTTGCGATCGGACCGAATCTTACGATTCCGTTGATCTCCGACATCATCGCAGTCTCACCCGGACGGCGAGCTTCGAATAGCTCGACGACACGCGGCAGACCACCGACGATATCTTTCGTCTTGGTCGTCTCACGCGGGATCTTCGCGATCACGTCGCCCGGCTGAATCGCCTGTCCGTCCTCGACGAGCAGATTTGCACGGATGGGCATCTGATAGGTCTTGAGTGTCTTGTTACCGTCTTTGATCTCGAGACGCGGTTGATTTTTCTCATCCGAGTCTTTAACAACCAGACGCTTCTGACCTGTGACCTTATCGATCTCCTCTTCGACCGTCTTGCCTTCCTTCAGATCCTGATACTTCACAGTACCCTTGACCTCGGTGAGGATGGCGAACGTGAACGGATCCCAAGTGACGAGTTGATCGTCCTCTGTAACCTTCTGACCGTCCTTTACGTGAAGCTGCGCACCGTAAACAACCTGGTATCGAGCGACCTCGCGTCCGCGCTCGTCCTCGAGTGCGATCTCCGACTGCCGCTTGAGCGAGATCATTTCCTTGTTGCGGTTTTTGATCACTTTCAGATCGTCAAGATACTTGACCGTTCCGTCCATCGCAGCGATGTGCTTGGTCTCCTGCTCGAGGCGAGCTGTACCACCGACGTGGAACGTACGCATCGTAAGCTGAGTCCCGGGCTCACCGATCGATTGTGCCGCGATCACACCGACTGCTTCGCCGATCTCGACAGTGTTTCCGGTCGCAAGATTGCGGCCGTAACACTTTACGCAGATCCCGCGTCGGCTCTCGCAGGTAAGTGCCGACCGGAGTCGGACCTTCTGCAGACCCGAGAGTTGGACCTGTGCAGCGAGATCTTCGTTGATCTCCGTGTTCGCCGTAACGATCGTTGTGCCTTCAACCGGATCGACGATATCGTCGAGCGATGTGCAACCGACGATGCGGTCCCGCAAACTCTCAACCTCTTCACCGTTGCGGATGATCGCCTCTGCCCACACACCGCGGAGCGTTCCGCAGTCTTGCTCAGACACGATAACGTCCTGGGCAACGTCAACGAGGCGTCGCGTTAGGTAACCCGAGTCAGCGGTTTTCAAAGCCGTATCGGCCAGACCCTTTCGGGCACCGTGCGTCGAGATAAAGTACTGCAGCACATTCAAACCTTCGCGGAAGTTTGCGACGATCGGGGTCTCAATGATCTCACCCGACGGCTTCGCCATCAGTCCACGCATACCGGCGAGCTGACGGATCTGGGCGTCCGAACCACGAGCACCCGAGTCAGCCATCACGAGGATCGGATTGAGTTCCTTTCGCTCGGCTTCACGTGTGTGCATCGCCTTGAACATGGCCTTCGCAACTTCGTCCGTTACTTCGGACCAGATCGCCGTCACCTTGTTCTCGCGTTCCATGTTTGTCATCGTCGCGTCTTCGTACTGCTTCTGCAGTTTGTCTACTTCCTTACGCGCCCTTTCAATAATGTCCTTCTTGGTCGGCGGCGTCACCATGTCGTCAATGCCGATCGACATTCCGGACTTGGTCGCGTAAAGAAAGCCCATCGTCTTCAGGTCGTCGAGCAGAAGCACAGTCGCTTCATGTCCGAGCTTCAGATGACAATAACTAACCAATGACTGCAGGCCCTTCTTCTTGAGCGTTCCGTTCACGAACGGGAGGCCGTCGCGTGTAAGACGTTCATTTAGGATCACGCGGCCGGCAGTTGTATCGATCACACGCTCGACATCGCGGACCGTCGCACGCATTACGTCCTGATTGTGATGCTCGAGTGCAAGGTCAAGTAGATCACCCTTCCAACGAAGACGGATCTTGGTCTGCGTCTCGATCACTTCCGCATCGAGTGCGAGTAGCACGTCGTCGATCGAACCGAAAGCTTTTCCATCGCCCTTCATTTCGTCGCGTCCAAGTGTCAGGTAATAACACCCGAGCACGATGTCCTGCGACGGAACTGTGATCGGCTGGCCGCTTGCAGGTGACAGAAGATTGTTCGACGCCAGCATCAGAACGCTTGCTTCGATCTGCGCCTCTGCTGACAGCGGGATATGCACCGCCATCTGGTCACCGTCGAAGTCGGCGTTGAAAGCCGTACAGACGAGCGGGTGGATCTTGATCGCTTTACCCTCGACCAGCACGGGCTCAAATGCCTGAATACCGAGTCGATGAAGCGTCGGTGCACGGTTCAGCAGAACCGGGTGCTCGCGAATCACTTCTTCGAGAATGTCCCAGACGATCGGCTCCTGCCGTTCGACCATTTCGCGGGCTTGCTTGATCGTCGCCGCATGCGAATCCTTTTCAAGCTTGTTGTAGATGAACGGCTTGAACAGCTCGAGCGCCATCTTCTTTGGAAGACCGCACTGGTGCAGTTTCAATTCCGGACCGACCACGATGACCGAACGGCCGGAGTAATCGACACGCTTTCCAAGCAGGTTCTGCCGGAAACGTCCCTGTTTACCCTTGAGGGTGCCCGACAGTGATTTCAGCGGACGGTTGTTCGCTCCGCGAAGAACACGACCGCGACGTCCGTTATCAAACAGAGCGTCGACCGCCTCCTGAAGCATTCGCTTTTCGTTTCGGACAATGACCTCGGGAGCTCGAAGCTCGATGAGCTTTTTCAAACGGTTGTTACGGTTGATAACTCGACGATAGAGATCGTTAAGATCCGATGTCGCGAAGCGTCCGCCGTCCAAAGGCACGAGCGGACGAAGCTCGGGCGGGATGACCGGGATCACGTCGAGGATCATCCATTCCGGATTGTTGCCTGAACGTGAGAACGAATTCGAAACTTTTAAACGCTTCGAATACTTCAGCTTTTTCTGCTGCGAAGTTTCGTCCTTCATTTTTGCGCGAAGCTCTTCGACCAGTTCCGGAACGTTGATCTTCATCAACAGTTCCTTGATCGCCTCAGCACCCATCTTCGCGACGAACTGATTCGGATAATCACGCATCAGCTCGCGATAACGCTCGTCCGTCAGCAGCTCTTTCTGCTTGAGGTCCGGAACGTCACCCTCGTCGATCACGATGTAAGTTTCGAAGTAAAGGATCTTCTCCAGATCGCGCAACGTTATATCGAGAAGGTGTCCAATTCTGGACGGCAGGCCCTTGAAGAACCAGACGTGCGAACATGGGCTCGCAAGCTCGATGTGTCCCAGGCGTTCGCGTCGAACCTTGCTCTGCGTAACTTCAACACCGCACTTGTCGCAGATAACACCGCGATGCTTCATCCGCTTATATTTTCCGCACAGACATTCCCAGTCGGAAACCGGTCCGAAGATGCGGGCACAGAACAGACCATCACGCTCCGGCTTAAAGGTGCGGTAGTTGATCGTTTCCGGTTTGGTCACCTCTCCGTGCGACCACGAACGAATCTTCTCCGGCGAGGCTAACGAAATTCGGATAGCTTCGTAATTCGTGGTCAGTTGTGTTTTGTTCTCGTTATTAAATCGAAACATGTTTCTCCATTTTGGATTTTAGATTTTAGATTTTGGATTCTTTGAAACGGTGTTCTGTAGATCCGAAATCCAAATTCAAAATCGTCTTTTTAGACTCGGACTTTGGATTCTGGCGAAGCTGGCTTCAATCCAAAATCCAAATTCCAAAATCCAAAATTGACTAATCAACTCCTACGATCGCATCCACGCCGGCCGCCACTTCCTCGGGGTCGATCTCATCCTCCTGGATAAGCTCGACGTCGAGGCAGAGTGACTGCAGCTCGCGGACCAACACGTTGAACGATTCGGGAATACCCGGCTCGAAGTTCGAAACGCCCTTGACGATCGTTTCGTAGATCTTCGAACGGCCGGCCACGTCATCGGATTTGCATGTCAGCAATTCCTGTAGGATGTGCGCCGCACCGTATGCTTCGAGTGCCCAAACCTCCATCTCACCGAACCGCTGTCCGCCGAACTGAGCCTTACCACCGAGCGGCTGCTGCGTGATCAGCGAGTACGGTCCGATCGAGCGTGCATGGATCTTGTCGTCCACAAGGTGCGACAACTTGAGCATATAGATGTAACCGACGGTCACCTTCTGCTCGAACTGATCGCCGGTCAAACCGTCGTATAGTCGGGTTTTGCCCGACGGTCCGACCGATGGCGGCAGACCGAGTTCGTCGTACTTGGCATTCGCCTGATGGATATATTCCTTGATCTCTTTCTCGCTTGCCCCGTCAAAGACCGGCGTTGCGAAGTGCATACCGAGGACGCGTGCGGCCCAGCCGAGATGCGTCTCGAGGATCTGACCGACGTTCATACGCGACGGCACGCCGAGCGGATTCAGCACGATCTCGACCGGAGTTCCGTCCGGCAGATACGGCATATCCTCTTCCGGCAGGATGCGAGCGATAACGCCCTTGTTACCGTGACGTCCGGCCATCTTGTCACCGACAGAAAGCTTGCGCTTCATCGCGACAAAGACCTTGACCATCTTGATCACACCCGGGGGCAGCTCGTCGCCCTGCTTGAGCTTCGTTATCTTCTCGTCGTAAATGTCCGAGAGGATGTTGATCTGCCTGTCCGTCCGTTGTTCGTATTCTTTGACCTCAGCCGATACGTCGATCGATCCGGCCGAAACCTCGATCTTTCTCAGCAGCCGCGGATCAAGCTCCTTCATCATCTCGCGCGACAACGTCGCACCCTTCTTGTGAATTACGTCCTTGCCGTCCTTTAAATCGTTCGTCAGCTTTCGACGATCAAAGAGCTCGTAGATGCGCTCGTCACGCTGCTCCTGCAAAATACGGATCTCGTCTTCGAGATCGCGTCGCAGCGATTCTTCCTGCATGCCCTCGATGTCGAGGCTTCGCTCGTCCTTGTCCTGACCCTTTCGGGTGAAGACCTGAACGTCGACGACTGTACCGTCGATTCCCGGCGGGCAGGTTAGCGAAGCGTCCTTAACGTCGCCGGCCTTCTCACCAAAGATCGCACGAAGAAGTTTTTCTTCCGCGGTCAATTGCGTCTCGCCCTTCGGCGTCACTTTACCGACAAGGATCGAACCGGGTTTGACCTGAGCACCGATGCGGATGATGCCGGACTCGTCGAGATCGCGGAGCATGTTCTCGCCGATGTTTGGGATGTCACGCGTGATCTCTTCCGGTCCCAGCTTCGTATCGCGAGCCTCGATCTCAAGCTCCTCGATATGGATCGACGTGTAGTAGTCGTCCTTCACGAGCCGCTCGGAAACCAGGATCGCATCCTCAAAGTTGTAACCGCGCCAAGGCATGAATGCCACGAGCACGTTACGACCGAGAGCGAGCTCGCCCCGATCGGTACACGGCCCGTCGGCCATGACTTGCCCCTTCGTGACGTGTTCGCCGACACCAACGATCGGCCGCTGGTTGATACAAGTGTTCTGGTTCGAACGCTTGAACTTCACCAGCGAATAAATGTCCGCCGTAACCTCACGCGAGATCGTTCCGTCGACCCGATGATCGGCCTTTACGATGATGCGCTCGGAATCGACGTAATCGACAACGCCGTTTCGTTTCGCGATCACGACCGCACCCGAGTCACGTGCCGCGATCTTCTCCATTCCGGTTCCGACGTACGGAGATTCGGCACGAAGAAGCGGTACGGACTGACGCTGCATGTTCGAACCCATAAGGGCTCGGTTAGCATCGTCATTTTCGAGGAACGGAATAAGAGACGCCGCAACCGAAACCAACTGCTTCGGTGAGACATCCATGTACTGGATGTCCGCACGGTCGGCGGTGATGAACTCACCCTTCTGCCGAGCTGCGTTTCGTTCGTTTACGAGGAAACCTTTTTCCTCCAGCTCGATATTCGCCTGGCCGATGATCCATTTGTCCTCTTCCCACGCTGTGAGGTAAAACGGAAACGGCTCGAATTCAGCCTGCTTACCACCGTCTTTCGCAAGCTTCTTGTTGGCCTTCTCTACTTCTTCGGTCGGGACGTGTTCCCGCGGTTTGAACTTCGTATCACCACCGTTATGGATCTTGACGTATTCGATCACACGTCCATCTTCGACCTTTCGGTATGGTGATTCGATAAATCCAAACTCGTTAATACGCGCGAAGCACGAGAGCGACGAGATGAGACCGATGTTCGGACCTTCAGGCGTCTCGATCGGGCAGATGCGTCCGTAGTGAGTCGGGTGAACGTCGCGGACTTCGAATCCGGCACGCTCACGCGACAGACCGCCTGGCCCGAGGGCCGACAGGCGGCGTTTGTGAGTGATCTCGGAAAGCGGATTCGTCTGATCCATGAACTGCGAAAGTTGCGATGAACCGAAAAATTCGCGGACCGCCGCCGTCACCGGCTTTGCGTTAACAAGATCGCGCGGCATCGTGGTGAACATGTCCTGCTGGATCGACATCTTCTCCTTGATCGCACGCTCCATGCGCTCCAGACCGATACGGAATTGATTCTCGAGCAATTCGCCGACAGCTCGTACTCGGCGGTTGCCGAGATGGTCGATGTCGTCCTGCGAATAGTGTTCGCTGTTCTTCTTCATCCGAAGCAGGTAATTCACCACCTCGACGAAGTCTTCAGCATCAAGAAGCGGATCGTTGATACGATCGCGTTCCGGACGTCCCATCTTGATGTTGAACTTCAGGCGGCCAACACGCGAAAGGTCGAACCGTCGCGGATCGAAGAACATTCCTTCGAGCAGATGGTAAGCAGTCGGAACGGTTGGCGGATCGCCGGGTCGCATCTTTCGATAGATCTCGAGTAGAGCGTCGACGGGCTTCATGATCGTATCCTTCCGCAACGTCTGGGCGATCACTTCACCGATCTCGTCAGCTTTCGGGAAGAACAACGCAAAGCTTTGAATATTCTCTTCGATGACCTGCTGAAGACGAGCGGCCGTAAGCTCGGTATTGGATTCAACGATCACCTCGCCGGTCTCGGTGTTCACGATATCGTCAACCGCAAACGAGCCCTCGAAATCGTTAACTGAGACCTCAACCTTTTCCTTCTTCAACCTGCGAAGCTCGGCGATCGCCGACTTTGTAACCTTCTTGCCGATCTTAGTGATCTCTTCCTTCTTATCTTTTATGTCCTCTTCGGAACGCATACCGACGAGGTTCGTCGTGCCTTCGGCCTTCACGCTCATGAAGATCTTGCCTTTGGAGACAACGGCCTCATCGATCGTGTAGAAGAGTTTCAGAATATCGGCATTCGTATACTCGGCGTTCTTGACCACCTCTTCGAGAATGCTGTCCGACACTGTCTTCATGTCGATCTGCGGTGACAACCACATACCGAGAGCTCGGAGGAAAATCGTCGCGAGGATCTTTCGCTTACCAAGACGCGCGTGGAGGATGCCTTTCTGGTCGTACTCGAACTCGACCCAAGATCCTCTATACGGAATGATCTTCGCCAGGTAATCGTCGCGGTCGCCCTTGAAGAAAACACCGGGCGAACGGTGGAGCTGCGATACGATCACACGCTCGGTTCCATTGATGATGAAGGTCCCGTTGTCAGTCATCAGCGGGATCTCACCAAAGAAAACATCCTCTTCCTTGATATCGCGGATCGTTGGCGTTCCGGTCTCGGCATCCTTATCGAAAACGGTAAGCCGGATCTTAACCTTTAGCGGAACGCTGTAGGACATGCCTCGTTCCTGGCACTCCTGCTGATCATGCTTGTGCTTTAGACCGACCGGCTCGCCGCAGTTAGGACACAACTTTGGGCGAACAGCGTTAAATGTGCCGCAGTTGTTGCAAAGCACTTCCGCCGGGTTGAATGGATCGACCTTGATCTTCGATCCGCAATCCTTACAGTTTGCTCGCAGATGCTCGAGGCCCTCGAGGTTACCGCACTTGCACTGCCAGTTACCGATCTGGAATTCGACGTATTCAAGCGTGGCGGTCTCGCGGAAATCTGATACCGGGAAGATCGAACCGAAGACCGACTGGAGCCCGATGTTATCGCGCTCTTCCGGGATCAGATCCATCTGCAGAAAGCGATTGTATGACTCGCGCTGCACTTCGATAAGATTCGGGATCTGTGCTGTCGTATAGATCTTCGAGAAATCCTTCCGTTCCGGCGACTGGCTGGTTCGGCGTCCCAGACCGTGTGAATTATTTTGAAGCGGATTGTTGATCATATGCGTAAAAAGCGTGAAAAAATACCTGTTGATTTATCCGTCGTTTGTTGCTAGGATTCCCGTGTTACCGGCACTCCCCAGAGCAAACTTTTCAAGAAAAGACGGCAAATGCGGTCGAGGGTAAAGTCTGCCCTGACCGCTTTTCAGCAGTAAATCGCTACTTAATTAATTTTTCGAGAGTGTCGCAAAAAAGACACCGACCCCATTTTGGCGATCGTTCCGATCGCTCCAAAACCGCAAGAAACCCTAGTAAAACATTGGGCTTCACATCCGTCACCGACGTCAAGCGCGACTCAATCGACCTAGTTATCTATCGAACGCTGGACACCAGTGTAACAGCTACACTTCGTCGGCACAAATAATACCGGGGTGGCTTGGAGTTCAGCCGATGGTTGCGACCAAAGGCTGACTCCAAACCGGTCCCGACAAGCTATTTGACTTCGACCGAAGCGCCCGCTTCCGTAAGCTTCGTCTTGATCTCTTCGGCTTCTGCCTTCGAAACGCCTTCTTTCAGCGCTTTTGGGGCTCCGTCGACCAGATCCTTCGCTTCCTTGAGGCCTAGTCCCGCGACTACTTCACGAACAACCTTGATGACCGCGATCTTGTTGCCGCCAGCAGCTGTAAGAATAACGTCGAACGCATCCTTCTCTTCAGCTGCAGCCGCACCGCCGCCATCGGCCGGAGCCGCCATCATCATCGGAGCCGCAGCAGCAGCAGCCGAAACACCAAATACTTCTTCGAGTTCCTTGACCAGCTCGGACGCTTCGAGAAGCGTCATGCCCTTCAAATACTCAACTACATCATCTTTTGTGATCGCCATGATTATTTCTATCTCCTGTTCAGGGTTCTTTGTTATCGATCGTGGTTCGTCGATCGTCGATCGTCGCTTCCTTCGCAACGAACAACCATCCACGAGCAACGATCATTTTAGTTGTCAGCCGCTAGAACCCACGGGACTTCGGGAACCGGGTTGCATCACCTTTTCCCTCGTGTCCGACGCCAAAGCGACCTGACAAATCGCTCGGCTCGTTTTCCTTGAGTACGGCCATTAACGGACGCGGTCGTCCGCAATTTCAAATCTGAGGTTTCAAATTCCTCTTCCAATTTCGAATTTCAAATTTCAAATTTCAAATATGAGATCTGAGAATGAAATTACCGAAGGATCGTGACCTCAAAAAACCTATTCTGCTTTCTCGTCGCCTTCAGCCGCAGGAGCTTCCTCGCTGGCCGCTTCCGGAGCGGGCTCTTCCGCAGGCGCGGTCGCCGCTTCTTCAGCCGGAGCGGTCTCTTCGGCCGGAGCCGTCGAAACTTCTTCTGCCGGAATCGACTCCGCAGGTGCTTCTGCTCCCGGGGCCGCTGCCTCAGTCACTTCGGCCGGTGCTTGATCGGTCGCTGCCGGAGCAGCTTCTTCGGTCGCTACCGGAGTCTCGTCAGCAACAGCCTCGACTGCCGGCGCTTCTGCCGCCGGGGCCTCTGCCGTTGCAGCTCCACCCGACTCGGGAATTTTGTCGCCGATCTGCTTTATAACAATTGCCAGGTCGCGCGGCACCGCGTTGATAACGGTAACGATTCGCTGTGCCTGTGCGTTGAGGACCCAGAGCATCTTCGAGATAAGCTCTTCTTTCGAAGGCAAACTCGCGATGTCCTGAACCTGCTTCAAATCGACAAGCCTTCCATCGACGACACCCGTTTTAAAGGTGTAGATCTCGGCGTTGTCCTTCATGAACTTCGAGATCGACTTGGCCAGTATGACCGGATCGTTCTCTGTCCACGCGATCGCCGTCACGCCCTTGAAATGCTCAGTCGCCTGCTCGAACTGAGTGTCCTTCGCGGCTATACGAGCGAGTGTGTTTTTTACGACCCGATATCTCGCGCCTGCTTCACGTAGGTGATTACGGAACTCGATGTCCTTGTTCACCGTGAGCTTCGAGAAGCTCACGACCATCGCGGACTTGGCGTTCTGGAGCGACTCGGTGAGAGCGACCAGATCTTTCTGTTTTGTTTCTCGTGTTTTCATTTCCTAATCCCTCACCTATTAAACGTACGCCAGCTCATCGAGCAGCACGCCCGGACTCATGGTCGCCGCAAGATTGATCTTCTTCAGGTAACGGCCCTTCGCCGTCGTCGGTTTCGCCTTGATCACCGCGTTAATAAGAACTCTCGCGTTCTCCTGCAACTTGGTGTCGTCAAACGAAACTTTCCCAACGGGCGAGTGAATTACACCGGTCTTATCGACACGGTACTCCACCTTACCCGCTTTCGTTTCTTCGATAGCCGTTTTCACGTCCATCGTAACGGTACCTGTTTTCGGATTTGGCATTAATCCTCGAGGACCGAGGATCTTACCCAACTGACCAACCTTGCCCATCATGTCGGGCGTAGCGATCAGAGCGTCGAATTCGAGCCAGCCGCCCTTGATCTTTTCGACCAGGTCGTCGCCACCTACGATGTCTGCTCCTGCGGCTTCAGCTTCTTTGATCTTGTCGCCCTGTGCAATGACGACAACTTTTTTAGCTGCTCCACCCAAACCGTGCGGAAGAACAATGGTTCCGCGAACAAGCTGATCCGCCTTTCGCGGGTCAACACCCAACCACATCGTTACCTCGACGGTTTCGTCGAACTTCGCGAATGCGATCTCTTTCAACTTAGCGACGCCTTCTTCAAGCGTGTGCTTCTTGCCGAACTCGACTTTCTCAAGCGCGGCGAGGTATTTCTTTCCTCGTTTCATTTTTCCTCCAGGTACTAACGAGATTTTCGATTTGCGATTGCCGATTTGCGATCTCTTCGGCCCTCGAAATCCCTATCTCTCCCTAAATGCGAACTCGAAAGCGATCGAAAATCGCAAATCGAATATCGCAAATCTATACAACCGTCAATCCCATCGACTTCGCAGTTCCTTCTATCGTCCTCATCGCTGAGTCGATGTTCGTCGTATTCAGGTCCTGCATTTTCTTTTCTGCGATCTCGCGGATCTTGTCTCGAGAGATCGTCCCGACTTTTTCCTTGTTCGGCTTGCCTGAACCCTTTGGAATACCGGCCGCCTTTCGAAGCAAGTCGCCCGCCGGGGGAGTCTTAGTCTCGAACGTGAACGAGCGGTCCGCGTAAACCGTGATCACGACCGGGATCTTCATATCCGGATCGTCGTTCTGTGTTCTGGCATTGAATGCCTTACAGAACTCCATGATGTTTACGCCGTGCTGTCCAAGCGCGGGGCCGATCGGCGGCGCCGGATTCGCCTTACCGGCCGGGATCTGCAACTTGATATAACCTGTTATTTTCTTTGCCATTGCTTTTTTCGATTAACGATTTCGAAGATCTGCCACAGAGATCACAGAGAAAGATCACTAAAGATCTCGGTGCGCTCTGTGGCTAATTCCCCAAAAATGTCCTCATTCTATTCTTCTTCCGCAAACGTAACCTTTTCGACATCAAGGAAGTTGAGCTCGACCGGGGTCGAACGCCCAAAGATCGTCACGGTGACCTTCAGAGTCGTCTTTTCTTCGTTTACTTCTTCGACCTTTCCGGTAAAACTCGCGAACGGTCCCGATTTGATACGAACTACTTCGCTCACCGTATAGGTGTATTTCGGTTTCGGCTTCTCGGTAGCCTCTTCGATATTCTTGACTATCTGATCGACCTCAGCCTGAGCAAGCGGCGTCGGCTGCTTACCGCCGAGAAAACCGGTGACCTTCGGCGTCGACTTGATCGCATGGAATACACTGTCCGGGATTTTACCTTTCTCGTCGCATTCGATCTCGACTAGAACGTAGCCTGGATACATAAGAAGCTCGGTAATGTGCTCCTTACCGCCGCGGATATCGACAACCGGCTTTTTCGGTAAGAGGAGCCCGGGGATCTGTTCGGCCAGCTCCATGTCGCGAATACGCGCCTGCAGGCTTTCGACCACCTTGTTCTCATGTCCCGAATATGTGTGGATGAAATACCACTGCCTCATTGCCAAATCCTTACACTCCCGCGATCTTATTCACAGCCCATGTCAGAGCTTCCAAAATATAGGTCCATGACTGGTCAATTAGAAAAAGATAGATCGCGAAGAAGATCACGCTGATGATAACGATTATCGTCGTGTTCTTTACGTCTTCCGACGACGGAAACGTAGTACGATCCAGCTCGGCACGGGTCTCTCGGATAAACTCCCCGACGCCTTCCTTCTTCTTGTCTTTTTCTAACGCGCCAATTGCTTCGGCCACTTCTGTTTCTCCTACAAATCTATTTGGCAGGGGTACCAGGACTCGAACCCGGACCTAAGGTTTTGGAGACCTCCATGCTAACCATTGACACCATACCCCTGGACGATCTCAAATTTCAGATCTGAAATTTCAGAT
>JANPJL010000234.1:0-4491 GCA_031425495.1 Acidobacteriota bacterium
CGGTCTCCAACGATAACGATCGCCATCTTCGACGGGTCGAGGTACTTCTTCGCTACCCGATCAACATCTGCGACTGTCACAGAATTGACCTTCGAGATGTACTCGTTGAAGTACGAATCGGGCAGACCATAGGTCACGAGATTGGCAAGGTTATTCGATATGGCACCCACCGTTTCGAAACCGGAGGGATAACGACGGATCAGACTCTGCTTGTTGTAATCAAGCTCCTTCTGCGTCACCGGTCGACCGCCGCGAATATCGTTGAGCTCCTTCATGAACTCGGCGATCGCCTCTTTGGTAACCGCAGTCTGGATATCGCCGCCTGCCGAGAACGGTCCCGCGCCGCGTCGGAAAGTAAACCCGCTGCGTGCGCCGTAAGTGTAGCCCTTATCTTCGCGGAGATTCATGTTGATCCGCGACGTAAAGCCGCCGCCTAAGATCGCATTCATCACGGTGATCGCGTAGTAGTCCGGATTCATTCGGTCGACACCGACTTGACCGACACTTACGACTGACTGTGCCGAATTCGGACGATCGACCAGATAGATCCCGGCCTTGTCCATCGACTTCGCCATGCCGAGGTCTCTTGCCGAAACATCGCCACCTTTCCATCCGCCGAAAGCTTTCTCGAGCTGGCCTTTCAGGGCCGCCTTGTTGAAACTTCCGACGACGATCAACGTCGCGTTATTCGGTTTGTAGGTCGAACCGTAGTAAGCGACAAGATCATCCCGCGTGATCGCCTTGATCGAGCCTTCGGTGTTGGTCCGCCCGTACGCGTGATCTCCGTAGAGCACTTTGTTGTAAACGACGTCCGAGATCGCATTCGGATTTGCTTTCTGCTGGCGAAGGCCAATAAGCAGACGGCCCCGAAGGCTTTCGACCTCGGTCGCGGGGAACGCCGGATTCTGGACAACATCCGCATAGATATCGATCGCTTTGTCGAGATTCCGCGTCAGCGTTTGAATCGACACATTGGTCGAGTCCCATCCGGACGATGAGTTCATATTCGCTCCGATCGATTGCAGTTGATTCGCAATGTGGGCGGCCGAGCGAGTCGCCGTACCATCATCAAGAAGCTGCGACGTGATCGACGCTACGCCGGTCCTGCCGTCCGGTTCATTTGTCGATCCGGTTCGGAAGACCATGTTCATCGAAACGATCGGCAGCTCGTGCTGTTCGACCATCCAGAGATCCATCCCGTTCGAGAGTTTTGTTTTCTCGATCGGGGGAAGTGCAAATTTCGGATCGGGACCTGGCTTCGGCAGTTTTGCCGTCTGATCGGCCATCATCGCGTCGTCTTTCTTAGCGTCCGCTTTCGGTCCCGTTGCCGTGGTCGTACGGTCGGCCGCACGCTGAGTGCGGGCCGCTTCACCCGCCCGAGGGGTGTATGTCATCACGAGGCGATTCGGTGTCAGGTACGTGTTCGCGACACGTTGAACATCGGCCGGCGTTACCGAGCGATAGCGCTCGATATCGGCCTGGAACCAATTCGGCTTACCGAGGTAACCTGCGTAGGTCGCCAACTGGCCTGCCTTGCCGAGCACCGTCTGCAAACCAAAAACGGACTGTGACTCGATGCTGTTAAGTGCCCGCGACATTTCTTCGGAGGTCGGCGGCGTTGTCTTGATGC
The DNA here is from genome assembly GCA_031425495.1 of Acidobacteriota bacterium. Taxonomy (GTDB): domain Bacteria; phylum Acidobacteriota; class Blastocatellia; order Pyrinomonadales; family Pyrinomonadaceae; genus OLB17. The sequence goes on from JANPJL010000234.1 coordinate 1,631, forward strand.
GAGCAATTTCCGCATCGATCTCTTTCTCTATATCGTCGAGTGATTTGCCGGGCCGTGCAGTTGTCTGAACCTGGAACAGACCAGCCGCCTCGTTGGTTCCGCTAAAGGCTCCGACCTGCTGTGCCATTTCCTTGGTGTAAACCAGGTTGCTTTGAAGTCGCGACGTACGTCCGCTGGAAAGAATAAAGCTCAGGAAGTCGAGAGCCGGTTCGTCGGGGGCGTACGTCTTAACGCCGTGCCAAACGAAATAGCGACGCGCAAGCGGCACAGAATCCTCGACGCTTGTGCGGATCTCTTTGTCGAGTTTTGGCTGAGCCGGATTAGGTCGCGTTATCGGCGCTCCGGCCGGCATAGCTCCGAAGTATTTATCTATCCACGTACGGGCCTGCTTCTCCTGAAAGTCTCCTGAGAGGACGAGGATCGTGTTGTTCGGTACGTAATACTGTCGAAAGAACCCTTTCACATCGTCCATCGATGCGGCCTGGAGGTCGTCGAGCGAGCCAATGGTCGTCCAATTATAAGGGTGGCCCTTCGGGTACATGATCTCCCCGATCTTCTCGAACGCCGTACCGTACGGTTGATTATCCACGCGCTGGCGACGTTCGTTCTTTACGACATCACGTTGATTGTCCAGCTTCTCCTGTGTCATTGCCTCAAGCAGCCCGCCCAGACGATCTGCTTCCATGAACAGTGCCAGCTCAAGGAAATTTGACGGAACCGTTTCGTAATACCACGTACGATCCTGGTTGGTTGTGCCGTTGATGTTCGCACCGGCTTCCTGCAACGGTGTGAAATAATCCGCGTTGTAGTTCTTCGAACCCTGGAACATCATGTGTTCGAACAGATGGGCAAAGCCGGTTCGGCCTTCCACCTCGTTCTTCGCTCCGACGTGATACCAAACGCCGACCGAGACGACCGGTGTGGATCGGTCCTCGTGCATTATGACCCGCAGGCCATTCTTGAGCTGGTATTCCTTGGTTTTGATCGGGGGAAGGTCCGCGCCATTCTTTTGCGCAAATGCCGTCATGGACAGAAGTGAAACTGCCATCAGACCGGCAAAGATCTGCTTGATTCGCATAGAAAACTCCTTATTCTCGGATGTTAATAGATAAACGTAAGTTAGAGTTACGCGTTTACGCGCAAAGTCAGCTTGTGGCCCAGGCTGACATCATGCGTAAAGGCGTAACTCTATCAAGATTCTGAAATTGTCTACGTGGATGCCCGCGACTAGGTTTCACGCTTAGCAAGAGCGGGGACTTTCTCTTGTTTCGAAACGGGGACACCGCCGGGTTTTTCGATAGTAATGGCGAATGCTTGGGGATTTACGGCTTTCACTTTTGCGTCGATAGGAATGATCACTTCACCGTCCGAGCTGATGTCGAACGTGCCTCCGTCAACCGGGGTTTTTGCATCCTGATTCTCGGCGACGATCCAAAGCTGATAGGTCTCCTTCGTCGGATCGTTTTTCGGCAGCCCGCTCAACCGCATGTAGCCGGCTTGCTTAGCGTCGCTCCACACAACATCGCCCGATGGACTCACATTGGACATTTTACCGGGTCCCCAAGTAGCTCGAGCAAGATCGGAGGCTGTGTCGATAAGGCGAAGCCTCTGCTGCGCCGGAGTCAATCTCTCTTCCGGTGTCGGTGTCGCGACCGGATTCTGAACGACGTCGCGCTGCGTTGGCGTGTTGAAGAGATTAAAGGCAAGTGCAAGACACGCCGCTGCGGCCAGTCCCCATCCCAGCCAGCCGAACCATGACCCGCCCGTCGCCTTGTCAGCGACGAGGATCCCGGCCCGGGAAGTAATAGCTGCCGGCTGTTGTGAAGCAAAATGCTTCTGCGCGGTCGCCGCGATCTTTTTGCGAAGAGCCGCCGGCATTTCCTCCCGGTTGTTAATTCCTATCATCCCGATCGACGCTGCTGTCAGCTCAAAGGACAAGGATTCGTCGACCCCATCCTGCTGCTCGAGCTCGGCTAGCTGCTTCTCTTCGTTAACATCCAAGCCATATGTAGCCTTTTTGATGAGGAGGTCAAGCATGATCTCGTTCGTTTCTTTGTTCATACCGATACCTCCTCAAAAGTTTTTGCACCACCCAGGCCAAGAAGCTCTCTTGCCTGCAAAATTCCCCGCCGCGCATGTGTCTTGACCGTCCCGAGCGGCATCCCGGTCCTTTCGGAGATCTCCTGATGTGACAGGCCGTGGACGATAGACAGTTGTAATACTTCCTGCTGCTCAGGCCGCAGGGTCTGAATCGCTTTCGCAGCTTCTTCGGCCTCCACCGAAGTCTGCAGGCTCACGTCGAATGTGTTTGCCGGTTCGTGAATGACGTCTTCGAGGGAGTCAGGTGACAGGCGGCGCTTTGAGTAGCGAATGCGATCGATTATCCTTCGTCGCGCGATCATCGCGATGAATGTTGTCTCGGAAGCCTGCTCAGCGTCGAAACGCTCGGCATTTTTCCAAACATCGACAAAGATCTCCTGAACCGCGTCTTCGGCATCGTCCGAATTGTTCAGCATTCGCCGCGCGAGTGACCACACCAAGCCTCCGTACGTATCCAGACAATCCTGGACGGCCGTTTCATCGCCATTCGCAATTCTTTTTAGGATAGCTTGAGCCACAAATAAGAGTATCGATTTCTCCTATAAGCTATCGCATTCCCACGGAAAAGACCAAGTACATAACGTTGCGACTCGCAGCAATGACCTCGTCTTTGGATTCGGCAGATCCGATGAAATGGATTTAAACGGCGGCTAACTTCTAAAGCGCGGAAGGCGGGATACGACAAATATGATCAGCATTGTGAAGGTCGTGATCGCAGACAGCAGACAGAACTGGCAGAACGCCCCGATCACGAAAGCTTG
>JANPJL010000235.1:0-27323 GCA_031425495.1 Acidobacteriota bacterium
CGACATTTTGCCCAACGATCTCGCCCGCAGGAAATCTGCGCGCGTTGTCGCCACACGCCACCATCGCAAACGGCGCGCCGAGGAAAGTGGTTAGCAGTTCTCTTCGTGAAAGTCTCACTCTTCGGAGAAACTAAAAACTGAAAAGTAAAAACTGAAAATGTTATTCATTCTTCCTTGCCGTACGCAGCGATGTGATCAGTAGTCCTTGTAACTCGCCGCAGTCCGACAGGAGAGAATCCGCTTGCGAATCTTTTATGAACTTTGAATCTCGCAGCAATCGCAACAGGAAATGCGATTTGAAAGCTTCCTTATTTGCGACCGAGTACTTTTGAATAAAGTCCGGCCGACTTTCACCTTGCTTCCCTTCCTCGATCAGAAGTCCGATGTTCGTTCCTGGATCTAGGATCTTTTTTGATAGAACGTACTCTTTCTTATCGGCCGTCAAATACTCGCTGAGATTAACTATTCGCAAAGCGAACTTATAAGATTTGTCCTGCAATATATCCATGGGAGTTCTCCGTTTAAGTTTTTAGTTTTCAGTTTTTAGTTTTCAGTTTGTGCGGAAGCTATTCGAACCGCCTCCACTCGGTTTCGTAATAATGCACCAGAGCCTGGTTGTCTAGACGGTTGATCTCGATGTCGTCTGGCCGCGTCATGTCGGACGGGAATTCGAACATCGATGCGAATGAGTTCGAGCTAAGGAACTTTAGCTCGACGTTTAGCAACGGCTGCGATGGCGAATCGAATGGTTGTTGCTTAGCAAGTGCGTAGCCCCAGACGCCGAAACTCGGTACGGTTGTTTGATACGGCTTTACGTGGAAGCCCGTCGCTTCGAGCGTCTTGATTATCGACCAGTACGAGTTGCGAGCGATCAGCGGTGACGTGCACTGGATGACGACAGATGCTTCGGGGCTGAGCTTAGCCTTCAGCAATTTGTAAAAGCGCGTTGTGTATAACTTCCCCAGCGCGAAATTATTCGGATCCGGAAAATCGACGATGGCGATATCGAACGGCGGCAGGTCAGGGTTGTCGAGCCATACAAACGCGTCAGCATTCGCGACGGAAACGCGGGGATCCGCCAGAGCATGGTTGTTGAGCTCGGCCAGAGCGGGCAGTGCGCTGGAGAGTCCGGTCATCATCGGATCGAGATCCACAAGCTGGACCGTCTCGACGGAACGGTATTTCAGGATCTCGCGCAGAGCCAAGCCATCGCCGCCGCCCAACACCAGCACGCGTTTCGGTTCGCCTTCAAAGGCTGCGAATGCGGGGTGAACCAGCGCTTCGTGATAACGGTATTCGTCAAACGAATTGAATTGAAGATTGCCGTTCAGGAAAAGTGAGTAGCCGGTCTTGCCCTTCGTTACCACGATCCGCTGATACGGCGAACTCTTTGCGTAGATGATGTTATCGGGAAAGAGCGCATCTTCGGCGAGAGTAGTCAGACTGTCTGCCTTGATGAATGCGATCAGCAGCAGGACGATAACGATCGCACCTTTGATCCGAAAGATGATCACATTGCGTTTGATCAAAGGCTCAAGCAGCCACGTAGCCCAGACAGCGACTACTGCGTTCAGCATTCCAAAGAGCAGCGACGTCCGGTTAAGACCGAGCTTTGGAACTAGGAAAATCGGGAACAACAAACTAGCCACGAGTGCGCCGACGTAATCCAAGGCAAGGACGCGAGAGACGAGAGTATTGAAATCGAGTTCGTCCTTGAGGATCCGCATGAGAAGCGGTATCTCGAGACCGACTAGGGTCCCGATCAGGAAGACCATCGAATACAGGATGATCTGAAAATACGAGATATGCGCAAACGTAAGGAACAGGAGTGGCGCGCTGAAGCCACCAAGCACGGCGACCGCAAGCTCGATATCGACAAACTTTTCGGCGATGTGTTTTTCAATGTACTGCGACAGCCAAGACCCGACACCCATCGCAAAAAGATATATACCGATGATGAGGGAAAACTGTGTAACCGAATCGCCGAGCACGTAGCTTGAAAGCGTTCCGGCAAGCAGCTCATAGATCAACCCGCACGTGGCGATGATGATGACGTTGAGAAAGAGAAGGGGTGTGCGATTCATATCTGTGACGCGGAGACTGAGAGACGCGGGGACACGGCGAAGTTTGCCCGCCGTGTCTCCGCGTCTCTCAATCGCCTCGCCGCCCTAGCCCTGGATCGCGGCCGCGATTATCAAGGCGATACCGATCATGATCGACCCGACGACGATGCCGAGTGCAGTGTTGTGATCGTCTTCGATCTCCTTTTTGATCGGATAGACGAGCCCGAGAATTCCATAGGCGACGGCAAAGATCACGACGCCGATGAAAACGAAGATCAGGGTTGTGACCAGCGTTTCAAGTAGTTGGTCGAGTTTCACAACCAGAGCAAATGGGACAAATAAGTTCATCAGCATTTATTTTCCTCCGCGAAAACCTGTGTAGATAAATGGGACGCCGATACGCGAATTTTTGCCGGAATTGGCGAGCTCCCAACCAAACCAAGCCGCCGCGCCGTACGTCAGCATGACGCCGATTCCGAAAATGAGATAGAGTTTTTTCAACATAGAAATTTTGCGTCCGTGCGTCTATTCTTCCGAACTACTTGTATTGAACATGCTGTCCTTCCATCGACGCGATTCGAACGAGATCTTCCTGAACAGGCCGAGCACGGGGACGATCAGTAGCACGAGAAAAGCGCAGAGGAAATTTACACCGCGATTTACATTCTGTTCGACCTTGAGCGACAAGGGCATCGGCGTCTGCCAGTCCTGCCACGTGCCTTCAACGCGCAGCGTGTACTTTCCGGCGGGCAGTGACGACAATGTAGCGTCCTGTTCCTTTGCACCCTCCGTCCAACTGCCGTCGCTATCCGATCCGAAATAATACTCGATTGGGATGGTCACGGACTCGACTTCCTGACTTTGATTGTTCACCAGATCAACATCTAGTTCCGCGAACGAATTGCTGACCGGTGCCGACGCACTGATCCGAATGTTGCGGTTGCCCTTGATTTCGAATGGCTGGCTGAATGCGATCTGCGCAGTGGTCGCATTCGTCATCGGGGGAAGACTGACTTCCTGCGACAGAACGGTGTTCGTAAGTCCGGCGATCGGGATCATGAATACCGCAACGACCAGCAGCAGAAACAGAGGCAGCAATCCCCACGTGTAATAGAACCCGCCGGTGAACGGTTGGTTAGGTGCGACCGACCAAGGCTTCGGCAGGTCTGTTATACCAAACGCCTTTTCGATTTCGGCGTTCGTCATGTAGTTTCCGATCGACCAATTTATTTCCTTCTCGGTCGATTCCTGCGAGAGCATCAACGGAGCGGCAACGTAATCGACTGCCCTGACGGTCTCACCTTGTTCGACGCGCCAGTAGAACTCGCCTTTCACGTATTGAACGACCGCAGGAGCATCCTGAAAGATCTTGAATTTCTTTCCGTTGTGCGTCGCCGATCGGGCACCGAGGATGTTTGCATCGGCCGCCACGTCCGCCGGATTCAGCGGCTCGACAAAGTTCCAATGATTATCCGAGTGAACGAGCCATCGGAAAAAGATCGTCGGATTGTAGAGGAGATACTCGTGCCAATAATAGGTTTCGCCGTCGATCGTCACGCTGCGGACAACGGCACCGATTATCTTGAACTTTACATCGTCCTTGAAAGTTCCTTCGGCGCCGATCGCAAGAACGAAACTTTTGTCAGCTTCCGTCGGAGTAAGCGTCTTGAGATAGGTGAGATTTCCCTGATTTACGTCGAGGAGCGAATCGCAATTCGGACACGTAACTCGTTCGGCCTTGTCCGGTGCTGTGAGCGAGAGCGGGCCGCCGCAGTTTGGGCAGCCCATTGCGGCCGTCGAGACGCGTCTGGCCTCACGTTCGGCCGGGCGAGCATTCGCCAGCCCGATGTCGGCGAGCGAAACTTGTTGACCGATAAAAACCCATGGCGGGTCGAGGCTGTAATCGATAGTGCCGAATGCGCTATCGGATCCCGATAGATCGGCGTAAGAACTTTGCTCGTTTGGCGTCAGTTGATAAGGAATCTCGCCCGCTGCTGCGACAGCCGTTGCAATGCCTTTCTCGACGACCATCAGTGGGATCGTACTCGGGATCTCAGGGACAATCTGCCCGACTTGAAGTTTGTCGAACGACGGTAGCGACACTCCCTCAGGCATCGGCTGATAAAACGTCAGGTAGAAATTGCCCTGGGCTTCGGCCAGCCAGCCAACCCATCCGTTCGAAAACGTCGCGTACCATTCGTCCCAACTTCCACCGAGCTCGTGACGAAGTTGTGCCCTGCCCGTTAACTCAAACCGGGCCCCTTTGAATTCGCCTTTAAGCCCGAGCTTTAGCGACGATTGCGACTCGACGATCTCGGCCACCTTACCAAGATCCTGAAGCCCGCGATCGGACCTCGCGATCGCCGAACGACAGAAAGGACACACGAGCACGATCGTCGAACCCGCTTTAAACTCAACCGGCGCGGCACACGACGGGCAATTCGCCTGGAGAACGCTCAAGCGTCACCTCCCGCAGTTGGAGATCGCCGACTCGGAGATTGAGATTTCTGATCAGGAATTTGAGATTTGAAATTTGAAATTTCAGATTTCTGATCCTTGATCTGAGATCTCGAATTTGAGATTTCCGATTTCTGATCCGGGATCTGAGATTTCAAATTCGAGATTTCAGATTTCTGATCAGGAATTTGAGATTTGAAATTTGAGATTTCAGATTTCTGATCCGGGATCTGAGATTTCAAATTCGAGATTTCAGATTTCTGATCCGGGATTTGAAATTTCAAATTTGAAATTTCAAATATTTCTTCCGGGTCACCGCGCTCGATCTTCATCACAGAAACCGTCTCAGCACCGAGAAGGCTATTGAGGTTCGACTCCCAATCCCATTCCGGGCGCGTTCGGCAGCAGTAGAGATTGATGGTGGCGGTTCCGTGTTCCGGGTAGGTGTGACACGCAAGGTGCGATTCGGTGAGGGCGACCAGACCGGTGACGCCGCCTTCGCCCGGGAACGTGTGCCATATTGAATCGATTGCCTTGAGACCCAGATCGGCTACGACTCGATCGAAGATCCCACGCAACAAAGCTTCATCGCGCAAACTTGCCGGGTTGCAGCCTGTCGCCTCGATCAGCCATTCGGTTCCAACGATCATCGGGTAAAAACTTCTTTACGATACGAAATGAAAATTTTGAAGCTCCGGTTTGGGAACCTATACTTGGTGAAGATGTCGAACAGAACTATAGCGAAATTTGCCTGTGTTGTCATTTTGCTTGCCGGCTCGGGCGTGCTGGTGACGTCATGTGCGCAGACAAAGACGGAGAAGCGGTATGACGTAAACTCGTCCGCCCTCTCGCCCGATTACGACAAGCCCGTTATCGTGGGAAGGATCGGCTCGGATGAGATCACGGAGAGCAGCGGCATTGCTGCGTCACAATGTCAGCCGGGCGTTTTGTGGACGCATAACGACTCGGGTGATGACGCATATATTTTTGCAATCAACCTCAAGGGCGATCACCTCGGGACGTGGCTCGTTTCGGGAGCACGCAATCGCGACTGGGAAGACATCGTCGCTTACAAAGACCCGGCAGGCACTTGCTACTTGTACATCGGCGACATCGGAAACAACAAAGGCGAGCGTTCGGAGCAGAGAGTCTATCGCGTCAAGGAACCAACGGCGTCGCGGGATTCTAAGATGACGAGCAAAAAGAACGCGGGGCAAACCGAACCCTCGGAAGCACTCATCTTTAAGTATCCGGAAACCCCTTACGACGCCGAGACGCTAATGGCTCATCCGGAGAGCGGTGACATCTATGTTCTTACCAAGCGTATTGATGGACCGGTGATCGTATTCAAGATCCGGCCGCTGTTCGGTGAATCAGCGGCCGTCACCGCCGAACGTATCGCCGAAATTTCCCTACCCGCGATTCCCAATGGGCTACTGACCGGCGGAGCGATATCGCCGGACGCCAAGCATGTGGTCGTTTGTGATTATTCCGCGGCCTACGTGCTGAACCTCGGGACAGCAGCAAACTTCGACGACATCTGGAAACAGGCTCCCGTTGCGGTAGATCTGGGTGATCGCAAGCAGGGCGAGGCCGTCACGTTCGGCTCCGATGGACGATCGATAATAGCGACGAGCGAAAAGAAAAGCTCGCCAATCATCGAAGCTAGACGAAAATAGAGTCACCGCAAAAAAAGAAACCGACGCCGATTTCGCGGCGCCGGTTTCCTATTCTATTGATTGCTTGTTACTGGGTGATCGTGAACTTACCTTTGTTCTCGACGATCTGTCCGCCGACTCGATCTCGCGTAACCACCTTGATCTCGTAGTCGCCGAGAGGCATTATGTCGGTCGGTAAAAGACGTGCAAGCGTTAGTCGTTGACCGGAATCACTCAGCCCGCTCCAGTCTTCGGGCTGTCGCAACACTTCTTTACCTTCTCTCGTCAGGACGTATTCAACATCAACTGCAGGACGGAGCGTGGTCTGGTCGATGCCTGCGTTATAGACCTGCAGGTAAATACCAACTTCCTGTCCCTTCTTGTAGGTGCCGGTGAGATTCGGAATAACCTTCGCGTTGCCGATCACAAATGAAGCACCGATGTCCGCTTCGCTAGTGGCCCGAAGTTTCGAGGCAAGGATCAAGGACGAGGTCGATAACTTCTTCTCGTCGTAACGCGGAACGGTAAAGCCCATGTTACGCAATCCGCGGTTACCTGTCTCGACATCACGCACTACGACATCGACCTTGTATGTGCCCGGAGTAAGCGCAACAGCTTTCTGATACACAGATTTCTTGTCACGAAGATCCGCAAGCTCTATGGAAGTCGCGGTCGTTGTGACAGAGTCCTCGAATATGCCGGAACGCTTACCGGATACAGCGGTGATGCGTCCATAGATATTCAACTTGGCTTGTTCGAGTCCGCCGGAGTTTTTAAACTGGAGCTCTTTGTTATCGGTCTGTACGGTAAACGTCGCAATAACCCGGTCATCCGACTGCCGGAAGAAATCGATGCGAAGATCGAAGTCGAGCGGATTATTGTCCAGGACACCGGAGTCGCCTCCGGCAACACCCGCGAGGTCGCTAAACTTAACTGAAGGGGGCCGCTGAAGGCTCGTTATTATTTCTAACTTACGGAACGGAGAATCCTGCTCGCGTTGAAAATGCTGCGTGTTAATGCCGGAAATTCGATCCGCTTTGCTTGAAAGACCTAGCTGCTCAGCTGTTGTCAGTCCGGCACCGGGCGTAAATTTCAGGGCGTCTTTTTCATGCGCATCGCGCGCCAAGCGGTATTCACCAGTGCCGGTAGGATCCACGAACTCGATTTCCAAGCCGTCACCTACGCCATCGAGATGGCGGTACCACCAGATCTCAAAAGGATAGGTTGACGTCGATCCGCCGCCTTCGTAGCTCGGTCGGTCATAGGCTCCGCCGGACGGGTGTGACTCGATCGAATCCGGCTTGCCCCATGCGATATAGATACGTCCGCGGTCGGTCTTCCATCCGGGAATTCCGGAGCTGAAATGCTCGTTCGAATAAGCAATGCGTTCGTAATACTCCTCGCGATATTCGTTATCCTCCGTATCCGGATTCGGATCGCGCCGACGCCAGAAATTCTCGATAAAGTTTTCACGCTCTTCATCCGTCGTCAATGCCTGAAAGGCTCTTCGCTCGTCCTTCGTGATTATGTAGGCGACATCGGTACTCAGCCAGCGCTTATAGGCCTCTTTGACCTCGGGCTTAACTCGCCGCACATTGCCGGTCGGGTCAACACTCGGTTTGTCTCCGTCCTTCCCTGGCGGCTGAGAAAATGCCGTCAACGTTCCGAAACAAAGGGATATGAAAAGTGTCAGTGCAAAATTCTTAGCAAATTTTACTGATGACATAGTTATAAGACTCCTTAACTTTCAAGGCCGAGATGCGGGGCTCAATATCGATTCCAGCTTTTAATCTTAAAGATTTTAGACAGATATGCCTAATTGTTCAAGATGCTGCGACGGGGGAATCAGGTTGCTCGGCAGCGTTATGCGGGGACGTCTGATTGACGTTTTTTGCCAAAAAACCACGCGATCCCGATCGAGACTGCGTACAGGACCATCATCGGGGCGGCGAAAAGCATCATGTTTGGGATGTCGCCAGTAGGCGAAACAAGGGCCGCGACGATCAGGATGATTACGATCGCCAATTTCCAGCTTCGCAATAAGAGACCCGGTGAAATTATCCCGATCCTCGACAGAACGTAGGTCACGGCCGGCATTTGAAAGATTATTCCCATCGCCAGCATGATGAGGGTAATAAAGTCGAAGTAGTCCGTCGCTCGAAGCAGTAGCCGAAAATCCTCGCCCAGGCTGAGCAGGTACCGGACCGCTGGCGGGAATAGGATGTAATAGGCAAACGCCGCTCCGACGACAAATGATATCGAAGAAAGAAGAATGAACGGGGTGACATATGCTCGCTCGTGCTTATACAAGGCGGGGGATATGAAGCCCCAAACTTGCAGAAGAAGAAGTGGTATCGACAACGCGATCGCGGCATAAAGTGAGACGGTGACGTATAGCGTAAATGACTCGGGCGCCGTCGTTACGATAAGTCTTTCATCCGCGGTAGGCTCGCCTTGATCCGCTCCTGAAAGATCGACCGGCAAGCGAACTCCTTGCGGTATGAGTCCGTTGTTCGTAACGATCGCCTCGGCAGTAAATACGCCTGCGATTCCTTCCAGATCCTTCCCGACAACCGCTTCGACGGAAGTTCCCGGAGCGATCACACTTGGGCCCAGCTTCGTCGCCCGATCAAAAACGTAAAGGCCCTTCTGACCCTCTTTGAGTTCAGACAACGGAAGGATCTTTTCGTCACCGGTCACACCCTTAACCGGTAGGTCCCGGCGCTCCGCCTCGGATAGCGCTCGGCGTATAGGAACGGACAGAAAATCAAAAATACGGTCGGAAAAATAGAAGCAGAAGACGAACGCGAGAACAACGATAATCACCGCGTTTACGAGTCTTTTGCGAAGCTCGTCGAGGTGATCGAGAAATGACATCTGACCGCCGCGTGCTTCAAGTTCGTTGACTTCGCCTGTGTCGTTCATCGTTTAGAGCCAGTTTCGCTTGTCGGAAAGATCATCGTCGGCCGTCGCCTCAACTTCGGTGGTCTGAGTGGTTGGTTCTTTTTCTAAATCGCTAAACAAGTCGGTTTGCACCGGTCTGATATCCGGCGGTGCTATGGAATTGGTGTTTTCGTTCAAAGCTTCGCCGCGCGGAATAGGTTCAGCTAGGTCCCCGGTTCGTAACGCATTGACCTCTTCGTCAAAATCTACCTCACGTTGCCACGTCGACTTGAACTCGTTGGTCGTATTGCGAAAGTCAGCCATGGTCTTGCCGATAGTTTTCGCGATCTGCGGAAGCTTGCGTGGGCCAAGAAAGATGAGAGCAATAATTCCGATTAGAATTAGCTCCGACGTTCCGATGGATTCAAGAATAAATAGAAACACGATGATTGATACTACTAGTTGACCTCGATCAGTTTTTCCCCCAGTGACCGAACGCTACCGATTCGCGTCGCGCCTGGAACGAGGTCAATGAACTGGTCTGCCCTATCGGGTGAAATGCTGATCAGCAGGCCGCCGGCGGTCTGAGGGTCGAACAACGCGCTTTGCATTTCCGATTCGACGGTTGTCGAAAAGCGAACCGTTTCACCCACATACACGCGGTTATTTACATCACCTCGCGTCAACATTCCCTGCGATATCAGCTCTATCACATCGGGAAGGAGCGGCACGTTCTCGGAATCTAAGTCGATGGTCACGTTGCTGGCCTTCGCAAGTTCGTACGCATGGCCGAGGAGTCCAAACCCAGTTACGTCGGTGCACCCACTTGCACCTAGCTCCCTCATGATCTTAGACGCCGAGGCCGCGGAAGTAGTCATCGCTACGATCGCAGCTTTGACTGTCTCGATGCGAGCTACGCCTTTCTTGACGGCGGTATTAATGGCACCGGTTCCGATCGGTTTGGTCAAAATCAGAACGTCACCCGGTTGCGCACCGGCGTTGGTGACGACCTGATCCGGATGTACAACTCCGGTTACAGCGTAACCGAATTTCATTTCCTGGTCGTCGACGGAGTGCCCTCCGATAACTACTACGTTGTCCGCGTTCATCGCGGCTTGTCCGCCCGCGAGGATCTCGCCCAGAATATCCCAGTCTCCCTTCTGGGGGTAACATACTATAGATAAAGCGGTTAGCGGTGTGCCGCCCATCGCGTAAACGTCACTCAATGAGTTGATTGCGGCTACCTGGCCGTATACGAACGGGTCATCCGCCACGGGCGTAAAAAAGTCTACGGTCTGTACCAGCGCCGTGTCTGCCGAAAGGCGAAAGACTCCCGCGTCGTCAGCGGTATCGAATCCGACGATCACATTCGCGTTATTTTGTTTTGGAAGTCGGCTCAAAACTTGAGCCAGGTCGCCCGGTGCGAGTTTGGCCACTCAACCCGCACAAGAAACCATTTCCGTAAGCCGTTGCTTCACGATTTTCCTCCTATTCGATGATCGTCTGGTAGATGCGGTCGAGATCTTGCTGATTGTAGTACTCGATCTCGATCTTACCGCCCGTGCCTCCGGGATTCGGAATAATCCTTACGCCGCTGCCAAGTCGTCTTCGTAGTTTTGTCTCGGCCGCTGCAAAATTCGGATCTTTTATCTGCGTCTTCAAGTCTCCGAGAATACTCTTCCGTCGCGGTTGGCCCGAACTGCGGACTATTCGTTCGGTCTCGCGTACAGACAATGACTTTTCTATTATCGAGCGAGCGACCCTTCGCTGGATCGACACGTCGTCAGTGAGCAGAAGCGCTCGCCCGTGTCCGGCGGAGAGTTTTGCCTCTTCAATAAGTTTTTGGATGTCGTCCGGAAGTTTTAGGAGCCGCAAAGAAGTCGCGATAAGTGTGCGGTCTCGTCCGACGCTCTGTGCAACTGCCTCTTGAGTAAGGCCTATATTGTCAATGAGTTTACGATATGCATTGGCTTCTTCGATCGGGTTGAGTTCTTCGCGCTGGATATTCTCGATCAAGGCCAGTTCGAGAAGTTTGTCGTCTGACACTTCTCTCACCGCCGCGGGAATCTTTCTTAGGCCGGCCCGCTGGGCTGCCCTCCAACGACGCTCGCCAGCGACTATCTCAAACTGATTTCCCTTGGGGCGAACGACTATCGGCTGGACCACGCCGTTAGCGCGAATCGATTGAGCGAGGTTTTCGAGGGCAGACTCTGTGAACCGAGTCCGCGGCTGATCTGGATTCGGTCGTATAAGCTCTATATCGATCTCATTTACAGCCGACTCTGGTACTTGATCATCGCCCAAAAGAGCGCTGAGTCCTCGTCCGAGTGATTGTCTAGCCATGGCTCAAAATCTCCTTTGCGAGCTCGTTATAACTTTCGGCACCTCGTGATTTCGGATCGTACAGGGCAATTGGTTTCCCGAAACTAGGGGCCTCTGCCAGCCGAACATTCCGCGGTATTACAGTCTGAAACACTTGTGAACCGTAGAAATCCCTCAGGTCCTTTGCTACCGCCGAAGAGAGATTGGTCCGCTCGTCATACATTGTTAATAGCAAACCCTCGATCGAAAGTGACGGATTCAGTTCGCGTTTCAGTCGTGCCAGCGTCTCAAATAATTCGGCGACGCCTTCGAGGGCAAAGTATTCACATTGGATCGGCACGACCAGCGAATCCGCAGCCGTCAACCCATTTACCGTGAGGATTCCTAAACTGGGCGGGCAATCGATGAGAATGTAATGAAAGTAGTCCCGCACATCGGTGAGTAGTCTAGCAAGAACGTGGGCTCGGTCCGTAGTTTCTGTGAACTCGATTTCGATACCCGCGAGATTCTTATCGGACGGGGCAATCCAAAGCGTCTCGATCGCAGTTGGAAGGACTATATCTTTAACGGATGCACCGGATATCATCGCATCGTACAAAGATTTTCGGCCGGGCACTCGCGCGATACCCACTCCGGACGTCGCATTTCCCTGAGGATCCGCATCGACTATAAGAACTTTTCTTTTCTCCGTTGCTAAGGATGCGGCGAGGTTTATTGCAGTCGTTGTTTTCCCGACCCCCCCTTTCTGATTAGCGACGGCAATGATCTTTCCCATTTCAGTGATAATAACGAACACATTAACACACAGCGCTCTGAAAAGCGGTGTGGAACGTTCCACATGATAGCGACAGCTTTTAACTGCGAACGGAATCTAAGGTACGGATTGCGCTGATAGGTGAACAAGCACCGCCGAAATCGCTGCAGGCGTTAGACCCGCAACATTGCGAACCTGAGCAAAATTTCGCGGACGTGCCCGCTCGAGCCGTTCGACCATTTCAGTCGATAAACCTCCAACAGTCCGAAAATGAAAATCGTCCGGTACTTTCAGTCCGTCGTGGTGATTTACACGCTCGGTTGCGATTTTTTGCTTGACGATATATCCACTGTAGAGAGAATCCGCTAGTGCGGTCTCCAAATCTCCGGCCCTAAGATCGTTTTGAAGTTGATTTGGTAATAAACGGCGAATGAGTCCCGGGCTCGCCCCTTGTCGCATTGCTAATTGCGACAATGTAATAGAATCTCCGAGGTCTGATCCGACAATTCTAGCGATGCCGGCATATTCCGCAGACGAGCGCTTGAACCGCGTCCCGTCCAGAGCGTTCCGCGCATCTGCTATCCGGTCGCGCTTCGTATTAAATCTGTCCCAATCCTGATCTTCTACCAACCCGGCTGCCCGACCGAGGGGACTCAACCGCTGATCCGCATTGTCATGCCTCAGCGTCAACCGGGCCTCCGCTCGCGATGTAAACAACCGGTACGGCTCATCGACGCCGTGCCGTATCAAATCATCGATTAACACCCCGATATACGCTTCATCTCGATTGAGAACGAAGCCTTTCCGACGCTGTACGAGAAATGCGGCATTGATACCGGCCATCAATCCCTGGCAAGCAGCCTCTTCGTATCCTGTCGTTCCATTTATCTGGCCAGCGAGAAACAGCCCCCGCAAACGGCTAGATTCGAGCGTCGGACCAAGCTCGCGCGGGTCTACAAAATCATATTCGATCGCATAACCCGGCCGGATTATCTGAACACCTTCAAACCCGGGGATCATCTGCAGAAGCTCCTGCTGCAGTGACGATGGCAACGACGTCGAAAAGCCATTCAAATAGACTTCGTTAGTGTTATGTCCTTCAGGTTCAAGGAATAGCTGATGGCGATCCTTCGCCGCAAATTTGACTACCTTGTCTTCGATCGAAGGACAATACCGGGGACCGATGCCCTTGATTTTTCCCGAATAGAGCGGTGAATGGGAAAGGTTGGCCCTGATCGAGGCGTGCAAGTTCTCTGTCGTGTAACCAATAAAGCACTGTATCTGCGGCTGCTCGATTCGTTCCGTGGCAAACGAAAACGCGATCGGCTTATCGTCAGGCGGTTGGGCCTCGAACGCATTCCAATCGATCGTTCGCCCATCAAGCCGCGGTGGTGTTCCTGTTTTGAGCCGACCTACCGGAAATCCATGGTTCTTCAAACTCTCCGCCAACTCGATCGAAGCCGGCTCACCCGCACGCCCAGCGGAGAAGGTCCGTTTACCGGTGTGAATAGTTCCATTCAAAAACGTACCAGCCGCGATGATGATCGCCTTGCCTCCGAATCGACGGGTGTCCTGTAGCTCGATCCCTATAACTTGTTTTTCTTCAACGATTAAATCGATCACGACGCCTTGCCGCAAATGAAGATTCGGCGTCGCCTCAAGCACACGGCGCATCTCCGTTCGATACAAACTGCGGTCCGCCTGGGCCCGAGGCGACTGTACAGCCGGTCCACGCGAGCGGTTCAAAAGGCGAAACTGAATTCCGGTTCGATCGATCACACGTCCCATGATCCCGCCCAGAGCGTCGATCTCGCGCACAACGTGGCCCTTAGCGATGCCGCCGACAGCCGGGTTACATGACATCTGTCCGATCAGGTCCAGATTGATCGTGACAAGCGCGGTATTGGATCCCAGGCGCGCCGCCGCAGACGCCGCCTCGCACCCCGCGTGCCCGGCCCCGATCACGATCACATCAAAACTTTCGTCGAACATAGTACCGTTCCGAAGTTCTAGATTGTATTAGAGTGTCAAAACTTTGCCAACTTTAGCTCGTCACAGGCGGGCTACTTTCCGATACAAAACGTAGAAAATATGCGGGTGAGCATGTCTTCGGTGGTCGTCTCTCCCGTGATCTGACCGAGAAATCGGAGGGCGTTATGGAGGCCAACCAAGACGATCTCTTCACTGGCTTTTTCAACAATCAAGTCGACCGAGTGATTGATCTCGTGATCAGCACGAACCAGCAGATCATAATGCCGTGCATCCGAAACCAGAAAGCTACCTTCGCCGATCTCCCCCTGGTCGAATGGTTCGATCATTGCTCGACGGAGAGCGTTGAGCCCCTCGCCGGTTTTCGCGGACAGCTCAACAACAGTCGTTAATGGATCAGCGGTATTTTCCTTGATCAAGGTACGCACCTTTTCCAAACGTCCGCTATCGACCTTGTCAATCTTGTTCACGGCGATGAAGTGACGCATCTGCTCAACCGAGCGAAGGATCGCCAGATCCTCTTCACCCGGATCTGCGAACGCGTCGAGCACGGCTATCACCAGATCAGCATCAGCCATCGTTTGCTTTGATCGCTCGACGCCAATGCTCTCAACGATGTCGGTCGTTTCACGCAACCCCGCCGTATCGATTAGAGATACCGGAATATCACCGATCGAGAACCGTTCATGGAGTTGATCGCGCGTCGTTCCGGCAACCTCGGTTACAATTGCCCGCTCGCTGCCTAGAAGAGTATTGAAGATACTTGATTTTCCAACATTGGGACGCCCAACGATCGCAACTCGAATACCTTCACGCACGAGCTTACCCGCCTTGAATGTCGATGCGATCATCGAAACCGATTCGCTGATCGCCACTAGCCGTTCGCGGATGTGATCCATCTCTGCCGCCGGCAGATCGTCTTCGACAAACTCCAATGCAGATTCGAGGACAACGATAACGTCCAGCAGCTCGTCCTTGATCGGCTTCAGCCGGTGCGAGAATTCACCCTGCATCTGCCTCATGGCCTGTCGCGCCGCGGCGTTAGTCTGTGCGTTTATTAGATCACGAACCGCTTCTACCTCGGCGAGATTCATGCGACCGTTCGCCAAAGCACGCAGGCTGAATTCGCCCGGGTTGGCCATACGGGCCCCGAGGCTAAGACATCTGTCGATCACCTGACGGATCAGGACCGGCGAACCGTGGCAGCTAATCTCTACAACATCTTCGCCCGTGAACGAGTGTGGCTTTTGGAAAAATGTGAGAAGGGCTTCGTCGATCGGTTCGGAATCAGGATCGGCCCGAAGATATTTGAGATAGGCGACCCGCCTTTCCGGCGTAAACGATTCGTCCGCAACAAGATCTCTGGCTATCGACAACGCTTTGTCGCCGCTCAGGCGAATGACGCCGATGCCGCTTCTGCCCAGCGGTGTCGCAAGTGCAACGATTGTGTTCACCGATACATTTCACCACACAGAATGAAAAAGAGCACAGATGATCTGTGCTCTAGTATCGCGCCGATGTTTGTTTGTTAATTATTTTAGCCTGACCTGAAGGCGGCGTTCCCGTCCGTCGCCGACCGACTCGGTGACAAGATCCTCATCCTGCTGAAGCGATGTATGAATGATTCGTCGCTCGGTCGAGTTGAGAACTCCGAAAGTGAACGGGAGCCCGTTCTTTCTCACATGACCGGCCGCGAATTTTGCCATCGCATGAAGCTCGGCTTTTCGAGTCTGACGAAAACCGTCCGCATCGACGACAAAACGATGCTGTCTTTCGAGTCCGCGGCCAAACGATTGAAAGAGCAGAACCTCGAATGCATCCAGCAGCTCTCCGTTCTCGGCCAGTGCAAGGTGAGCGTCCTCACCCTTGAGGTTGAGAAGGCAGCCTTCATCCGTCCAGCTAGCCGACACTGTGAGGTCAAGCCCCATATCAGTTACGATCTCGGCTAAAAATCTTTCGGCGTTCTCGCAAGTTTCGTTCATATCCTATGACGTGCTCAGCTTCGGCTTTCCTTTCACCTTCTTCGCATTCTTTGGAACTGTGTCGACGACTTCGGCCGCGGGCGGCAGATTCGACTTATTCATTTTATTGATCAACATCTGCTGGCCAAAGCTGACGACGTTTCCGAATAACCAGTAGATCAATAGACCGGCCGGCGCCGTCCACATCACCCACAGCATCATGACGGGCATCATGTACGTCATCATCTTCTGCTGCATGATCTGTTCGGGTGAAACAGCCGGCGCGGTCGGCGTAAACTTCATCGCCAAGACCATAGAACCGGCAAACGCAAACTCTAAAAGATGCCAGGGATCGGCGGCCGACAGATCCGGCAGCCATAGAAACGACGCCTGGCGAGCGTCGAGAGCCACCGTTATAGCCGTGTAGAATGCGATGAGCAGCGGGAACTGCAAAAGCATGGGAAGGCAGCCGCCGATCGGCAAGGCGTCCTTCGTCAACTTCAATTGATCCATCTGCAGCGTGCGCATCCGCGGATCGTCGACCGGGATACCCTTCTTCTGCATCTCCTTGATCTGATCCTGGATCGCCTTCATCTTCGGCGCATTACCCGCCGCCTTCTTAAAAGATTTAGATTGCGACCAGCGAAGTGGGAAGAGCAGTGAATAGAACAAAAACGTGAAGACGATGATCGCCCATCCATAATTCGCGGTGATGCCGTTAAAGAAGTGAAGGGCCTGCAGGATCGGGATCGACAGTGGCTTTACCAACCAGCGTATCGGTCGGTAATTACTAAAATTGATGAGATTGACGAACTCGAGTTCCCGCCCAGCAGATTGACTAAGCTCCTGACCGAGTGGCTGCAGCACGAAGTAATCTTTTGAACCGGTATAGATCTTTGTTACCGACCCGTCTGATGGGATCGGAACGAACGCCGTGACCAGATGTCGCGTTTCCTTCGTAGTGGGGCTCCGCGTTATCCACGAAAAGATGCTGTAGAAAAACGGCTGGGTATCCACCTCATACTTTGTCGCGTGGATCTCGAGGCCCTGGGCCGGCTTCGAGGGAACAGCTGCCATCGCGAAATAAGAATCGCTCACGCCGCCCCAGTCGACATTACCCGGAACTGCGATCGAAGCCGTATTGCTAGCGTCGTAGGTGAACGAATAATTCCCCTGGTGGCGGTGAATGTCGCCGTCGATCGATGCTACCGATTCAGATTCGATCTGATAGAACGTGTGGTGATTGATCGCGTGATCGCCGATACTTGCACCGATCGCGAGCTTGGTATTTGGAACGGGCTGACCGTTCTGCTTCACATCGACCGCGAGATCCGCGATATAACTGTCGGCTCGAAACACGAACGACTTTTTTATCTCGAGGCCGTTTTCGCCTGCCAGAGAAAACTCGATAGTCGCCTCCTGGCCATCACCAAGAGTGATCTGATCCGCCGCTGCTGTAACTTGGTAATTCCTTTCGTTTGCGATCGACGTAATATTCGCGTCACCCGTCGCAAGACGAAACGGCAATACACGCGGATTCTGGTCCAGCGCTTTTTGCGAGATCAACTGAAGCGGCTTCTGGTTCCCGTCCGTAGAACCGTCAGCATATATTGCATAGTCGCTTTTCGGAGACTTGTTCTTGAGTAATATCCAACTCGTAGCGACCGCACCCTTTGAATCAAGCGTGACCTCGTAGAGCGGCGCCTTGATCGTGATCGTGCGATTCGGTGTCGTGTCGGGTGTCGGAGCCAATGCCTGGGTAGCGGGAAGTTCCGGCACCGCGCCCGCGGGTTGGGTAGCAACCGGTTGCGCCGTATTCGTATTCGCTACAGTCGTGTTCGAGTTATCGGCAGGCGGCGTAGGTGCAAAAAAATACGACCATCCGAAAAGGACGATCATCGACAGCACTGCGGCGGTCACAAAGCGAAACTGGTTCTGATTATTACTGTTATCCATTGTATGAATCTGCGTTCTCCGATCTTGCGATTCTCTCCGACTTCGTCTTTCAATCGCATATCCGCAATAGCAGATCGCAGATCACTTCACCGGATCGTGGCCACCTTTACAAAACGGCTGACAGCGAAGTATACGCTTGACACCCATCCATGTTCCCCGCGCCGCGCCGTATTTATCTACGGCCTGCCTCGCGTACTCCGAGCAGGTCGGCTCAAAGCGACAGGCGGGCGGCAAAAACGGCGAAACGACCGCCTTATAAATGCTCAGCAGATCGAGGACCACGTACTTCATCGATACCACCATTCTGCCACACAAGAGGCTAGCGAATCACCTCAGAGCCTGGCTCTGACTCCCGCGCCCTGACACGCTCGGCGATCTGTTTGAATTCCGCCAAGGGCTTATCTAGTTTGACGCGGAGCAAGCTTCGGCGCGCATTTAGCACCCAATCGTATTTGATAGATATCTCGTCCAGCTCGACTTTGCTCAACCTGAAAGACTCGCGGAGTAGCCGCTTTGCACGGTTTCTGTCATGAGCTTTACCGATCGCCTTCTTTGTCGCCGTCACTCCAAGCCGCTGAACATCACGACCGTTAGGCATAAGGAAGACCGTCATGAATCTTCCTTCGATCCGTTTACCCTGTTCGTAAACATGCAGAAACTCGGCGCGCTTAGCGAGCCGAGTTTCCTTTGGTAGATCGAATCTTAGTAGTGTTTGACTGTCAGGCGTTTGCGGCCCTTCGCCCGACGGCGTTTCAGAACCGCCCGGCCGTTCTTGGTCGCCATCCTGGCTCTGAACCCGTGCTTTTTCGCGCGGCGTCGATTGTTTGGTTGATAAGTTCTCTTCGGCATAATCGCTCTCCATGGAATTCACCCGAAAGTGAAAACGTAGAGTTTAACGAAAAACGGGCAAGTGTGTCAAAGAACCTACGCCGGTGACCAGCTATGCTGCCAATGCCGTGTAGATTCGAAAGCGCCTTCCCGGATCCTTTGCGAACTTCGCGAGCTTTGCGTGATAAAAACCAAGGGTTCACGCAAAGCTCGCAAAGTTCGCAAAGGAACCAATTACTAAGGCTACCTAGTGTTTCGATACAGTTAAGCGAGGCTCCAATAGGCTGACACCCGCCGATTCGTCCCCATTGTAAGCCGCTTATGCTTCTGCTAGGATTTTCCTGCTAAAACCTAAATCACTCAGGAAACGCTTATGAAAAAGGCTTTCGTCCGTCTCTTTGTCTTCTTACTCGTCCTTTCGTTTTCGGTATCTGCGCAAAAGCGAAATATAACCGAAAACGACCTTTTCAATTTCGCGTGGGTTGGTGATCCGCAAGTTTCACCCGATGGCTCGACGGTTGTCTTTGTGAAAGTGACGGTGAATTCCGCGAAAACGAATTACGACACGTCGATCTGGAGCGTCTCGACTAGCGGTTCGGACGAACCAGTGAGACTCACAAGCGGAACTCGAGATTCCAACCCGCGGTTCTCGCCCGACGGAAAGTTTCTCGCTTTCGTTCGATCGACCGAAACGCCGGGCTCGTTCTCGCAGATCTATCTATTGCCCATGAAAGGAGGCGAGGCGTTTCAATTGACGTCTGTAGCGAGGGGTGCCGGCGGAGCGGTTTGGTCTCCGGATGGAAAGTGGCTTGCGTTCGGCAGCAGCACAAATCCGCAGGACATTGCGAAACAGGGTAAGACTCCAGCGCCCGGCGACCGCGAATCCGACGTTCGGGTGATCACGCGTGCCGTCTATCGTTCAGACGGTGGTGGCTACCTCGATCCGACGCGGCCAAATCATCTTTGGGTGATCGGTGTACCACGCGGTCCGGAAGATAAGCCGGCGGCGAAGCAGCTCACGAGCGGTCAGTTTTCAGAAGGCAATTTCGTTTGGGCGAAAGATAGTTCGAGGATTTACTTCACAACGAATCGCAATCCGGAGCCTTATTACTCGACGCCAAAAGTTGAGATCCATTCCGTTCAAACAACAGGTGGCGAAACTGCTCTGCTTTCGAGAGTCGATATGGGAATCGGTGCGATGAGTTTGAGCCCCGACGGCAAGCGGTTCGCATTCAATGGATCGGTCGTTCACGAACCGGTAAAGTCCTACACTCAGCCGGACCTTTGGGTAATGGACGTAGCTCAAAATGCCATCCCGAAGAATCTCACGGGACGTTTCGATTTCGACATGGGCGCAGGGTTGACGGGTGATCAGGCCGCACCCCGGGCAGGTGGCGGGTCAGCTCCGATATGGACACCGGACGGCAAAGCCATCATCGAACGTTATACAAAGGAGGGGCGGGCAAATATTGCCGCGTTTGATGCCGATTCGGGCAAGCTGACGGAGATCACTAAAGGCGATCAGGCTGTCATGAATTTCCGTGCGACTCAGGATGGAAAGAAACTTGTTTACTCGATCTCGACGCCCACTCGGATCACGGACCTGTATGTTTCCGATCGCAATGGTGGAAACGCAAAACAGTTGACCAGGATCAACGACACACTGTTCTCAAAGTTGAATCTAACCGAGCCGGAAGAAATCTGGTACACAAGCTTCGACGGCAAACGCGTACATACCTGGGTCCAGAAGCCACCCAATTTCGATCCGAAGAAAAAGTATCCGCTGATCCTGAATATCCACGGCGGCCCGCACGCGGCGTACGGGTATGTTTTCGATCACGAGTTTCAGTGGATGGCGGCGAAAGGTTATGTCGTTGTGTATCCCAACCCGCGCGGCTCGACGAGCTATGGTCAGGATTTCGGGAACATCATCCAGCACAACTATCCCGGTGACGATCACCAGGACCTGATGCTGGCCGTCGACGAAGTGATCAAGCGCGGCTACATCGACGAAAAGAAGTTGGGGATCACCGGAGGCTCGGGCGGAGGTGTCCTGACGAATTGGGCGGTGACAAAGACCGATCGATTTGCAGCGGCGGTCTCGCAGCGAGATATTTCGGACTGGGCGAACTGGTGGTACACCGCCGACTTCACGCAATTCCAACCGTCCTGGTTCAAGGGCGCGCCGTTCGAGGACGTCGAAGGATTTCGTCAACGCTCCGCGATAACTCACGTGGCGAAGATCAATACGCCGATGATGTTTATCCTCGGCGAGGCCGATTGGCGAACGCCATCAATGGCCGGCGGCGAGGAACTTTTCCGTGCGCTGAAGTATCGAAAGATCCCAACCGTGATGGTACGGTTTCCAAACGAGGGTCACGATCTCTCCCGCTCCGGCCAACCTTGGCATCGCATCGAGCGCCTGCAGCACATCGTCGGATGGTTTGATAAGTGGATGATGGGCGTTTCGAAACCTGAGTATGAGGTGTCGGGAGGAAGATAGAGAGATTGCGTTGAGAAACCCCGCTCTTTGCGAGTTACGTTTTCGTCGCCGAAGGCGACCAACATTATAGCCTAGGGTGAAATGAGCAGAGCGAATGGAACCCTAGGATAGGCGCCTACCAGTCGGTCCGACCCTGTAGCGGTCGCACAAACGTTGCTCCCCTTCAGGGAGCGAACTGGGCGTTGATCTGCCTAGGGTTACGCTCACTTCGATCGCTCACCCTAGGCTTTAATGTGCGTCGCCTTTGGCGACAATCCTCTTAAGGGCTTCAACATATGCTCCGTGCTCCTGTTCGAGAATTCGCGCCGCTAGAGTCTCCGCCGTGTCGTCGTCCTTCACCTCGACCGCTCGCTGCAAAATGATCGGGCCGGCGTCGAGATCTTCATTCACAAAGTGCACCGTACAGCCTGAGATTTTTACGCCGTGATCGATCGCTTGCTGCTGTACGTTCAACCCGGGAAAAGACGGAAGTAGGCTTGGGTGAATATTCAAGATTCGATTTTCAAACTCAGCGATGAAGGTTTTGGACAGCAGTCGCATATAACCGGCGAGGCAAACCAACCCGACATCTCGTCTCTGCAGGTCGGCAATGATATCCGCATCATGCTCTTCACGCGACCGTCCGCGTCGCTCGATAACGACCGTCTCGATACCGCGTTCCGACGCCTTTGCAAGCCCGCCCGCCTTCGGCTTGTCGCTGATGACGACCGCGACTTCCGAATCGGGTATCTTGCCGCTCTTCACCGCGTCGACGAGGGCGACCATATTCGAACCACGACCCGAGATCAATATTCCAATCTTCATCAATTCCAATTTTTTGAGCTCGGCCAGAATTCCGCCATCGGTTTCTTCAACCCGCGGCAGATCAATATAGTGAACTGCTCTTCGCCCATCGCATATGGGTGCGAAACCTTTTCGCGTTCCTCGACGCTCTCACAACTTTCTTCGGCGTCTTCTTTCTCATCACCAAGCACTATGATAACGCTACCGTCATAGTCTCGCGGTCCCCAAAGAAAATAGCTCTGATGACCGCTGATCGATCTTGGCAGGCCGTACCGTTTTCCAAAATGATCGATCGCACCGGCCTCGCCGTAGTTGCCCGCGTAGATCGCCGCCTTCATTTTTTCATCCGGCGAAAGGGAGTTGTAGACGCCGGCTACCTTCGCCGTCATTTCTTCCCAGCCGAAACGATCGCCAAAATGCTGCGGGAGGGGTCCGCGATGACCGACCTCCGTTTTCGGCGGCGAGATACCGAGAGTTTCCTGATAGGCGATCAACTTGTCGACGGGCAATACCGGCACAGCAACCGGTAGAAAGATCAATCCAAATATTGCGAGCAGCCCCGCATACACAAATACCGCAGGCCCTCCATACCGAAGACGCGAAAATGCAGTCTCAAGAAAAACTCCACCGGCTGCAAAAAGCATCGGATAGATCGGCACCAGATAATAATTTTTTGCCTTGAGCGAGATCATCAGCGCAAGCGTGATGACGTACGCGATACCCAACGTTCGAAATTTACTCCCCTCTCGATCGGCTAGCAGATACCAAAGACCCGCCAGCCAGATCGGTGCTGTGAACGGGAGCAAAATAAATATCTGCTGCCAGAGAAATTCGAGTGGGCCAAGCACGACATTCTTACCCGTATCCTGGACGTTACGCAGCAACTCAAGCGTCGGCCAATCGTTCTGAATTTGCCAAATCAGATTCGGTAGGAATAGCAGAAATGCGATAAGACCGCCGATCCAAAAGTATCGGTTGAGGATGTGCTTCCTGTCGCGTGTCGCGATCAGCCCGACAACAAAAGCGATCCCGAAAAATACCATCGAGTGCTTGTTCATCAGGCCGAGACCGGCAAAAGCCCCGAACATCAACCAGTACTGCGGATCCTCGCGTTTCACGATCCACAGATACGAAAGCACGCAGCCCATCCAAAAGATCGGCTCGTAAGCATTCATCGAAAGCAGTAAATCGATGCTGAGGTAAACCGGCGCGACGAGAACGCAAAGGCACGCAAGCAACATCGCGACGTGCCGGCCTCCGAACTCACGAACGATCAGACCGGTGAGAATTATCTTCAGGGCGCCGGCGAGGGCTGGGAAAAGGTGGATCGCGTAAAGAGAGTCTCCAAATATCGCCCGGCTAAACCAAGTCAAAAAAATGCTCAACGGCGCATGGTCCGGATACCCCCATGCGAGATGATCGGCACAGGCAAGAAAATAAAGCTCGTCGCGAAAGTAGCCGTAGTTGGCCCCCGCGAGAATGTAGAGAAGAATTTTTGATACGGCAATCGCAAACGCGATGGCTATCGAATTTCGCCACATTTGCCTAAGGTCTGCGATCACTCGTATAAGAAGACTTAGCTCAGGTTATAACTACGGGGTTTAGGTGATCGACACTTGCTTCGTACCCGGAACTACTCGGCCAATCTCTCGACAGTCTTTTACCTCATCGACTATGGCGTCCCTCTGGTCGGCGGAGCAGACCACCATCATCCCAATTCCCATATTGAATGTTCGAAACATCTCGCTATCGGAGACGTTACCAAGTTTCTGCATCACTCCGAATACCGGAAGCTCAGGCCACGAACCGCGATTGATCTCCACGGAAACTCCGTCAGGCAAAATGCGGGGAATGTTCTCGAGGAACCCGCCGCCGGTGATGTGTACCAGTGCCTTGATCAACCCTCCATCGAGAAGCGGTCCGATCGGGCCTAGAAAACTCTGGTGTGTTTTCAAGAGCGCTTCGCCGACCGATTCGCCCAATGCATCGATATGCGTGTCCGGCCTATGTCCGCCTACCTCGAAGAAAAGTTTTCTTGCGAGCGAATAGCCGTTCGTCTGCAAACCGTTCGACGGAATTCCGAGAACGACGTCACCGGGAACGATCGACTTCCCGTCGATAACTTTTGATTTGTCTACAATGCCGACGATGAACCCGGCAAGATCGTATTCGCCGGGCGGATAAAAGTCCGGCATTTCGGCCGTCTCGCCACCGAGCAATACGCATCCGTTTTCTTTGCACGCGACAGCCATGCCTTCGACCACCGACGCCGTCACATCCGGCTCGAGTTTTCCTGTGGCAAAGTAATCGAGAAAAAACAGCGGCCGCGCTCCTTGAACGAGAATGTCGTTGACGCAGTGATTAACCAGATCGGCGCCCACAGTGTTGTGGATCCCGGTCTCGAATGCGAGCTTCAATTTAGTACCGACGCCATCGGCAGACGCGACGAGTATCGGATCGCGCATATCCGGAAACGCGGCCGAGAACATTCCGCCAAAGCTTCCGATCTCGGTCAGCGTCCGCTCGTTAAATGTGCTGCGGGCAAACTCGCGTATCTTTGCGACCGCGAGATTCGCATTGTCGATCGAGACACCGGCATCGGCGTATGAAATGGATTTGGACATATGATCAAGCGTGCATGGCAATACCGAACTCGCGGGAAAGCACTTCGTAAAACTCTTCTTCCGAGTCTAGCGGCCTCTCATTCTTCTCACCATTCGAAGTAACAATAAAACTATTTTCCGTAAGCGTCTTCCGACCCGTTTCGGTCATGATCGAACACAGTTTACCTTTCGTGAAATGCGACTCAGGCGAAAATTGCTGAAAATCGCACATCTCCGAAAATTCTCCGAGTTCGCGTGAGATGTCCCGGAAGATGTATTCGCTGCGAAACATACCCGCGTCGCCTTTTAGGACATCGTAATAATCGTCATCGCGCTTACGGATCACAAAGGTGCCTGAAGGATCATGCTGCTCCTCCTCCACGATAAGTCGAAGCGGCTCGGTCGTGAACGCGCCAAAGCCGACATCCGTCAGATATTCGTCCGCTCCGATCTTTACGATAATCGCGGCGTGATCGAACTCCGGTCCGTGATCTTTCCCGTTGAATACCCTGGCTGAAACGAACCGTGTTTCGAACCCATGTGAGACTAAGAGTTCATTGAACAAGCCGTTCAGCTCATAGCAGAAGCCGCCACGCTTATTAGTCACGATCTTCGTATGAAACGTCGCGAGATCGAGCTTAATAGGGCGTTTCCAGTGTATATCGAGATTCTCAAACGGGACGGCAAGGAGATGTGCGCGCTGCAAACGCTTAAGCGTCGGAAGATCTGCGACCGTAGCGCGGTCGTCAAAACCAATCCTCGCAAGATACTTGTTGATGTTCAATTTAGAATGAAATTCGAAAATCATGACCTCATTCCGAAAGCGAAACCAAATTATAGTCACCGCCGTCCGCGTTGACTATCCGCCGTCCCGACGATTAGCATTTTTTGTGGACCTGGCGAGTCATCCCGGGCGAGATTAGTTCTTCGGCAAAACGAGAGTTTGTCGTACATTCTAATTATGAGCTTTACATTGCACGACCTCGGCTCAGACGGCCTTCAGTTCAATGCGAATGTTTGGAACTGGAAAGCAGCTCTCGAGCTCGTTAAGAACCTGGATATTCTCAGCGAAGGGAAAATTCGGCAGATGGGATACAGCGGCACCGGTGTGAAAGTGGAGATCGAGGACGCACATGCGATCGGAGGAGCGATCCGCAATACAGTGCTTCCGAAGATACCGGCCAACGGCCGGATGTTCGGCGACCTGCGAGTGACCGATGAGCCCGATGATATGACGCTTCATCGCAATGATGATGATCAGTGGAAGAATTACAGCGTGACACGCGAGTGGCTGGATGAATTCTCCCAGTTCTGTCTTCAGTCGAAGGGTTTTCAGATCTTCTGATGTCCGTTATCAGGTTGACCTGCTTTTAATGGAATTTTTCAACGACATCTCAAACTCCATCACACCTCTCCTCAAGAACATCTGGGTGCAGATCGGCGTGCTCATTTTTTTTGCCACCGCCCACGGATATGTCGGAGCGTGGCTCGCCGTACGCATGCTGTTCCGTCCGCGAGAACCGTTCAAGATCCTCGGCATTACTCTTTTTCCCCAAGGGATGATCCCGCGTCACCGCGATCGCCTCGCGAATGCGATCGGTAAAGCGGTAGGCGAAGAACTCGTCTCGCAAGAGACGATCATGGAAGAGCTTCTCGGTAAAGATTTTCTACGCCGTAAGATCCGTGGCGTGATCGATTCATACACTCGCGAAATTACCTCGCAGAATTATCCGTCGCTGATAGAGACGCTTCCGTCGAATCTACGTGCACCCATACTAGAAGCAATAACATCGCTGCAATTCCGCGTCGCGGAGCATATTGAGCATGTCCTGAAAAGTGAGGAGTCGCTCGCAACGATCAGCAACTTTGTGGAGAGGCGTGTCGACGAGGTCCTGTCCCGGCGCGTGTCAGCGGTGGTGAACGACCAAACCTTCGAGGATATCGTCACATTTCTCGAAGAGCGCCTTCGGTCCGCCATCCACTCGCCGGCTCTCGAACAGAAGGTCCGGGGATTTATCAGCAGCCGGCTTGATGATCTCGCGAATACTCCGACGCCGCTTGGCGAGATGTTCACACCCGACGCGGTATCACTGCTCAAAGAAAAAGCGGGTGAGCAGATCGCACCGATGGCGGTCCATCTAACTGAGATCGCGGCGGCGGAGCGCACGCGTAATCAGATCGGCTCACTAATCAAGCGCGAGGTTCATAATTACTACGAAGCTTTGCCCTTTTTCAAGAAGATGTTCGTGTCGCGCGAAAACCTGCTGGGTGAGGTCGACGACCTCGTAAATGAAAGCCTGCCAAGACGGATCGAGGAAACTCTTAAGGGCGATTTCTTCGCCGAGGAGGCTCGGAGTTTTATCGACTCAAGCATCGACAACGCTCTCGCCCGGCCACTCCCGGAGTTGATCGGTAAGATCCACCCGGACCAACTCGCCCGGTTAAAAGAGCAGATCACAACCTCGATTCTCTCCGTGATCCGCGGCGAAGAAATGATGCGACAGCTGTCCGGCTATTTGACGGAGACACTCGCGAAATTTCGTCCTCACAGCATCGACTCGAT
>JANPJL010000236.1:0-8355 GCA_031425495.1 Acidobacteriota bacterium
CGCGAAACGGGCAGTCGGCCGGAAGCGTTAGCGACGATCCGAGCAGTTCGTCAACGCTTCCCCAGTGATTACGGGTTTCTTCGACTCGAGGCGACCTTATTGACCGAGACGGGGAAGGTCGATGAGGGGGTCGCTTTGATCAGGAAGCTGATCGATACGGCGGCAACGGTGCAAACACCGACCATCGGAGGTGCCGGCGGGGAATCGGTAACGATCGCCGTTCCTTCATCGGACTCCTTTTCAAACTACCTTTTCATTTCCAATCTCTACAGCCAAGCTAACCGGGGTAAGGAAGCGGCCGACGCTGCTAACCAGGCTTACGCGATCGCTCGCGGTTCGGAGCGAAAACAGATCGCACGACTCACACTCGCCACGGCTCAGCAGAATTCGGGCGATTTCAAAGGAGCCGAGGTCACACTCCGGGAGCTGCTAAAGGAAACGCCGGGGAATCCGATCGCGATGAACAATCTGGGATATTTCCTTCTCGAACGTGACGAGCGGTTCGACGAGGCACTAGGGCTGATCCAGCAGGCGGTGAAGATCGATCCTACCAATCCGTCGTATCTCGACAGCCTCGGCTGGGGCTATTTCAAACTGGGGAAATTGGTTGAAGCAGAAAAACATCTGAAAGAAGCACTACGGTTCGATTCTTCATCAGGCACTATCCACGAGCACCTCGGTGACGTCTATCACAAGCAGGGAAAGACGGATCTGGCGAAGACTTCCTGGAGCCGTGCTATGAGCTTGTTCTCCGATTCGGCGGATGTCGCGAGAGCGAGGAAGAAGCTTAGCTCGGCTAAGTGAATGTCGACCGTGCCCAGGCTTAACGTATGAAAGGTACCGTATGCGCGATCTTATTCCTTTTGGTCATTCCGCGCTGCTTCGCGCAGGTATCAGAGACGAAGGCAAAGGACCTGATCAAGACGGCCGAGTGTTTCCGCGCGTATGTGTCAGACCCCGAGCTTTCGCGAATCACCCGAAATGAAGGGTTTGAGGACGACTTGCTTCGTTTCCAGCTTGCATTCTCGAGGCGGCCGGAGCGTTTCCTAATTTTCACTGCCTCCAAGTACGGCTACTTTCGAACTTCGTCGGGTGAGATTGTGATTGTCAGTACTAACGGAGCGCCCCAAGAAGTGGTAATGGTTGTTTCAGAGAAATCGGGCCAAGTGTTCGGTGTACACGGATGTGCTAATGCGGATAAAGAATTTTCGCGCCTGATTAGAGAGGCACGTATCCGTATTAACGACACCATAGATGCAAAACTTTTCGCGCACTTTCGTTACCGAATGGTAGACGACCCTAAAATTGACCGCTTGGTTGTTACCTCGCGCGACTTCAGACACGTTGCCGAAAATGTGTTTTTCGGAAACTTTCCGCAGAAACTAGCTGAGAAGAATTTCAAGGTCTGGTCTAAGACGTTCGCCCATCACGAAAATAAGCTCGGGCTCGGGGTGCGAGCAACATCATCATCCCGTGGTTTTGCGACGTCAATAACTCATTTGATGGGATCACGCGACGGCGTAACAAAACTCTTTCAAACGACCTTAGATGTGTCAGCGGAGGGAGAATACTCGTATAGTACAAATCAGTTATATCCAAAGTAACTAGATTTCGCTGCCCTCTCATATTGAAAAAGCCGCCTGATTTCTCAGGCGGCTTTTTCAATGCATGTTTGATTATTATGGTTTCGGAGTCGCCGCCGGTTCCGGCTCAGCATCTCTCCGCTTCAGCTGCGGAGGAGCATCCGAACTTGACGTTCCAGTTTCGTTATCACCGTCGGCCGCTTCGGGCTGACGTCGTTTGAGGGTCGGCTTCTGGTTTCCGTCTTCATCAATATCCGTGGTTACACCCGCTTTCGCGTTGGTGATCTTCAGCAGGTGAGCTTTCACACGCTGAAATTCCGAAGTGCTAATGACGTACTCTTCTCTCTCCGGAAAGCGAGCAACAAGAGCGAGACTAGCGTCGCGACGGTCTGCATTCTGCGGATGCGTCGCAAAGATCTTCGAGAGCGTTCCGGGCTTTTTCTTGTTCTTTGAATTCAGTTTCTCGAACATCGTTGACATGCCTGTCGGATCGTAGCCAGATGCGTAGAGATACTGGACACCGAGGACATCGGCTTCGCTCTCGGCACCGCGGCTGAACTGCAAGAAGCTCATTAGCTGTGCAAACCCGCCCGCGTTCTGAGCGATCGTGCTGGCGATGCCGCCACCGAAAATTACCGCGCCCATCAAGCCGTATTGGATCGCAGTCATCTTGCCCTGATTTTCCATCGCGTGACGGGCCGCGACGTGAGCGATCTCATGGGCCATTACACCCGCGAGTTCTGACTCGTTGTCGGCCGCAAGGATCAAACCTTTGTTCACGAAGAAGAACCCACCCGGGAGTGCGAACGCGTTGACCTCGTCACTGTCGATAACCTTGATCGTAAAGGGAATCTTAGCGTCGGAGTGGAGAACGACGTTCTGACCGACACGATTGATGTATTCAGTGACGATCGGGTCTTCGACCAACTTCGCCTGCTGCTCGACTTCAATCGCTAGCTGGCGTCCCATCGCTACTTCCTTTTCCTGAGAGCCGCCTAACCAACCGAAGAGTTTGTCGCTTCCGCTATTGATCTTGCGTTTACCGATCTGCGCCGGGTCTTCTTTGATACCTAACCCCTTCGGCCCGGCGACCTGCGTCTGAGCCTTTGCTTTTTCATCCTTCTTCGCGGCCTTAACCTTCTTGTCGTCTTTAGGGATCTCAGGTGTCTGAGCCGCTGAGGCGGTAGGGAAGAACGAGATCGCGCTCAGCCAAACTGCGGCTGTAAGTGAAAAAGCGCCAATCTTTCGAAACGATTCTCTATGCATTCTGTAGCCTCCGGAGGTCCTGCCTGCAAGATAAGGTATTTTAAACCCTGCTGTCCTGTAAATCAACGCACTTATGATGCGAAAAAACAGGTCAAAGTTGTGATAACGGAAAATAGTTTTGGAAGAGTTTCCAGAGTTGCAGCGTTTCCAGAGTTGCAGTGTTTCGGAGGGTTGCGCAGTTTAAGAGGTTTGGGCCAGAACGATCGGGATCTTCGGGGGCTGGAGTTAAGTTTTTGATGATTGCCGGAGGTATCTCGCTAGCGACAGGGTCATCTGTGAGATCTCCGTAAGCCGATCGTAGAGTTCCCGAAATTGGCTTTCGTCAATGTAATCCAGCCCGCGGGCGATATAGAGATGCGATTGGACTTCGGAAACGGACCCGCGTGCTAGATTAAGAAAGTTTGCGAACTCCAGGTTAGTCCTTCGTCCGTGCCCCTCAGCGATATTCGCCATGATCGTGACCGAAGCCCGCCGAATCTGATCCTTAAGTCCGAAATCCCGCGAGAATTTTCCTTCGCCGGTCAGCCGATAAATCGATAGCGTGACATCGCGAGCCTTTTGCCACGCGTGGATTTCTTCAAACTTGCTGAAAGTTGCCATGGGAGACCTGCAATTTACAGTGACTCCGAAAATTCCGCAACTCTGCAACCTCTTGAAACTCTGCAACACTGGAAACACTGCAACTCTGGAAACACTGCAACTCTGGAAACACTGCAACTCTGGAAACACTGCAACTCTGGAAACTTCCCCCGAACTCTGGAAACTCCTTACAAACAAAACCCTTTATTTTCCATTTCGAAAACTGCTAACATAGAAACCGTGCGGCGGCTGACTGCCATATCTGCCTCGCATCCATCCTTTTCAAGCCAAAGTGCCCCCTCCAGTTAAATGAAGTCTATCCAGGAAAAAGTAAAAGATATCGTTGAGGTTCGTGTACATAAGAACCTGCGCGATTTCTCCGCTGATCCGGCCGAAACCGTGGCCGGTTACTACTTTACCGACGGAACATCCGAGCTGATGGCGAAGTGGCTGGATCGTGTGGCGTCCGTTGAACCTGATAGCGGCGCTGCATTTGCGCTCGCGGGCTATCGTGGTGTCGGCAAGAGCCACTTCCTTGCGACGCTTGGAGCTCTCGTCGGACATCCGGAGCTGCGTTCGCGGGTAATCGATCCGCACGTTGCTGCAGGCGCTCACCGCCTGACACGACGGCACTATCCGGTGACCTATGTCCGTCGGGGGATGCATGAAACGCTTTTTGAGGAATTTACCGAGGCGATCAAGGAAAGCCTTGATATCGACTGCTCGCAGTTTGGCGATTCGCTTCCAGACATCCTCAAAGCGGCGACTGACAAAGCTGGCGAACTCCCGCTTGTGCTTCTGTTCGATACCGCTCACGAACGAAGCTCCCGCGTTACTCGGGACGACGGACCGTTTCTCAGTGAGGTAGCCGAAGTTGCGAAGACTCTGAATGTGTTTCTCGGCGTAGCGCTCGATGATGATATCGCCGGTGCTGACGGATCCAACCTGGCAATCTCACGAACCTTCTCGATCGATTATCTCGACCAGGAACACCTTTATAAGGTCGTCAATGCCCACGTATTTCCGAAGCATCACAATGTTCAGCCCATTCTTTCGGAGATCTATAAGTACTTTCGCGAGGTTTTGCCAAGCTTCCGCTGGAGCGAACAGCGATTCTCGTCTCTTTATCCCCTCCACCCCGCGATCCTCGAGGTTGCCCCGTTCGTGCGCCTTTACGTTCATGACTTTGCGTTGCTCGGCTTCGCGTCTGCGGCCGCAGAGCGGATCAAGGGTCGCCCGGCGAATTCGCTGATCGGGCTCGATGAGGTTTTCGATAACGTCGAGAAATCGCTCCGAAAGATCGACGATCTTAGTGAAGCATTTACCGCCTACGATCATTTGAATGCGGAAGTTGTCGGTAAGATACCTATCCTGCGGCGGCTTCAGGCAAAGCTAATTCTAAAAGCACTTCTTCTTCTTTCGCTTGACGGTCAAGGAACCACCGCCGGCGAGATCAGTGCGTCGATGCTCATCTTCGATGAGGAAGACCCGGAGAGGGCGTTGACGATCGTCGATGATCTCGTGCGAAAGTTCTCCGACGAGCTTCCGAAGGACATACAGATACTGGCCGAGGACGGTCGCGAGACTCGGTACGGATTCAAGGCGAGCCGTAAGGACAACCTCAATCTGGCGCTTGCCGAGGCTATTCGAGATGTCCCGCCGGACGTCGTTCCGACGATCCTTCGACGTCTTGTCCAGGAGCGGTTTACAGACTGCACCCTCTCGAGTAACGCCGATCAGGCCAGAAAAGACTGGATGGATTGTCACGTCGAGTGGCGCGGCGAGGACCGCAAGGGACGCATCCTTTGGGTCGACACGGACAGCGAGAACCTCGAGCAGCATGCCGCCTCCGCTGATCTCCTGATGGACTGGGAGGTGATCGTAGATCTCAGTGAGGAAGATCGTAAATATTTCCCCGCAGGTGCCGATGTTTCCCGCATCTTCTGGCAGCCTGACAGCCTGCGGATTGAAGAGAGGGAAGCTCTGCTTCGGTATCATGTGCTGAGCACGCGCGCCGACCTTCGCGAGCAATACAGCGAACAGATCCGGGCCTCACTCCATTCGCACGCTGTACGCGTCGGCAAGATCGCAAACCGCATCTTCCTGGAGGACGGAAAGCTTGTCATCGACACATTCGATTACAACTTTACGAACGAAGCTCGAAATGCACAGTCCCTGTCACACCTTTTCTCTGTAATGCTCGACCCTCTGTTCGAGACCAGATACCCGGAGCATCCGGTTTTCCTCGAGCGGCTTGGAATGTCAGAAGTTGCGGCACTCGTCGCCGACCTATACGACAGTTCGCGACGCAATCTTCCTGAGGTTCAGCGGCTCGCCCGCAATTATGCTTTGCCGATGGGATTGGTCGCGGAAGAGGACGGTTTACTCATCCCTCAAACCGACGACAATCTAACATCGCTAACAGTCGCGGCCGATGTTTTGTCGCGGGTATCGGATGCGAAAGACGACGAGGCAGTCTCGCTCAAGGAGATCTACGATCATCTTCGAAGAGAGCCGCGAGGTTTGGGCCGTGAAGCACAGCATCTGCTGCTGACTGCCCTGGTTGCCCAGCGTCAGATAGATTTCGTGACGTCGAAGGGCGATCGAATCAACCAACGTTCGCTAGATCTGAAGATCATCTGGGACGATATCGTTGGTGTCGCAAAACCTGCGGGTGTCGCGGTCTCGGGGGAAAAACTGGTCCGCTGGGCCGCAGTTGTCACGGGTGATAGCAGCATAAAATCGCTGGATAACGAAGTCACTAGGGGGGCCGTTAGGGCAGCACTGCAAACATGGCACACCGAGTGGGTCAAGGGCCGAGTGCTGAAACGATTCGACGATCTGTCCGACGACATCCTTAATGCAAGCACGTGGGCGCTTGCATCGCGATGCTCGAAAACACTTGGGTCAACGGCCGATATCGCAAAGGCCGCTCTCGAAGAATCGATCTCGCTTGAGGAAGGTCTGAACCGAATAGCCGACACATTTTCGGATTCGGAAGAGCAGTTTCAGCGAGCGCAGAGCGACATTGTAGTAGTCGACAGTTTTATAAAGGGAGCTCCGGCTCGGGCCGAGGTGCTTTCCTATCTATCCGGATGCGAGATCACGAATGTCGATGAGATCGAGGAAATGCGGGAACAGCTTTATAGCCTCGTCGACGTGAGTTATTCAAATCCTAGCGACGCAAGCAATCGGGAACTAGGCTATCTATGGATAAAATTCCAGCGCGACTTCAGTGAGTATTTCGCGGTAAGACACGACTCAGTGATGCGATCTCATTCGTTGCAAGCGAGCTATAACGAGATCATGCAAAGCGACCAATGGTGGGAATTTGAGAACCTCGCCCGCATACCGCTTTTCGACCCGAGGATAGCGGCTGACGTAAAAACACTTTGCAGGTCTTTTGACGAACTCGATTGCGATTTCGCCGTTCGAGAAGCGCTCCAGACGCGTCCCTTCTGTAGATGTTCATTCGGATTAGCCAAGGAAAGAGAATGGGAAGAAATGCCAGAGCGACTCGCTGCCGCGATCGATAAAGCCCTGCGTGGTTATCGCGAAACCCTGTCGAGCGAAAAGGAGATGATCAAGCCGCTTCTCGCAAACCTCAAGAAAGGCGGTGCGGCGGACATTGTTGAGGCAGTGGGTGAGTTGACCAAGGTGATCGGTAACGGAAGCGAAATGCCGGCCTTTTCTCTGACCCAGATCCAGGTCTGGCAAAGTGTCCTGGGTACATCCAGAAACGACGACAACCGCAAACTATCGACGACAAAGCCTGACGATCAGCCGCGATCGAATGCTCCCGACAAAGTCGAACTACCTCAGGACGCCGTGGAGCAAACGATCTCGGTCTAGCTCTCTTAGAAGATTCCCCCTTTTCAACTTATTCTATTGGTATGCCGAGCGTATCAATTGTCGGGATCGGACGGGCCGGTGGAGCGTTTGCCCTTGCGTTGTCGCGGGCCGGTTATAAGATCGACCGTCTCATTCATCGCGATCCTGCGACCGCAGCGTTAATAATTCCGTTACTTCCGGATGCGACTCTATTGGCTTCATCGGGACCTTTTCCTCCCATCGATTCGGACATAATTATTATATCGACACCGGATCCCGAGATCTGCGCTGCCTCCGAACAGCTTTCCGGATACCTTGAATCGAGACCCGTCGTCCTTCACACCAGCGGATCACTTTCATCCGAGATCCTTTCAAGTCTCGCCGCAAGGGGTTGCCCAACAGGCAGCATGCACCCCCTCGTTTCGATCAGCGATGCTGTCTCCGGGTCAAAGACTTTCGCCGACGCTTACTTTTGCGTAGAGGGCGATAAGATTGCCGCGATCGCTGCGACGTCGATCG
This sequence comes from Acidobacteriota bacterium, assembly GCA_031425495.1. Classification (GTDB taxonomy): domain Bacteria; phylum Acidobacteriota; class Blastocatellia; order Pyrinomonadales; family Pyrinomonadaceae; genus OLB17. The sequence goes on from JANPJL010000236.1 coordinate 7,779, forward strand.
TGGAAGCACTCGGTGGTATGGCATTCTCGATCGAGACAAGGTATAAACCGCTCTATCACGCGGCTGCGGTAATGTCGTCGGGTCACTTCGTCGCATTGATCGATGGGGCCATTGAGATGCTTGCACGGTGCGGCATCGAGTCGGATGCCGCTAAGGCGATCCTATTGCCGCTTATCCGAAGCACGCTGGATAATCTTGAAGCAAAAGATCCGGCTCAAGCTTTGACCGGCAGCTTTGCGCGTGCGGACGCGGATGCGGTGAGCCGCCATCTAAGTTCGTTTGACGACGACATGCAGAGTATTCGGGACATTTACATTCTGCTCGGCGAACGTTCTATCGATCTGGCATCGGCCAGCGGTGCGGATCGGCCATCTCTCGAAAAACTCAGGGAAAATATAGCGATAGCGAAAAGAAAACCCGAGTGATAAAATTCAGAATATGAGGTTGCGGCTCAATGGCTAAGAAAAAGGACGAGTTCGTACAAGAGAAAGAGATCCTGCTGGAGCATATCCAGAAGGCGGGGCTCCGTAGGACTGGCCAGCGCGATCTGATAATGGAGATCTTTCTGCGGACGGAA
>JANPJL010000237.1:0-6072 GCA_031425495.1 Acidobacteriota bacterium
GTAGAACAGTGCGATCTCATGATCCTTTCCCGGATCTAGTGCGACCGTTTGCGAGATCGTGCGAAAGTCTTTGCCGTCCGTCGAGTTGAAGATCAGGAGAAGGCTGTTGCTGCCGCCGTGTTTCTGACTGTTGTTTAGTACTATCTGCGGCTGCAAGCCGGGCGCTATTTGCCACTCGAATCGACCAGCCCCGTCGGGCTTGACCGCAGACTCGAATCCGCCGTTAGTTATGGCCCCGGGCATCTCACCTCCATCGACAAGACTCGTCGATACACGAACTGCGTGCCTGAAATTTTTTGCCTCCATCAGCTTTGCGACGAGCCCCGTGCCGGTGTCTTTCAGCGACAATTTCTTTTCGCCGGCCGGGAGCGAATCCCAGATCGCGACTGCCTCGTCAAACCGATTTTCGCGAGCCAACAGTGCGGCCAGAGCGGCGTCGAAAGCCAACGAATCGCCCGTCGCACGACGGATCGCGGCGACGTCACCGTCAAAGAACTGCCACGCGGAGTTCGCCGCCGGAACTGCAAAAGTCGGATCGCTCGCGACCGCTTTTCCGATATGGCCGAATGCTTCTTCCACTCTGCCCTGACGCAGGAGCGCGTTCCCGGCCATCCATTGGACGCGTGCGTAATGCGGCGCCAGCGAAAGGGCACGGCGGAAGGCGAGTTCGGCAGATCCCGTCTCGCCGCTCCGCTCGCGAGCGCGGCCGAGATCGAGCCACAAAATGTAATTCTCAGGCGAAAGTCCTGCGGCTTTCTCGTATTCGATGAGGGCTTTTTCGTAGTCTGCTGTATCGAAGTCTTTCTCGTAAAGCAGAGCGGCAACGTAGTGAGTCCGCGGATCGTCGGGTGCCAGCTGCGTGAGATAGGCGGCAAGTTCGGTGTTGTCCGCACGCTCAAGGGCCGAACTTGCAATTGACCACTTCGCTACGAACCACGCGGACGCGCCGAGAACGATAGCGGCGACCACTACGCCGGCTTTCGTCAAAGCGTTATCGATTTTTATTGATCTCTTCGGCACACGGACTGACTACTCAAAATCAACCGGTTCGATCTTCATCTGAGCGCGTTTCAGTATAATGTCACTGCCACGGCACACCTTGCGAAGTCCGTCGAGCGCCTCCTCGGATATCTTTTGCGAAGAAAGAAGGATTTCCTGTATAGACTTATCCCGGCATGTTTTTGCAAGCGAACCGTTTGCACCGTAGACCTGGAGACCATTTATAACTTTGCCCTTCTTGAGTGGATCATCGTCAACAAAGCCGACCGGTTCGTAATTCCAGCTTCCGTTATTTCTTAGTTCTCGCAGGACCATTTCGCCACCGTCACCGGCACCGTAGATCAGCACGCGCCGCCCGTCTGCCTTCGAGGCATGCGGCAGAAATTCCCTTATCAGGCGAAATGCCATCCGGCTTCCCACAAGCAACAGCAGCAGGATCAGGCCGTCCACGACAAACACGGCTCGCGAAAAATTCTGGAACCGATACAAAAGCAGGACGGCGACAACGCTGATAACCGAACCGATGATCACACCTTTGGCGAACGTGATGAAGTCACCCACGCTCGTATACCGCCAGATGCCACGGTAAACGCCGGACGCGAGAAAGGCGAACAGCTTAAGGATGACCAACAGTGGTGCGGTGCGGATAAACAGGTCCCAGTTGCCGCCGCTTTCGAACGGTCCATACAGAAGAACGTAGGCGACGTAGTACGAGAAAGAGATCAGGAAGACATCCAGGAAGACTTCGAAAATTCGCCTTTTGTAAGAGACGTTTATGATGAACGCAAAGACGGCGTTATTTCGCGTGGCGAGTTCTTCCTCATTCTCGTCATAGACCTTAACTTTTGAAAGATATACACCGCCGATCGCCAGTGCTGCCGTGAAGATCCCGATCAGTGCAAAGCTCTGCAGCGTTCCCATCTGGGAGACGACGAGCGATAACAGTCCGGCGAGTACCGCAAAAGCATAGATCATCAAAACCGCCGAACGCTCCGACAGGCCGAGCGCGACCAGGCGATGCGACGTGTGATCGCGTCCGCCCTGCGACGCCTTACGACCCCAAAGCTTTCGTATGACCGTGACGAGGGTCGTATCAAAGATCGGCACGAACAATATGAGCACCGGCACCGCGAGGATCGAAAAGATCCCGCGCGATCGTCCGCCGGACTGTCCGATCAGCACCGAGCTGGCCAGCAGAAACCCGACAAACATCGATCCGCAGTCGCCCATAAAGATCGACGCAGGATTGAAGTTAAAGATCAGAAATCCCAGCAGTGCGCCGATGAAAACCGACACCAGCAAAAGCTCGTTTACCTGGCCGTTCAAGGCAAAGCCGACAGCAAGCGATATCGCCGCGATGGCGGAAATTCCCGCGGCCAATCCGTCCATGTTATCGAGCAGATTGATCGCGTTCGTGATCCCGATCAGCCAGAAAACCGTTATCCAGATATCGACGACCTCATATCCGGTAATGGGCAGCCTCGGACCGAGACCGACTATCATCACGGCCCCGATAAGCTGCCCGATCAATTTCTGATAAGGCTTAATGTTGAGTACGTCGTCGAGGAGACCGACGAGAAACAGAAACGAACTCGCAGCGATCAGGATCAACGACTCGGGCGTCTTCGGAACAAACAGGGCATACCCAAGCAGAACGGCCAAAAAGATGGCGACCCCGCCCATCATTGCGGTAGGGCGTTTATGCCAACGATCGGATTTCGGTTTGGCGACAAACCCCTTCCGCTGAGCGATCTCCCGTACCGCGTAGGTCAGCACGGCAGCCAGCGAGAGGCTGATGCCGCCCACAGTGAGCGGATTTGAAAGAATTTGCTCCATATACTACTTCTTTTGCTCGGGTGCCAACCGACGGTAAAGCTGCTTGATGTCCAGAACCAGACGTTCCTTCGCATACTCCGCTCGTACGAACGCCCGACCCGCATCAATTAGTCTTTTCCGTAATTTTTCATTTTTGGCCAAATAAATCAACCCTTTTTTGAAATCGTCGGGTGAACGGCTCTCTATCCCGATGCCGCGTTCGCATATAACAAAGCCGTCTTTTGCATCGTCGATCTTCCCAAGCAGGTCCCGAACTCCGCCCACCAGCGTAGATATTACGGGCTTTCCGGCCGCCATAGCCTCGATCAGGGACAGCGGTGTGCCCTCATTGAGCGAAGTCAGGGCTACGATATCCAGCCCGGCATAGACGGCCGCGGCGTCCGGACGGTTTCCTAAGAAGTGGAGTGAGCGTCCCAACCCGAGATCGGTGGCCTTTTGCTCCAGCGTTTGTCGAAGATGTCCGTCACCAGCGATTACGAACCGCATCGCCGGCGTATCCGGGTCAGATCCTAGTTTAATTTTGGCCGCAACATGTAAATACAATGAAATGTCTTTTATTTCCGTAAGCCGGCCAACAAAGCCAACGATAAGTTCGTCCTTTTGCGCACCGACTTCCGTCCGCAACGTATCGGCTTTCCCACCTGGATCGCTGAATGCGTCAACATCGATGCCTAGCGGGATGATCTCGAACTGGTCCCGCCGGCCCACGCCGTACGTTTCATGGATCTCGTGAAACTGCTGTTGCGAGATGACGACGACCTTGTCCGTCGCGACCCGCGCTAGGACCTTTTCGATCGTGATGAAGATGCTTGTCTTGAGCTTACCGTAATAACTGTGAAAGACGTGGCCGTGGAAGGTGTGAACGACAGCGACGCGGCGAGCACCGAATGTCGACCATCTGTACAAAAGTGCCGCGACCCGCCCGACGGTACCGGCCTTCGCCGTATGCGTGTGGATGATATCGGGCCGCTGCCGCCTGATCTCGCCCAAGATCTTGAAGAGCGAAACAACATCCTTCGGGGAAAGCTCGCGGCTCATCGCCTCGATGAACACCGGCTTTACGCCGTGCTGCTCCGCGAGATAATTCATACTCTCCTCACCCGCGGGCACAGTCCCGGCGATCAGAACGGACTTGAATTCGTCATCGTTCAGAAGCTCGGTCAACCACACCACATGGCGTGCCGGCCCCCCGACATTAAGACGGGCAATTATGCGGAGAACTTTCATCAATTACGAATTATGAATTACGAATTACGAATTACGAATTGGGAGTTAGTTGTTCTTCGCGCGGGTTTTCATCAAATACCGTTTTCTCATCTGACCTCGAAATTCGTAATTCGTAATTCGTAATTCGTAATTTCGCGACGCTCCGTCACATCCGGTAGATGGTATTCTCATCGTCCTCGTGACGGATCTCGTCGATCGGTTCACGCTTGCCTTCGCCCATGTAGAGGCGATTCGGACAATTGATCACCATACCGTCGACATCGCCGATGTTCTTGTAGCCGTGCACGACGCCCTTCGGCACGACGACCGCTTGCGGATTATCGACGCCGACGACGAGCGACATAAAGTGATTGAAAGTCGGTGAATCCGCGCGATTATCCCAGAGCCGAATATTAAAAGTAGAGGGCCCGATAAAACAAAACAGATCGGCCTGATCGACGTGCTCGTGCGGCCCGCGCTGGACGCCCGGCCTTGTGAACGATATGTATGACATAGTCGGATGGAACTCCGCGTCCAGGTCGTCATGACGAAACAGTTCCGCGAGCCAGCCACGATCGTCGAAATATTTCTTAAGCTCGTAGACGACAACGTCATCGATTGCGCCTTCGGTGAAGTCGGGCGAGTCTTTTGGGTATGGAGATGTGTTCATAATTTGATTCGTTCCCCGTCGCGTAGCGACGATTCGAATTTAGCCGTGGGCCCGCGCCCACGGAATGTATGATAGCCGCTGTCGTCGCGTAGCGACATTCGAATTTAGCCGTAGGCCTGCGCCCATGGAAACGTGTGTAACATCAACCCGTCGCGTTAGCGACGGTCGAATCTCCGATCCCTTCGTGCGTCGCTACGCGACGCCGGCTTGTCGGCGCTAATCCGTGGGCGAAGGCCCACGGCTAAATTCGTTAGTCGCTAACGCGACAAATCTGGATCATAAAATAAAATTTGCACCCGAGATTTGAGACCTTTCTTGTTTCGTGTTCCTTTCGTGTGATTGGTGGTTTTCTTTTTCTTAAATCCAACCACGAAATGCACGAAACACACGAACGATATCCGAACCACGAAACGCACGAGACACACGAACGTCTTATAAAAGATTGGCACCCGACTCGGCAACCAAATTCGACGCGCGTAACAGGCTTTCGAATGTTCCTGCATCCGTCCACCATCCGTCGAGTTCGTTCCATGTCATCTCGCCGCGGTCGATGTAATGGTTGTTGACGTCGGTTATCTCCAACTCACCGCGCCCCGAGGGCTCCAGTGTTTTAATGATATCGAAGACCGTCGCGTCATAAAAATATATGCCCGTGACGGCGAAGTCCGATTTCGGATCCGACGGTTTTTCTTCGATCCGGATCACCTTATCCCCGTCGATTTCCGGTACGCCGAAACGGTGCGGATCGTGCACACGTTTGAGCAGGATCTTCGCCCCGCTCCCCTGTTTTCGATACTCGTCCGCCGCACCGCGAATGTTCCGCTCGATGATGTTGTCACCAAGAACCACACAGATAGGGTTCTCGTCTGCAAAATGCTCGACCAGCGACAGAGCGTCGGCGATACCGCCTTCGCCTTCCTGATACGTATAGTTCAGATGCTTTAGACCGAAGTCCTTCCCATTGCCAAGCAGTCGCAGGAAATCGCCCGCCGAGTTTCCGCCGGTGACGATCATGATGTCCTCGATGCCTGCATTGATCAGCGCCTTGATCGGATAGTAGATCATCGGCTGATCGTGCACGGGCAAAAGATGCTTGTTAGTGATTCGCGTGAGCGGCTGCAATCGTGATCCGAGGCCGCCGGCCAAAATAACTCCCTTCATTGTTTTTGTATTATCTGCAATTTTACTAGCGCGTAACTCAAACTTCGATCTAGATTCTTGCCCGCGAAATACGCGAAAGGACGCGAAAAAAAGAAACGTCTGCCTTGTTAGTTTCGCGTCGTTTCGCGTATTTCGCGGGCACCAACTTCTTACCGAGCCTGGTCGATGAACCGCTGAAACCACAGTTCGAGCATGAGCAG
>JANPJL010000238.1:0-8510 GCA_031425495.1 Acidobacteriota bacterium
CGAGATCTCTGCGATCTGGGATCGGGAACACGTCTCCAACCTTTTACCATCGAACGTCCGGCACAAGGATCTGAAGAAATATCTCGACGGTTTACGAAAGCTCGATCTCAAGGTTGTGGAAGTCGGGCGGAGTTACGCAAACCGAGAGATCTATCAGATCGAGTTTGGAACCGGACCAATAAAAGTCTTTCTCTGGTCGCAGATGCATGGTGACGAACCAACCGCGACTTCTGCGCTGATCGACATGTTCACGGTCCTACAAAAGAACAGGGATAAGGATTGGGTGAAAAAGATCGAGGCTGCCGTCACGATACGTGCGGTTCCGATGCTGAACCCCGATGGCTCCGAATTCTATCAGCGACGCAACCTGCAGGGCATCGATATAAATCGCGACGCCGCAAACTTGCAGACGCCCGAGGCAAACCTACTAAAGAAACTTCGCGACGAATGGTCGCCGCACATAGGATTCAATCTTCATAACCAAAACGGGCTCACTACCGCGGGCCGTACTAACAAGCAGGCGGCGATCTCGTTTCTCGTCGTGTACGGTGATGCGGCCAAGACGACAAGTGAAGGTCACGAGCGGAACAAGCGTCTCGCATCTGGAATGGTCACTGCGATCCAGCCGTACATCCCCGGCCATATCGGGCGTTACGGCGATGAGTGGACCCCGACCGCATTCGGCGACAATTTCTCGGCATGGGGGACGCCGGTGATTCTGATCGAAACAGGAGCACTCCACGGGCGTGACGAGATGTTCCTGGTGAAGATGAATTTCATTGCGATCATGACGGCAATGAGATCACTCGCCGATGGCTCGGAGAAAACCTACAATCCAACGACCTACGAAACCCTGCCGTCGAATTCTTCCGGCCTGCTCTACCATTATATTTTTCGAAATGGATCGCTGATCGACCGCTCGCAGCCTGAGTCGGTAAAGACCGGCGATATAGCTGTGAACATCGATCGAAGACGCGCGGAGTTTGTCGCTCCGGCCTACGTGCGGCAGGTCGGAACGTTGTCCTCGAATTATGGCTTGAGTGAGTTCGACGTTAAGGATTTTTATGTCATCCCGCGAAATTCCAAATCCATTCGCACCGGCGATTTCGCCGAGTTTATGTTTTACAAAAAGTCCCGCACCGTCGATTGGGGGGCCGTCGATCTCGAGAAACAATTCCCTCCCGATGCGATCTTTTCGCTTGGTCGCTGGGTCAAGGGCGAGGAACTGTTCAAATGTAGAACAGGCTGTTAGCCTGTTCCTACGACAGGCTAACAGCCTGTCGTACTCAGAAAATGCTCACGCTTCTTAAGATCAGGAACATCGCATTGATCGATTCGCTCGAGGTCGAATTCGGCCCGGGTTTGAATCTGCTTACGGGCGAGACCGGTTCGGGCAAATCGATAATTGTCGACAGCCTCGGCGCACTGACGGGCGAGCGGGTGTCCAGCGATCTCATAAAAGAAGGAGAGCAGGCGGCGACGATCGAAGGCCTGTTCTCTTTGCCGAGAACGAAGGAGCTCGCAAAGGTTCTTGAGGGCTGCGGTATCGAGTCGAACGATGACGAAATCATTGTCCGACGCGAACTTTCACTCTCCGGAAAAAACCGGGTCTTTGTAAACAACCAGCTTGTCACGCAGGGAGCTCTAAAACGCATCGGCGGTTTTCTCGTCGACATCCACGGGCAAGGTGAACAAGCATCGCTGTTCGATACCGCAACTCATCTCGAGATGCTCGACGTGTTCGCCGGTGTCGGCAGCGATCGAGATCGTACCGCCGAGATCTACCGGCAATGGTCGAAAACGCGGAAAGAACTTTCCGCCCTCCGACAGGATGAATCCGATAAACTTCAGCTCATCGACATCCTCAGATTTCAGGTCAATGAGATTCGTACCGCTGATCTGAAAGCGGGTGAGGATGCAGAACTTGAAGTAGAAAAACGCCGGCTGAATAATATCGAAAAACTTTCTGGTCTCAGCAGCGACGCCTACCAGCTCCTATACGAGGATGATGAATCCACGCTCGCAACTCTCGAGAAAGCGACAAGGAAAGTCGATGAGCTTGCGGAGTTCGATCCGAAGTTTGCGGAGTATCGCGAGCCGCTCGCGACCTCACGTGCAGTCCTCGAAGATCTCGCGACGACCGCCCGCGACTTCCGGAATCATATTGAATTTTCGCCCGCTCGCCTCGAGGAGATCGAGAGCAGACTGGCGGATATAGGTCGGCTATCAAGAAAATACGGCGGCACGATCGACTCGGCCCTTGCACATCTCAGTGACGCCGAAAAGCGGCTTGAAAATATCGAGACCGCTGAGCTTCGAGAACAGGAGCTGACGAGCAAACTCGCAGCCGAGCGCGCCGTTTATATTGAGGCTGCGACGGCACTCCACGATCGTCGCGTCACGGCCGCGGCCAAGTTTGAGAAAGAAGTTGAGGTAAATTTGAAGGCTGTTGCACTGGAGAAGGCGCGGTTCGAAGTGCGATTCAACTCTCTTTCGGTGTTAGGAGGTTTGGACACCCAGGCGGAAGTGCCGTTGGAAGACGGGACCCACAACGACGGCGACAAAAACTTCTCGGCGAGCGGCTTTGACCGGGTTGAGTTTTATTTCTCCGCCAATCCTGGGGAATCTCCAAAACCGCTTGCAAAAGTTGCATCGGGAGGCGAGGCGTCGCGACTGATGTTGATACTAAAGACGACTGCCAGAACTCTTGAGGCAGAAAAGTCGGCTGTATTCGACGAGATAGACGCCGGCATCGGCGGCCGTGTTGCTGAAGCCGTAGGCATCAAACTGAAACAGCTTTCCCGCAGTCAGCAGGTCCTATGCGTGACACATCAGCCGCAAGCGGCGTCGCTAGCGGACATGCATTTCGTTGTCGAGAAAAACGTGACGAAGAACAGAACGAGCATCGGTGTTCGTCAGCTTACGTCGGACGAACGAGTAGAAGAGATAGCTCGTATGCTTGCCGGCGAGACGATCACGGACTCGGCACGAAAGCATGCGACCGAGATGGTCGAGAATGCCCAAAGTGGAAAAGCGCGTGCTAAGCGATAATATTTATCACTCGATTCTTCTACTAGAATCATCCGAATAGATTTGAGATTTGAGATTTGAGATTTGAGATTGAGATTTGAGATTGAGATTTGAGTTCTGAGATCTGAGATCTGAGATCTGAGATTTGAAATTCGATTGTGATTTGTGATTTGTGATTTGATTTGAGATTCGAGATTTGAGATTCGAGGTTCGAGATTCAGCTATGCCATCTGCGACACTTGCAAATGTTATCCGCGGCGAAACGGTCGAGTCGATACACCGCGGGCACTTGATCGTGATCGACGGCCGGGGCGACACCGTCTTAAGTCTTGGAGAGCCCGAGACTGTTACGTTCTTTCGTTCGGCGTGCAAGGCGATCCAGGCGATCCCGTGTATCACGAGTGGTGCTGCCGATGCTCTCGGTTTTTCCGAAGAAGAGATCGCACTTGCGTGTGCGTCGCATTCCGGAGAGACCCGGCACGTACGCGTCGCGAAACTGATGCTCGAGCGTGCGGGATTGACGGAAGCCTACCTTCGCTGCGGAACGCATCTGCCGTTCAACGAAAAGGAGAGCGAGCGGATGCAACGCGCGGGCGAACACCCTAACCAGCTTCACAACAACTGCTCGGGCAAGCACGCCGCGATGCTCGTTACGGCGCAGCATATCGAGGCGGATCTCGCGACTTACGATTTGCCCGAGAATCCCGTACAGCAGTTGATCCTGGAGGCCACAGCGCTGTTTAGCGGGGTCTCCGTTTCAGACGTCAAGCTCGGCATCGACGGTTGCGGCGCGCCAAACTTCGCTGTGCCGGTTTCAGCGATGGCGAAAAGTTTCCTCAATCTCGTTTCGCCACCGGGCGGTTTTCCGAAGGCGGCAAAGCAGGCAGCTGAGCGCGTTGTGCAAGCGATGCTTAAATTCCCGGACCTGATCGGCGGCACGGAACGCCTCGACACGATGGTTATGCAAGCCTCGCCTGGAAAGATCATCTCGAAAGTCGGTGCAGATGGTGTCTGGCTCTGCGGAATCCTGCCGTCCGAGAAATGGCCGACGGGTTTGGCTATGGCGCTCAAGATAGAAGATGGCGACGACCGTCGTGCACGTCCGGTCGTCGCAGTCGAGCTTTTGAGAAAGCTTGGGATTTTGCTGCCTGACGACCTGACGGAAGTCTCACCGATGTCGATCAAGAATCGACGCGGAGATGTTGTTGGCCGAGTCCAGTCGGAACCATTTAGCATTTGATCGTACAGCACGTCTTGAACAAAAACTCCGATCTCGCCAGTCACGGAACTATTCTCGTCCAGCTTCCGTAAGGCTCACCGGACTACACGAAAAATTAATCAAAAAAGGAGTCGATGATGACATCTGCAAAGACCGTTGGCAGAGTGATGGGTAGTCTTATGCTCGTTCAGGGAGTGTTAGGCGCGACGGTCAACTTCGGTTTGCTGGGCTCGACGATAACCGGCCCGGGATTCTTAACGACCGCCGCGCCGAATTCGTTGAGGTTGAGCCTTGCCGCCATACTTATAATCGCCGCGGGTGCTCTGTCGATGGTAACTGCAACGACCGCGTGGCCGATCTTTCGGCGACACAGCGAGAGAATGGCGCTCTGGTTTTTTGGATTGAGCATCGCGGGTCTCTGTCTTGCAGCAGTCGAAAGCGCAACAACGATGTCGATGCTGTCGCTTAGCCAGGAGTACGTGAAGGCGGGCGGTGCGGATAACGCTACACTCGAGTCGGCGGGATTGATCGTTCGGTATGCGAAGTACTGGGCCCACTACACGCACTTGCTTGTCGGTGTCGGTCTCGTCCTTACGCTTTACATCACCCTATTCCGGTTCGCACTTGTGCCGCGACTACTCGCCGGTATCGGTATTCTCGCGGTGCTACTACAAATGACCGGCCTGCTGCTGCCGTTCTTCGGCAACCGCGTGAATTTTTTACTCCTTGCACCGATGGGAATCTGCCATCTGATACTCGCGGTATGGTTGATCGTGAACGGTCTCGCTGAAGATAACTCTTAATGTTTTAGTTCGTGTGTTTCGTGTATTTCGTGGTTTGGATTTAAAAAAAGAGAACCACGAATCACACGAAAAAGAACACGAACAAGAAAGGTCTCACATCCCGCGGTGACTTCGTTGCTTCGTGGTTTTCTGAAAAGCTCCCGGCGTCTCAGTACAAAGTCGAATCACTAAACAGACGGATAGCGTCACACAGTCCGTCCGTACAATACCTTAAACTCGTCGCGTCCAAACGCCCGATCAAGCCACATGTTAGTGAGCTTTTCCTGGATGCTGTTTGCACGGAGGCGTTCGTTGAGGTTTTTAAAGTCAACGAAGTCGAGATGCTGGTCCTGATTGAAGCATGAGAAGACGAAGAACTCTTCACCGGTGTGCGGGTTCACGTGTCGCTGCAGGCATTGTGCGCAGACTTCCTTCATCATGCATTGCATTGGCGAGTTGATCGAGCCGATCGCCGTATGCTGCGGATTGAGATACGGCTTTAGAGCGGTGTGACGCGCTTCGCGAACGCCATTCATCATCCGGTCGGAACCGATGGCGATGATGCGATCGACGCTTTGCAGATCAACCTTTGTATCGCCGAATTTACCTTCCGCGTAAGCGACCATCGCCTTGACGATATTTCCGCGATAATGTGCGTCCTGCGGTCTCTGAGGCTCGATCTCCTCGCCGGCGTCTGTCGCCCAGATGATCTGGTCCGTCGCGTTCTCGATCTCCTCGCGTTTGAAAAGGTCGGCGCTGTTCTTGTACCCCGCGAAATAAAGCACGTGATTGTTCTTTCTTCGAAGCTCGCGTGCGATCGAGAAAAGCACGGCGTTGCCGAGACCCCCGCCGGCAAGTAAGACCGTTTCATTTTCAGGGATCTCGGTCGGCGTTCCCGTCGGTCCCATAACAAGAACTTCCTCGCCGATCTTCAAAAGTGAGCACAGCCGCGAAGATGTTCCCATCTCGAGCACGATCATCGACAGCAGTCCCTTTTCTTCATCGACCCACGCACCGGTTAGTGCGAGGCCCTCCATCATCAGACGCGTGCCGTCGATCATCGGAGCCGACGTCTCAAAATTTTGTAGGCGATAGAACTGGCCGGGTTCGAACTTTCGCGCCTGAAGCGGAGCTTTCACGATCACATCGACGATCGTCGGCGTCAGGCGCTCGACCCCGACAACATATGCGCGAAGTTGCTCGTCGAGTGCGGCCTCGAGGTTGTCGAACGAGTCGTGCGAACTAGCGTCCTGCAGACTTAAGTTTGCAGGACCCTTGAACAGCTCAACGACATGTTTGTACCCGTGCTTTGCCGAAGCCATAGCCTTGACGACGTTTCCCGCGTACTGCGGGTGATTGTCACCGTAGTATGAAATGAATTTGCCGTCGTGCTCGTACGACGTAAAAAATCCGACCTCACCTTTTGCAACTTCAACGGCATGCAAATTTCCGTCGCCGTTTCGCTCGAGCTTGTGCGGTAAAAAGAACTGTCGCCATTCGTCAAGCTTGAATGTGCCGGGCTTTTCCTTCTCGTAGATAACATTCGGCGAGGTTCCCGCGGCTACGCAGACCGTTCGAGCGGGGAACTCGACCATCTCACCCGTTTTATCGAAGTTGCCGGTGCCGGCATCGTAATTCAACCGCTCAAAGATTAACGCTTTCACCGCGTTGAATTCGTCGGGCACCGCCTCAGCCGGATTCATGCACTCGACGAAATTGATCCCTTCCTCGAGAGCCTTCTGCACCTCCTCGTGATTCAAACGATACGCAGGCGAATCCTGCAGACGCTTTCTATAGACCAGCGACACACCGCCCCAGCTATGTACAAGCGGGACGAAATTCGGCTCTTCGCCGACCGCAGCGGCACGGGATCTTTCAGCCCGTACCGCTCGTCCGTGTTCGAGAAACTCACCGACGACCATCAACTCTTCCGGATCGAACTGCTTCATCACTTGCGTCTCGCCGAATTCCTCGACGATCTGTTCGTACTTGGCAAGCATCTTCTCTACCTGAACCGGGTAGTAAGCGAAGAGCTCGGTCGCGGTGTCGATGCCCGTCAGACCGCCGCCTATGACGACCGCCGGAAGACGGACCTGCAAATTCGAAAGCGTATCTTTCTTGAATGCACCGGTAAGCTGCAACGCCATCAGGAAATCCGAAGCCTGCCGGATGCCGCGGATGAGATTGTTCTTCATCGGCACGATCGTCGGACGGCCCGCTCCTGTCGCGATCGCGATGTGATCGAAACCAAAATCCCAGGCATCCTCGATCGTCAGCGTTCCGCCGAACCTGATGCCGCCGTACGCCCGGAAGTGACGACGACGAGTTAGCATCAACTGCATCATCGTTAGAAAATTCTTGTCCCAGCGGACAGTGATCCCATACTCGGAGACGCCACCGAAACCGGATAGTATCCGTTCATCGAGCGGCTCCGTGATCTCACTGATGTCGCGGATCGGTTTCGGGCAGGTCCGCCCAAGATTTCCCGTCCATTCAGCGGGTAGCGGCTCGATCTTCAAACCGTCAACACCGACCACACCGAAGCCCTCGTTCGCCAGGTAATGGGCAAGCGTATAACCCGCCGGACCAAGGCCTACGACGAGAATGTTCTTGCCGTTGTACGGGAGTTGGTATGGGCGGTCCGCATTGAGAGGGTTCCACCGCGTCAACAGACTATAGATCTCAAATCCGTATGGCAGCTCCAAAACATCGGTAAGCGTCGCAGTTTCGGCAAGTGGAATGTTGACGGGCTCCTGCTTTTGGAAAATGCAGCCCTTCATACAATCGTTGCAGATGCGATGTCCGGTCCCGGCGCACATTGGATTGTCGATCGTCACAAGTGCGAGCGAGCCGATCGGATCACCCTGCTTTTTCAGCAGGTGCATCTCCGAGATCTTTTCGTCGAGCGGACAGCCATCCGTTTTTATTCCCAGCGGATTACGTTTTACCGTGCCGTCCTTCTCATGCAGACCGGTCGAGCAGGAATCCTTGTCGCGCTCGTGGCAGATCATGCAGTAGTCGATCTCATAAAGCGCGTCCCGCATCGTACCGCGGTCATCGGTTAGCGTGAAGCCGTCACGTCGACGGAGTTCGTTATCCAATCCGCGCATCAAATTCGGATTTTTTTCGATCGGGTGAATAAGGTGGACTAGATTCTGATAATCGAGGGCGTGAGGTGTTTTAAATGCCTTCCACCGCTTTTCTTTTTTGTAGAATTCTGCGGCCGACCAAGCTTCGATAAGCCGGAGTGCGGCCTTTACTTGCAGAAGGTCGCCCGCCGCATCGATCTCAAGAACATACTGAGAAAAGATCTTTCCGTATGTCTTGTCCTTCAATTTGTCGAAAGCGGTGCGGAGCTTGTTAATGGTCTCGACACCAGCGGATTCGAGTTCACCGCCTTTCGCGAGGATCTCTTCCGCATCAAGAAGACGCGCGGCGATCTCGGCAATTCCCAGCTCGTCATCCCACACAAGCGTTTC
>JANPJL010000239.1:0-6589 GCA_031425495.1 Acidobacteriota bacterium
GCGTTGTTTCGCGTGGTTACACTTCCGCTTTCCAGGCTTCGTAGATCATGACCATCGCGAGGGTGTCGAGTTCGCAGTAGCGTTTGAGCGAGCGTTCGATCTCGGCGCGTTCGTAGTCGGACATTTCTTCAAACTGGAGCAGCAGATATGCCGCCATGGCGGCACCGCCTTCACGAATGCCGGCGCCTTCCTCTTGTTCGGATAGCAAAAGATCCAGATCTTTCGGGCTCGCATCAGAGAATAGCGGCGGCAATAATTTGTAGGGATCTTTGGCGGCGGCCCAAACGATGCCCTCCGGAAAGTTCCGGCTGAAATACGGCTGCGAGTACTTCGTCTTCAGGAACTCAGAACCGCTCAAGACCGCCGGCAATATGTGCTTGATCGAGGTTGAACCGCCCGGACAGGCCGGATGAAAGTAGTAACGCTTGACGAGGCCCCACATGTCGACCATATCTCGCGGGCCGCACCAGTCTTCAGTCTGCTTCCCGGTCGAACTCGTGATGCATTGGATGAACGCGCAGAGTTCATCGCGATCCTCGACCGAAGCATCCGCCTTCAACTGCGTCCAGACCATGTTGAGATATGTATTCTCATGCGGAGCGTACCGAAAGATTGTTCCGTCGTCTTCGCAAAGGGCGGCTCGCAACGCGCGGGCAAAGTTATAGTTTGGAAATACACCGGGTGCGGATTCGAGAAACTCGGTCCGGTGATCAACGCTTCCGTCCTCTCCAACAATATGGTGCGAGAACTGGAAAGCTACTCCCTCATACGGGCGCCGGCCGCGCTGAAACGGTATCGCGGTCATCGACGTTTCAAAGTCGATAAAGTGCAGCGGAAAATTCCACTTCTTCATCTCGGCACGCAGACCTTCGCGATCGATCCAGTGCGCCGTCTCGCCATCGCGAACCATCTGCACCTGTTTCCACTGGCGCTCGCTTACGGTGATGCCATGCTCATCGTCGGTCTTAATGCCGATGTCGTCCTCGGAAAGATGATCGAAGAGGATCTTGCCGTCGGCAATCATCTTGTCCTTCTTTCTAAAGTTCCAGATGTTCAGGACGTTGGGAACGTCACAGTCGTCGCCGCTCCATCCAAGCGACTCACTCCAGCATTCGCGGCGTCCACTCTCCAATTCCGGATCGTCATCGCTTCCGGTGTGAAACTCGCACTTCCCGCACGCCGGTATGAACCGCGGCTTTATCTTGATGTCGCGCTCGTAATGATCAGCAAGGAATGCAATGTGATCTTCGAACGTGCGGACGCCGTCGAACGGGTCCATCTGTGTCGCGAAGAGTTTGCATGCTTCCTCAGCCGGAACAATGCACATTATTTTCGGATCGAGATCTTCGGGCGTAACCTCGCCCTCCACGACGCAACGACGGCGTCCGCCATGGTTGACGATGCGGAACTTTTGATGGAGTCCGTCGGTCGGACACCTCGACGCCTTGTCCGCGAAAAAGAAATAGGGCGTCACTTCCCACTCGGGACGTTCGTTGCGGACGATGTGCAACTGAAACGCAAGGTCGGCGACCTTTGATTTGAAATCACTTAACAGGCCGCCTTGTACTCCGACCAGGCGACTTGACGCTTGATCCCAGGATTTCGCCTTTACTTCGATCAGTTCGACATTGTTTCCGTTCTTGACGACGATGTCGGCGCGGCAAAGCAGATTCCCGTGAGAAAATGCCGCCTCGTAGATGATCACGCTATCGCGTTCCAGAAGCTTGTTGGTCTGTTGGATCGCTCCGTCGTAATCGAGTGTGTCGACCGGTTCGCCGCCGGGATAGTAGAGCTTAGCTAGCTCGCCGATCTGGAAACCGCCGTTCGCCAGATGCTGAAGAAACATGTCGTCGAATTTCTGATCGGCGTACTGGTTTTTCTTACCGGTGTAGAAGAGTTTCGTTGGACATTCGAGCCCGGTCAGATACCGCGACTTTGTGAGGTAGCGTGGTTGGGATGACATGACTGCGGATTGTATCAGGGGAGGGTGTTTGGTGGCCAGTCATTCGTCATTCGTCATTCGTCTTTCTCCTCTTATTCCTCTTGTTCCTCTTGTTCCTCTTGTTCCTCTTGTTCCGTGGTTGGATTTATAGGTGAACGGCATCAGGGCCCGATGATTTCTCCGCGGGAGCATTTAAGAAGACCACGGAACAAGAGGAATAAGATGAAAGAAAGATTAAAGATCTGATTCGTGCGTTTCGTGTAGTTAGTGCTTTGGATTTAGGAAAAGAAAACCGCGAAACACACGAACCGGCCCCTATGGAAGGCAACTAGAGGAAGAACTACCCGCGGCCTACATCAGCGGTGGGGAATAATTCCCGGGTGCGATCGATTTGGAATCTCGAAATACAGCATTTCGCTGCATTGCGTGCGTGGCACGTTCGTTGCGATTAGCAATCCCGGAAACGGAGTAAGCGAGTGCTCCATATCCCCAAAACTGACGGCGGCACAGCGGATGACAAACGAACAGACACGGTAGTAGTTCCCTTGTCTCCCACCAAGCTTCCCTTGTGCCGCCGCCTTTTCCTAAAACCTCAGCCGATACTTCAAACGACTAGATCCTTAGTTTCCGATACCTCACCCTTGTCTTGTCTCGTGTCTCCCACGAAACTTCTCCCACGAAGTTCTTCTCCCACTTCTCTCTTTTATAAAGATCGAATAGAAATACCCGATACATTGTTCCGCCCTGCGACCATACTCCTCCGGTCTCAGGGCGGCTTTTTTTCTCGTTAGCCGTTGACGGGTCGTAGTCCAGAAGAAATCTGATTCTGTTTAACTACCACCCCGTCTGCCGAAGCGTCGGCCACCCATCCTAAACAAGTAGGGGAGTCTGCGACGGCTTCGTTTTCTTTCTTGCCTAACGAGGGCCGAGTTCGCTAAGATTTCAATTCCGCTTTTTCGCAGGCAGTAAAATTGACCGGCGAAGGCGTCTTAGCCACTTTATCGCGCGCGTGATTCTCGCCATCCCGCGCTCGGAGTCGCCCTAACTTAATTACAATTTGTTTTCAGGAACGGTTTAAGTATGTTTGTCTACCGCTTATTACTTGGAAAGCGCTTTGTCGCGTGCCTCACCCTTGCTTTCGTTTTTTCTGTTAGCCAGAACGCATTTTCGCAAATGCGTTTCGAGACGCCTCCCGATCAAATCAGCGTTCGGGCCGGGCGGCCTGTCGCTCCAAATGACGCCCCCGGTCTAAAGGTTTCCGATTTCCTCACCGGACCTACTCAGCCGGTTGCCGACGGAGATGTCGACCCCGCCTTTTCGCCCACCTTCGACTCCGCCTACGGAACCGTATATGCAATAGAAGAGTTGCCGGACGGGAGAATACTGGTGGGCGGCAATTTCAAGTCGGTCAACGGAGTTGCGAGCCCGGGTATCGTTCGCTTCAATGCCGATCGGTCGATCGATACGAGCTTTACGCCGGCGTTCATCCGGGGCACTGTGTTCCGCATTATCGTGCAGGCTGATGGCAAGATCCTCATAGGTGGCTCTTTCTACGTCTTTAACGGTTCGGTTTCGCGATTCGGTATCGCTCGATTAAATTCCGACGGGTCACTCGATACGGCGTTTAATCCGGGCTCGGGTCCGGATAGTCTTGTTAGGGATATGGTCCAGCAACCGGATGGCAGAGTGATCATCGGCGGCGACTTCATTTCGGTGAACGGAATAAGTCGATGGGGTGTGGCACGTCTGAACGCGGACGGTTCGCTCGACTCTTTATTTACCTCACCCCTGACTCCGACACCTGCCTTCACGGGTGGCGGTGTAAGCGCTGTCGGGTTACAAGCGGACGGCCGGGTTATTCTGGGCGGATCAATGACCATGAATTTCGGAGCTCAGTATCACTGGGTCCTCCGGCTGCAAACCAACGGCGCTCACGATCCGACTTTCAGTTCGCCGACCATGAACAGCAATCCGTGGGAGCTCGCTGTGCAGCCAGACGGTAAGATCGTCCTTGTCGGTTTCTTTACGACAGTGAGCTCGACCAGCCGCGCCCGTATTGCTCGACTCAACGCAGACGGGACCCATGACCTCGGCTTCAATCCGGGCACCGGTGCAAGCTCGTCGGCGCTGTTTGTTCGCATGATCGCGAACGGCAAGATCCTGGTCTCGGGCTCCTTCGCTTCGATAAACGGTACGCCCCGGGGCGGTCTTGCACAGCTCAATCCGGACGGTTCTCTCGACGGGGGGTTTGCTCCGAACGGTACGACTCTGGGCACCGTCTACAATGTGAACTCGCTCACAAGCGGTCGTTATTTCGCGGGCGGCACCTTCAGCCGGATCTCGGGAGCTGACCGAAAGACTCTTGCGTCCCTGGACAGTAGCGGGCTAGTCGACCTGGATTTTACCGTCGAGTCTCTAAATCTGGCGAGCATTCGAACAGCGATCGCGCAGCCCGACGGTAGGATGATCATCGGCGGATTTTTCAACCGATTGAACGGTACGCCCACTAACTGCGTGGTTCGACTTACCCCGGCCGGCACGGTCGATCCTACCTTCTCGAGTGGAGTTTCGATTACCGGCTTCGTGACAAAACTAATTGCACAGCCCGATGGAAAGTTTCTGGTGATCGGATCGAGCCTTCGTATCAACAACGGCATTTCCCAGACGATCGTACGTCTAAACTCAGACGGATCGCATGATCCTTCATTCGCGATAGCCGCAATACCTCAGCTCACGTTCGGATATACCGCTGCCGTGCAGTCGGATGGAAAGATCCTTTACTCGTATGGCACGTCGTCCACCGATCCGGCAATAAACTCCGGATTTGTCCGCTTGAATTCGAACGGGTCGCTCGATGCAACAATTTTTATTGGACGTCCTATCGAGGCGATCGCTGTATTGCCTAATGGACAGATCATAGCCGGAGGCTCTTTTAATTTTAGCTACGTGAATAGCACTACCGGCACCGTTGAGCCTCACAACGGTGTGATTCGGCTTAATGCCGACGGCTCTCACGACCGGACTTTCCAATCCGGCTTTACGTCGGATCCCAATAGTACGGCGGTCTATGCAGTCCACGTCCAGGCAGACGGGAAAATAATTGCCGGCGGACGGTTGAACGTCGCCGGTTCGCCGAATCCAACGGGCGTAGCTCGTCTCGAATCGAACGGGACGCTCGACAACACGTTTCTGCGAACTCCGATCACGTCGCTTTTCGGAATCGCAAATGTTTTCTGCCTCCACCCGACAGCGAACGGGAAGATCCTGGCCAGTGGTTATTTCAATGACTACGGCGGACCGGGCCGAAGCAACGTAGTGCGTCTCGACGGCAATGGTGCGGTCGACCAGACTTTCGTCGCATCGACCGACAGCACTGTCAGTGTCGTTACGACCGAAGCAACCGGATCGATACTTATTGGCGGCAACTTTGAAAAGGTAAATGGTATTACGCGAATTGGACTCGGCCGCCTTCTTACGGAATCATCCGCGGGAGACTCGGCACCATTCGATTTTGATGGCGATGGAAAAACCGATATCGGTATTTTCCGCCCGGCGATGGGTGAGTGGTGGATCAGTCGAAGTAGTGATGGACAGGTTCCGGCGTTGCAGTTTGGCAATTCGTCAGATCGGATCGCTCCGGCGGATTATACGGGAGATGGAAAGACTGACATCGCTTTCTACCGGCCATCGAGCGGTGAATGGTACATCCTTCGTTCCGAAAACAATTCGTTCTTCTCGATCCCGTTTGGTTCCAGCGACGACATCCCGGCTCCGGGTGATTACGATGCCGATGGCAAAGCCGATCTCGCGGTCTTCAGGCCATCATCCGCAACATGGTACATCCAACGTTCGGGCGACAACGGAACGACTATCGCGCAGTTTGGTGCGACCGGCGATCAGCCCGTCGCTGCCGACTACGACGGTGACGGAAGAGCCGATCTTGCGATCTATCGTCCGTCTAATGGACAGTGGTGGCTGAATCGCTCGACCGGCGGTGTGATCGTGCATCCCTTCGGAAACTCAAACGATAAATCTGTTCAGGGTGATTACACCGGCGACGGAAAAGCGGACGTTGCATTCTGGCGGCCATCGACCGGCGAGTGGTACATCCTCAGAAGCGAGGATTTGAGCTACTACTCGGTACCGTTTGGAACGACGGGCGACACCCCGGCTCCGGGCGATTATGACGGCGACGGAAAGTTCGACACGACGGTATTCCGTCCATCAAACACTGTCTGGTACTCGAACCGGACAACGGCGGGAATATTGATACAACAATTCGGTGCCACCGGTGATCGTCCGATCCCGAATGCATTTGTGAGGTAATAGGTTCAGAGTGCGCGATGAATCGCGCACTCTGAACTAGGGAATATAGGCGCCGGGAGCTGGTTGATCGCCGGGGCTTCCGAATTGGTGCGCCTGGGCTCCGGATGTCGACCCGAGTATGTACCAGACGACGGACGAACCGGATCGAACAACCGCGGGATCGGCTTTGCCGTCACCGTCATAGTCGCCGGCAACGGGGCGGTCGGCCGTTATCCCCCACTGGACCGCGTCATAATTACGCGACGCATCGGTCGAGCGATACCAGAAGCCGGTTGACGGACGATAGACCGCGATATTGTCGCGACCGTCACCATCGTAGTC
>JANPJL010000240.1:0-5566 GCA_031425495.1 Acidobacteriota bacterium
GTCGGCTTCGCCATGACGAGTCCGTGAACATGATTCTCGATACCTCCAACTTTTAAGGAAGTTACGTCATGTTTCCGCGCTATTCCGCCTATGTAATCCCAAACACGTTCCTCGATCTCCTGGTGAATAAAGTTACGCCGCCCTTTCGTACTAAAGACGATGTGGTAGAAAAGTTGGGAGTAAGTGTTTGCCATCCGTTGTCGATTCATTCATCTACCGCCGACGCGGCAGAAATCGCTGTGATACCTAACCGTGGCCTGAGGCCACGGCTAAATGCGTGGGGCCGCTCCGCGGCGGCCACCCCCATATGAAGTTTACTACCCTCATATTCTGCACAAGACAGGGACGGCCGTCTTGAATAGTTTTAAATTATTCGAAAGCTAATCCTGCTAGCTCCGCGTCGTCGCCCGTTCCTTTCAGAGCGTCCGCGCGGGCGAGGTCTTCCGGTAATCAGGGCCATCGGCACAACCTGAATTCTCTTTCCGCCCGTAACCATCTACCATGTCCTCGATGGAACACTTCGACGTCATCATCGTTGGAGCCGGCCTGTCTGGCATCGGTGCTGCTTGCCAGATCAGCATGGCGTGTCCTGAAAAAAGGTTCGCGATACTCGAGGGGCGTGAAGCAAGCGGTGGGACGTGGGACTTGTTTCGCTATCCCGGCGTACGTTCGGATTCCGACATGTACACGCTCGGCTACAGGTTTCGCCCCTGGCGCGCCGCCAAGGCGATCGCTGATGGACCGTCGATCCTAAACTACATCCGCGACACGGCAAACGAATTCGGCGTCGACAAAGCCATCCGGTATAGCAATCGGGTAAGGCGCGCGTCGTGGTCATCCGGTGACTCGACCTGGACTGTTGAAGCAGAAACAAAAAGCGGTCCGACGAGTTTTACCTGCGGCTTTCTCTATCTCTGCACCGGCTACTATGACTACGAGAACGGTTACACGCCGGAGTGGCCGAGCATGGATCATTTTCGTGGCCCGATCGTGCATCCGCAGAACTGGCCCGACGATCTCGACTATGCAGGCAAGCGAATCGTCGTCATTGGAAGCGGTGCGACCGCCGTCACACTTGTTCCGGCAATGGCTGAAACCGCCGAGCACGTCACGATGCTTCAGCGGTCGCCGACGTACATCATGACGCTGCCATCCGAGGATCGCGTAGCAAACTTTCTGCGCCGTCGACTTCCCGATCGCGCGGCGTACGCCGTCACCCGGTGGAAGAACGTGCTTCTGCAAATGTTCTTTTATGTGCTATCGCGAAAACGTCCAGAGATGATGAAGCGATTGATCGCGAAGGGCGTGCACGCAGAGCTCGGCAAGGAATATGACATAAGTCATTTCACGCCGTCGTATAACCCGTGGGATCAACGGTTGTGTCTCGTTCCCGACTCGGATCTCTTTCGGGCGATCCGTGAGAAGCGAGCATCGATAGTGACGGACGAGATCGAGGGTTTTACCGAGACCGGTCTCATGTTAAAGTCCGGCACGCGGATCGACGCCGATATTATCGTCACAGCGACAGGCCTTGTTTTGAAATTGATGAGCGGACTTCAACTTGTTGTCGACGGCGAGCCGGTGGATCTGGCGAAAACGATGGCGTACAAGGGAATGATGTACAGCGACGTGCCCAATCTCAGTTCGGCATTCGGATACACGAACGCATCGTGGACGTTAAAGTGCGATCTTACTGCGGAGTATGTGTGCCGTATCTTGAACTACATGAAGCGTCACGGATTCGCGCAGTGCACGCCTAGGCAGACGGATCCGTCGATCACCGAGGAGCGTGTACTCGACTTTACGTCCGGCTACGTCCAGCGTGCTCTGCACACCCTCCCGAGCCAAGGGTCGAAGACCCCTTGGCGGCTCCATCAAAATTACGTCAAGGATCTTTCAATGCTCCGGTACGGGAGCGTCGATGACGGGACGATGGAATTTAAGGCCGTGTCGCGCGACGTTTAGTTCAGCTTACTGCTCGCGGAGACGCTGCACCGTCCTAGTTGTCTACGGTTTCCTATGCTATTTCATGTAGAAGATTTGCTCCGCCCCTCGGGTATCCTTCATCTAACTCACACGCATTCTCAGGGAAGTTCATGTTTCGACTCTTTCTTCGGGATCATCAGACCGATAGCAAACCACACGAATGCGACCGCCCCGATCGCAAATAAAGTGTCGCCAAACAAACGCATCCATCTCAAATTCTGCATCAGGGTTGTCTGCATAAACTCCGGGCTTCGCGCGTACCAGTAACCTTCGTTTACCGACTGATACGTTTGCAGAAGACCTATCGGCAGCAGACTCAAAAATATCTCCATCAGCATACCGATGTTGATCGCCCAGAACGCGAACCCGAGTAGCTTCGTGTTCCAGACTCGCTCCGGCTCCATCGCACGCATGCAGAAAAGCAGCAGGGCAAGACCCAGTGTCCCGTAAACGCCATAAAGTGCTCCGTGCGCATGTACGGCCGTAGTGTTCAGGCCTTGCATGTAATAAAGCGCGATCGGCGGATTGATCATAAAGCCGAAGATCCCTGCACCGACCAGATTCCAAAATGCGACCGCGACAAAAAAGTAGACGATCCATTTGTATTGCGAAAGCCATGGACGAGCTTTTGAATGACGGATATTCTCGAGCGCCTCATAACCGACAAAAACGAGCGGCACTATCTCAAGCGCGCTGAATACGGCGCCGAATGCGAGAGCGACCGTAGGTGTCCCGGCGAAGTACAAATGGTGCAGCGTCCCGACGATGCCGCCGCTCAGATATATTGCACCGGATAACAACGCCGCATACGCAGCATGTTCCGGGCGGATCACCTTTAGCCGCGCGAAAAGGTACGCGATCACTACGGTCGCAAACACTTCGAAAAATCCTTCGACCCACAGGTGAACCACCCACCACCGCCAATATTCCACCACCGTAAGATGTGAACGCATTCCCCAGAACAATCCGGGGGCATAGAAGATCGCGATGGCCGCCGTAGTCAGCAGATAAAGCATCACGAGCGACCGCCCGGGTGTTTCCTTGTTTTTTAATGCGGGAATTGCGGAGCGAGCGATCAGAAACAGCCACAACAGAAGTCCCACGAAAAGTGCGGCTTGCCAAACACGACCAAGATCGACGTATTCGTATCCCTGGTGACCAAACCAAAACCAGAGATCGCCTGGCAGCAGATGCATAACGCTCATCCATTGTCCGATCATGGAACCGAGTACGACGATCAACAGCGCAACGAAAAGCGCGTCGACCCCGAGCTTCTGACGCTTCGGCTCGAAACCGCAGATATACGGCGCGATAAACAATCCTGCGGCGAGCCATGCCGTCGCGATCCAAAAGATGCCAAGCTGTGTGTGCCAACTGCGCGTCACGACATACGGGAGATAATCCTGCAGCGGAATCCCATAGAAGCCGCCGCCCTCCACGCCGTAGTGCGCGGTGATTATCCCCATCACGATCTGCAGCAGAAACAGGAGCGAGACCACAAAAAAATATTTGACGGTGGCTTTCTGCGATGGCGTGAGCGTTTCCCCGATCAGCGGATCTTCGTCCGGCGTGTCTCGCTGGTCGACTTCCTTATGCCACCCGGCGTAGAACCAAACCATCGCCCCAATGCCGGCGATCAGCATAATGACGCTAACGCCTGTCCAGACGATAGCGGAGCTGGTCGGCACGTTAGCAACAAGTGGCTCGGACGGGAAATTGCTTGTATATGAGATCGTATCGTTTGGTCGGTTGGCGACCGATGCCCAGGCCGTCCAAAAGAAAAACGAATTTAGTTGTCGAAGCTTAACGGGATCGGACTGCGCGTTTTTCTGGATCGCGTAGTCAGAATTTCCGTAAGTAAAGATCTGGGTGTAGTGCGCGAGATTGTTTTCGAATGCACGCTGGCGGATCGGATCCACCTTGATCGTGCCCGTCGCCTCGTCGTAATTATTCGTACGCAGCATGTCCTGAAGCCGTTGTTTCAGCATCGCTTGCTGCTCGCTTGGCAGTCCCCCCAAGGAGAACTGTCCACCTGACCACTCATCTAGGATGAATAGCGCCTCGCGATGAATGTAGTCCGCGGTCCAGTCCGGTGCGACATAGCTGCCGTGTCCCCAGATCGATCCGACTTGCATCCCACCCATCGCCTGCCAGACATTCTGGCCGTCCGATACAGCTTCCTCGGGGATGACAACCTCGCCAGCCGTCGTCACAACTTGCCTGGGGATAGGCGGGGCTTGCCGAAAGATCTCGGTTCCGATCCAACCGAGAATGGCAAAAGAGATCACGAATACAGCCGCGAGCAGAATCCAGAGCTTTTTCATATTGTTCTTAGACGGGGTCGATGACGTGGGCGCTTTACGTGCCCTTTTATATACTGCGTTTAATACAGACTAGCCCACGGATCTGTCGTCGTCGGTGTGTTAGGTCACATACGTCGAATGTGGATTGTGGGTGAGTTCCCGCTATTCCGTTCCGTGTTTTCCGTGTTTTCCGTGGTCAGCCCTCCTGGAAGACCCAGAACACGGAGAATACTAAAGACACGGAACAGGTATCTGCTTTTCGCTAACGCCCTCGCGTGACTTCTCGCATTCACTTTTCACGTATGACCCACTATCATTGTCGGTAACGACCAAAACGTCACTTAACACGCAGCTTATAGATATGAAGGAGACTCCATGAAACCTTTCCGCCCTCGGAAAGCCGTTGTCCTCTCGATCGTTTTTTCCACCGTTGTTGGTTTCTTTGCGAATATTCCGACACCGGCTCAGAACAATCTCGATGTTTGCAGGGTCACGACGTCAACCTGGGGAACAAAGGAGCCCCGTACAGGCACCGGCATACATGAGATCGGCAAGTTTCCGGTCAACGATTTTGACGGGACAGCGAAGAGCTTCAGTTACAGTTCAGGCCGAAAAGACTTCACGATCAAAGCGGCGATAAAGTATGGAGATTTTAGAGCCGTCGAGCGACGGAAACCGACAGAAATCATGTTGTCGTTGCTGGTTTCTGAAACAAGCGCCGAGACACATGAGACTTATATCGAAGCCGTCGAAGCCGGAACCACGTACGGACGCAAATGGGGCACAGTCTTTGTGCGGAATGAAATCTCGAAAGGCGACGTTGCGTATAAGTTTACGCTAACGTGTAGCGACGGAATTTCCAAATCCGGCGTGCAAAGGGGCGAAACGAATACGGTGCGACGACAGACCAAACACTAAGCTAAAAAATGACGAAGATCAACGACTTTGTAGTTCGCTTTGCGAACGTAAACGGTACCGGTTCCGCATCGGCGAATGCTTTTTTCACGAAAGCGGTGTTTCGTATGGGCGTCCCGGTCACGCCGAAGAATATATTTCCGTCGAACATCCAGGGACTGCCGACATGGTACGAAGTGCGTATCTCGGAAAAGGGACATCTCGGGCGACGTGAAGGCGTTGATCTAATGATCGCGGTCAATCCACAGTCGATGAAGCGGGATTACTCTGACGTCAGGGAAGGTGGATATTTTCTCTACGACAGTTCAAAGCCTCTGCCGCCCGGGTACGATCGCACCGACGTCACGCACATCGGGGTTCCG
>JANPJL010000241.1:0-6795 GCA_031425495.1 Acidobacteriota bacterium
GTCCTTGAGTCGGTAATCCAAAAGTTGGATATTCTCCGCGGTGCCACCCGGCGCCTCATTCAATTTACAGTTCGACGTGCTTCCAGTTCGAGCTACCAGGACGCGGCTTCCCGCTTCTTTCGAAGGACCACCGGCTTGGGCAATCAATTCGAGCAGGCGGACCCGTCGGCTGATCATATACTGACCCGGCTTCTCGACAGCTCCGATGACCGCAAACGCGCGTGAGCGCTGCTCGACCGCGATAACATTGACTTCCGGATTCTTAAGATAATCCTTTCTATACGCATCCTCAATATCGCGCTTTAGCTCAAACTCGGTTTTGCAGACTGCGACCAAAGGCTCCGGTAATCGAAAAAGGTTTATCGTGCCGTTCGTGTTCACACTTACTCTTTGCGTTAGCTCCGGATGTCGAAAGACCTGCACTTCAAGCTGATCCTGAAAGCCGATCCGATACCGCTCTTCCTTGGACGCCGGATCATCCCCGACTTTGAACGCCGCCGGAGTCGAAACCGCCGTGCCTGCCTTGGGCAGGGCCGTATCGGGCAAAGTCTGTGCGAAGATCGGAACAACGACGATGGCTGCTAGCCCGCATAAAAACAGGGATTGAATAAATGCTCTCATTCTAATTAACTCCATAATACCGAGAGGGTTCTTAAATCAGCCTTTTGATTTGTCCGATCCTGGATAAAGTTGTACGCGACTTTAGCGTCTGTGAGTACTAAAACACTTGTAAGGAAAGTAGTTTAGCAGAGGATAGTAGCTTTGAAAACCGCAATTTTACAACTGTGGGGTTTTTGTTAAACTTTTGAAACGCACGCCCGTTAAGCCTCCTGCTATGGAAAACACTACTCCGATGCATCGGCAGTACCTCGAGATAAAGAAACTCCATCCCGGAACTCTACTCTTCTTTCGTCTCGGTGATTTTTACGAGCTTTTTAACGAAGATGCAGTAACGGGAGCTCGCGAGCTCCAAATTACGCTTACGGCAAGACAGAAGGACTCGAAAAACCCGATCCCGATGTGCGGGGTCCCACATCATGCTGCCGCGAACTACATCGCGCGTCTTGTAAAAAAGGGCTACCGGGTGGCGATCTGCGAGCAGGCCGAGCCCGCCACCAAGGGAACGAAGCTCGTACGGCGAGAGGTCGTGAGAGTGATCACACCTGG
The DNA here is from genome assembly GCA_031425495.1 of Acidobacteriota bacterium. Taxonomy (GTDB): domain Bacteria; phylum Acidobacteriota; class Blastocatellia; order Pyrinomonadales; family Pyrinomonadaceae; genus OLB17. The sequence continues at coordinate 1,168 of JANPJL010000241.1, forward strand.
TACGACCGTGGATGCTCAGCTCTCGGATCCCGGCGAATCGGTCTATCTCGCCGCGATCTCAGGTGACGGAGCCTCCTATGCGGCTGCGTTCCTTGATGTTTCGACAGGAGAATTCTCGGTAACGGAGATCGGACCGGATTCGACCGCATGGGAACGGATTTGCGAGATCGTCGAGAGCTATGCTCCCCGCGAGATCCTCTGTTCAGAAGACATGCGCCGTAGTGTCGATTCCGCCTTTTGTGGCGTAAGGGATGGCGGCGGGGATCTGCTTGGCGAAAGCAATGGGTTCCAGCCGTCTGCGAGTCTTACGGTGACGGTAGTCGACGACAGGTTCTTTGAGATGCAAGACGCCGAATCAAATCTGAGAAACCAGTTTCGGGTAGGTGATCTGGCGGGGTTCGGTCTTGCCGGCCGAAAAGAAGCGATCCGCGCCGCAGGTGCCGCCTTGCGATACGCGCAGGAAACGCAGAAGGCCGCCGCCGAACATATCAGCGAGATCAGCTTTTTCGAATCTCACGATTCGATGATCCTTGATGCTGTCACGTTGAGGAACCTGGAGATCATCGAGAGCCGTGGCGAAACGGGAAACCGGGCGCTGTTCCATATTCTTAACGAGACGATCACGAGCATGGGAGCACGACTTCTGAAGAGTTGGCTACTCAGGCCATCGATAAAAAGAAGTGAGATCCAGACCCGCCTTACGGCAGTAACCGAGCTTACCGATGCGATGCTGCGCGAGAAGCTCCGATTCATGCTGAAGGAAGTCGCGGATCTTGAGCGGCTCGTCGGCCGGGTAAACCTGGGTACTGCGACCGCACGCGATCTGGTTGCGCTCAATCGTTCGCTTCGACAAGTTCCGGAGATCAATGCGGCAATGGCCGACGTGTCTTCCCTGCTGCTTCAAGTTTTGAACGAGAATATTTTTCCGCTGCCGGAACTTGCGGATCTCGTCGGTGGCGCCATCGATCCTGAACCGCCGCCCAACCTGACAGATGGAGGCACGATACGCGACGGATTCAACGCCGAGCTCGATGAGCTTCGTTCGATCTCGCGATCGGCAAAGCAGACCATCGCGAGTTTTGAAGAGCAGGAACGAACACGGACAGGAATCTCAAATCTCAAAGTCAGATTCAACAATGTCTTCGGCTATTACATTGAGATCTCGAAGGGCAACCTCGCCCGTTCCCCCGCCGACTACGAACGACGTCAGACGCTCGCGAATGCGGAGCGTTTCACGACACCGGAATTGAAAGAATGGGAAGCAAAGGTCCTCGGCGCCGAAGAGAAAATGATCGCGCTCGAGACCGAGATCTTCAACGAGGTCCGTTCGGCAGTTCGTGCCGAAACGCATCGACTACAGTCGACTGCCCGAGCTTTGGCGACTGTTGATGTTCTCTCGTCGTTGGCAGAAACGGCGATGCGTCGAAACTATGTCGCCCCGATCTTGCACGAAGGCGACGAGATCGAGATAAAGGCCGGGCGGCACCCGGTCGTCGAATCGATACTCCGCGACATGTTCGTGCCGAACGACGTCTATCTCAACAATTCCACCGACCGTTTGCTGATCGTTACCGGTGCGAACATGGGCGGCAAATCGACGATCCTCCGTCAGATCGCGCTGATTCAGGTGATGGCGCAGATCGGATCATACGTCCCGGCAACATTCGCGCGGCTTCCCATAATCGATCGCGTCTGGACTCGCGTCGGAGCGTCGGACGATCTCGCGTCCGGCCGATCGACGTTTATGGTCGAGATGACCGAGACGGCGTCGATCCTGAACAATGCGACGCCGAGAAGCTTGATCCTGCTCGATGAGATCGGCCGGGGAACATCGACGTTCGACGGACTATCGATCGCATGGGCGGTCGCGGAGTATTTGCACAACTCTCCACAACATTCGGCGAAAACTCTTTTCGCGACCCACTATCACGAGCTCACCGAACTGGCGGAAAACCTTCCCGGGGCGAAAAACTACCAGCTCTCCGCGACCGAGCGTGATGGCGAAGTCGTGTTCCTCCACAAGCTGCACAAAGGCAAAGCATCGAAGTCATACGGGATAGCGGTCGCACGACTCGCCGGTCTGCCGCCGTCTGTTATCGAACGAGCGAAGGATGTCCTGGCGCGGCTCGAGCGTTATGAGCTCGCAGTGTTTGCGGATGAAAAGAAAACGGGACTCGGTGCGGCCGCTGCCGCGAAGGCGGCGTCACAAGTTTCTCTCTTCGCGATCACGAATGAGAATGCGATCGACGAACTGCGTACCATGGACATCGACGGCTTATCGGCGGATGAAAGCAAAACGTTTCTTAGGAAGATGAAGAGCCGAATCATTTAGTTTGCGGCGAAGGTGCCACGAGAATTTAGCCAGGTAGGGAGCTTCTGGTAACGCACACGATGAATGAGACCGTCGGAAAAACTCTTCTGGCAGGCCGTGGAGCGGCCCCACGAGCTTAGCCAGAGGTGAAACCTCTGGTGGACACAGACGGGACCCGCACTGAAGGTGCGGCAGAACCTGACTCTTCCGCACTTTCAGTGCGGGTTACCAGCGGCCGATACCAGACGTTTCACGTCTAGCTTTGTTCTGATCGCACTTTCAGTGCGAAGGACCCAGTTTTCAAAATGGTCTAGTATCATTTTCAACGAAGCCGTTCCGCCTGACTTTATAGCAATAATGTCCTCACTAACTCTAGAACAAAAAGTCGGTCAGCTTTTCTTTATCGGGATCGCCGGCAAAGACATCGACGCCGCAACGGCTCGTCTTCTTGATCGCGTGGTGCCGGGTGGCGTGTGTCTGTTCTCGCGAAACATCCGCGAACGCGCACAGACGCGTGCGCTGCTTGACTCTCTGCGTGAGGTGATTCCGCTCGAACCGATGTTGAGCGTCGATCAGGAAGGCGGGCTCGTCGATCGTCTTAGACGGATAATCACGCCGATGCCTGCGGCCGATCGCATTTGGAAGACGGAACACGCAGCGGACTTCGGTCGCATCGTCGGCGAGACGCTCCGCATAATCGGTTTCAATATGAATTTCGCACCTGTCGTCGATATCGTCGATGCGAAACGGGGAACCGTGTCGAACGGGATTCACTCAAGAGCGTTTGGGAAAAGTCGCGACGAGAGTGTCGATCTTGCGGGACGGTTCCTCCGCTCGATGCAGGATGAAGGTTGTATTGGCTGCCTGAAACACTTTCCCGGTTTAGGTGCCTCCGAAGTGGATTCTCACAAGGAACTCCCGAGCGTCCAGATCACCGACAAGGAAATGTTCGCGACCGACCTGGTCCCTTACAAGCAACTAATCGAATCGGGCGACGCTAGACTCGTGATGGTCGCGCACGCCGCTTTTCCGAAGGTTCGCTTGCAGGAACAGGACCAAAATGGCAAACTTTTACCGTCTTCCCTTAGCCCCGCCATCATCTCAACACTCTTACGCGGCGATCTTGGATTCAGTGGGCTGGTATTGACAGACGATCTGGAGATGGGCGCGATCGTTGAGAATTTTGGCATTGGCGAGGCATGCAAATTAGCGATCAAGGCCGGTGTCGATATGCTCGCCATATGCGCCAGCACGGATGCAATCGAACGCGGTTTTGAAGCGGTTGGCGAAGCGGTGATTTCGGGTGAGATCGATGAATCGAGGATCGACGAATCGCTGGAGCGGATCGATCTGGTCAGGAAGTCTTTGCAACAGCCGCTCTCTTTCGATGACAGACGGCTCGATGCGCTGTCAGACGAAATTACCGGATTCATCGAGCGACTCAATTAGAACTTACGGAGGAACCACAATTTGCGTTATTCCCTGCTCCTGATTCTTACGTTATCCGTTATCTTCCCGACTTCGTGCCGACGCACCGGATCCGAGTACGTCACGATCGCTCTCTCCGATAAATTCTCTTCTCTTGATACGTTAACTACGACCGCATCGGACTCCGCCGCTGATCGCGTGCGGAATCTGATGTTCAATACCTTGGTGAAGAAGAATGAGTCGTTCGACTATGTCGGCGAACTTGCGAAGGAGATAAGCGTATCGCCGGATGCGATGACGATCACGTTCGTTCTGCAAGACAACGTAAAGTTCCACAACGGGAAAGCGTTTACGTCGGCCGATGTGAAATATACATTCGACTCGCTGTTTGCGAGCAACGGATACAAAGCAGGCGCGTTTTTCGACACGGTTGACGGGAATCGGGTTGCGCATATCACGTCGTTCCAGACCCCGGATGAGAAAACGGTTGTCATAACGGTCGGACGGCCCGCTCTCAAAAATCAATTGTTATCTAACCTGGTTGCGATCCCGATCATCGCCGAAGGCACGGTCGATCAGCAAAAAACTTCTCCTGTCGGATCGGGGCCGTTCAAGTTCGTCAGCTTTGATCAATCGCAGAATATCGTCGAGCTTGCTGCAAATACCGACTACTGGGATGGTGTTCCCAAGGTCGCGAAGATCCGTGTGAAAACCGTCACGGATGCGAATTCCCTTCAGGCAGAACTTCAGACCGGCGGCGTCGATATCGCTCCATTGCCGACAAACCTGCCGCCCGACACGCTGAAATCTTTGGGCAACGATGCGAAGTTGAACGTCCAGCAGTCGGACGGTTCGAACATTCAGTACCTTGTCTTCAATACACAGTCGCCGCCGCTCAACAACGCGAAGATAAGGCAGGCGATAGGATTTGCGATCGATCGCGACAAGATCATAAACGAGCTATTTCTCGGACAGGCAAAGACGGCATCGTCCGTACTCCCGCCGCAGTCGTGGGCGTATTCGCCGGGTGCGAGATATACATATGATCCCGAAAAGGCGCGACAACTTTTGCGAGAAGCGGGTTACAAGAACGAGCCAATCGTTTTTAAGTACAGCTCGGGCAACGCCGCGGTGAATCAGTACTCTCAAGTTATACAAAGCGCACTGAACGGTGTCGGGCTTAATATCCAAATCGAACCACTCGAAATAAACACGATCCGAACGCAACTCGCTCAGGGACAGTTTCAGATGTACACCGGGATCTGGATCGGCGGAAATCAGGATCCAATATTCCTCCGCGATCTGTTCGCGACGAACCGCATCCCGGGCGGAACAGTCAATTGCTGTAACCGTAGCCGGTACTCAAACACGGCCCTGGACAAGATCCTCGAAGACGCCGTGAACGCGACCGATCGTGAAGCCGCAAAAGCTCTTTACGTCCAATCACAGGATGTCGTAAGCAACGAGCTTCCCCTCTTCCCGCTCTGGTACCCCGCGAATATGGTCGTCGCCAATAAGCGTGTCGGGAATATAAAGATCGGTGCCAGCGGTGACTGGAGTTTCGTCAAGGACATTACTGTTAGTGAGTAGGTCTTTGGTCTTTGGTCTTTGGCCTTTGGACTTGAAGTCCCAAGTCCCAAGTCCCAAGACCGAAGACCGAGTTTTTCGACCTCCTTGACATTTAATCGTCACACGCTAGAATCTTTCTTTGCGATGCGGGAGTAGCTCAGTGGTAGAGCGCGACCTTGCCAAGGTCGAAGTCGCGAGTTCGACCCTCGTCTCCCGCTCCAAAATATCGGAAGCGACGCCAAGCGGTCCATAGGCCGATAGCGTCGCTTCAATTGCGTATTCCTCAGATTTCCAAACCGGATGCTAGATTGGATACGGAT
>JANPJL010000242.1:0-35320 GCA_031425495.1 Acidobacteriota bacterium
GCTTCGGGAGCCGAGATGGTAACGGTCGCGGTGAATCGCGTTCCGCTTGATCGCAAGACCGAGTCGTTTCTAGATCACCTCAACCCGGCAATGCAGATACTCCCGAACACAGCAGGCTGTTACGACGCCGAGCATGCGATCAGAACTGCACGGCTCGCTCGCGAAGCGCTTGAGACCGATTGGGTAAAGCTCGAGGTGATCGGTGACCCGGTTACGCTCTTGCCGGACAACGAGCAGACGCTTGAGGCGGCACGCGTGCTCGTCAAAGAGGGGTTTATTGTTTTGCCGTATTTCACGGACGATCTGATCATGGCGAAGAAGCTTCTTGACGCAGGTTGCCCAGCGGTGATGCCACTCGCTGCACCGATCGGATCGGGAATGGGTGTGCAGAATCCGTCAAACCTTCGCATCATGCGCGAACAGCTTCCCGATGCCACGATCATCGTCGACGCTGGTGTTGGAGTGCCGTCGGATGCAGCTCTCGCGATGGAGCTCGGTGCGGATGCGATCCTGATGAACACCGCGATCGCCGAAGCCGGCGATTCGGCACAAATGGCAACAGCGATGAAACTTGCGGTCGAAGCTGGGCACCTCGCTTATCTCTCGGGAAGAATGCCAAAGCGGCTTTATGCGTCGGCGTCGAGCCCGATTCAAGGTGCGATCAAGTAGGACGGACTGTTTAGTCCGTCCACGTAACAATGAAAGTACGCGTATTATTTTTCGGCGCAACCGCAGCGTTAGTTGGAATGCGCGATATCGAAACGACGCTCGATAGCGGCGCATCTCCCGCCGACATCTTAAAACACTTCACTGCGACCCATCCCGACCTCCAATCGCATCAGCTGCTCATCGCTGTTAATGAGGAATACGTATCCACTGATTCTGAGCTTAAGGAGGGCGATGAGGTCGCGATCTTCACGGCCGTTTCCGGCGGGTGACCTTGAATGGATTTCGTCGAACTCACAACCGAACCGATAGACATCTCGTCAGTTGCGCGTCGGGTCGTTCCTCCCGAATGCGGTGCGACCGTGACGCTCGACGGGTACGTGCGGAAATTCACAAAGGGTCGCGAGACGCTGCACCTCTTCTACGAAGCGTACGAGCCGATGGCGCTGAAGGAAATGGAAAAGCTCATCGAGCAAGCGAAACGAGATTTCGAAATCGCGAATGTGGGAATTGTTCATCGTCTAGGAAAATTAGAGATCGGTGAAACGAGTGTGGTCATTTCCGTCGCCGCTCCCCATCGCAGAGCCGCCTTCGCCGCGTGCGAATGGCTGATCCGCGAACTGAAACGTACCGTTCCTATCTGGAAGAAAGAGGTTTACGCGGACGGCGAAGTTTGGATCGAGAGCGACCCGGAAAATAAGTAGCGTTTGGTGTTGCTGCCCGATTCGCTCTGGCATATTATCCAAGTTAATTTTCACCCAGCTCATTCGATCCGATCAGGAGGCCGACTCGTTTCTCATCCGAGAAGCTGCCGCACAACAACTATGCGAAGAATAATTTTCTTGCTTGCAACTGTTTTCTGCTTTCTAACTTTCTCGTTCGGCCAGTCGCAATCCACGACCGGCAACATCGAAGGCCGAGTCGTTGACCAGAACGGCGCCGTGGTTCCGAATGTTTCCGTTTCGGCAACCAATCAGGATACCGGCCTAAACAAGACCACGGTCACCGACAGTGATGGCAATTACACTTTCGTTTTGTTGCCGCCGGGGAACTACAAGGTCGAAACCGCAGCCATCCAGGGTTTTGCCGCGTCGACGTATGAAAACGTAAATGTAACGGTCGGGGCGAAAAATACTGTCGAGATCACTGTTTCGGCGGGCGGGACGTCCGTGGTTGTCGATGTGAATGCTGATGGCCAAGGCGTTGAGACGACACGAACATCCATCTCATCGACGGTTGATGAAGTCCGGGTGCTAAATCTGCCAACCAACGGGCGTAACTTTCTTGATTTCGCAACACTGACACCTGGGATAGTTCGCGACCCGACACGTGCGGGTGATCTCGCCGTCGGCGGCCAGAAGGGAACATTGAACAGTATCCAGATCGACGGAGCGAGCAGTGACAATACCTTCTTTGGCCAGTCTTCGGGCCGTGTTGGGTCGGGTCGAGCTCCTTCCCAGTTCTCGATCGATACGGTCAAGGAATTTCAGGTCAATCAGAACGGATTCTCGGCTGAATTCGGCCGGGCTGCCGGTGCCGTGATCAACGTCGTCACCAAATCCGGAACAAACCAGTTCCGTGGCAGCGCTTTCGAATATTTCCGCGACGAATCGTTAAATGCCCGGAACCCGAATCTCGTCTCGGCAGGACGCAGCCGTCCCGCGGGCCAGATCAATCAGTTCGGCGGCACCTTCGGCGGGCCGATCGTAAAAAACAAAGCGTTCTTTTTCGGTGCATACGAAGGACAGCGATCGAAATTGCCGAACCCGGTCGTGCTTCGCTCGCTGCCATTTGCACCGGCGTCCGTTCAGACACTTCTCGGCCCGAAGGTGGTTTCGTATGACATCAGCCGGCAGCAGGACACATATCTTTTCAAGACCGATTTCAATATCAATGACCGGAACCAGGTCTGGGTTCGGTTTAATCAGCAAAATTTTACCGGTACGAATTTGGAGAACTCCGGGCCGCTTAGTGCCGAAGAGCATACTGGAAACAGCAACGTAACCACCTCTGCCCTAACGGCGAACTGGGCCTTGACCTTGACGGCTAAATGGATAAACGAGTTCCGCTTTCAATATTCGCGTGACCGCGAGCCGGGACTATCCAACTCAGATGCGCCTGAGACCGTCTTGACAGCGAACGCCGGGGGCATAAACGACGGGACATTCAGCTTCGGCCGTAATAACTTTAGTCCGCGTGAGACGACAATTACCCGGTACCAGTTGATTGATAATCAGACTCTCCTGCTGGGCAGTCACACGGTAAAGTACGGGGTCGACCTGTTGTTCGACCGGATATTCAATTTTTTCCCCGGCCTCTTCGGTGGCTCATACACATTCCCGAGCTATGCCGCGCTCGCAGCCGGCACGCCGTCGCGCTACCGGCAGAGTTTTGGCGGAGCTGGAACGACCGGCGGCACTACGCATCCCAACAACAATGAGTACGGATTCTTCATTCAAGATGATTGGCGAGCGACGCAGAAGCTGACGGTAAATCTTGGGCTTCGTTACGACTATCAGTCAATCGCACAGCCGCCGGTCCAGAATCCGAGTGCCGCGCTTACGATCGCCGGATTCGATACAAGTTTCCGGCCCTCAGACAAAAACAATTTGGCTCCGCGGATCGGCCTTAGCTACGCATTTACTGAACGCACCGTGATTCGCGGCGGCTACGGAATTTATTACGGACGCACTCCGGCGATAATGACGGGAACGGCGCATTCGCAGAATGGAATTCAAGTTATCGCCATCGATATTAATTGCACCACTGCTCCGGCGGGAACGTGTCCCGTCTACCCCGCTCTTTTCCCGACCGTACCGACAAGCGTTGCCGCAGTAACACCGAATCTTTATCTTTTTGACAGGAATTTCCGACAGCCGTTCACACACCAAGCTCGTTTACAGTTCGAGCGTGAAGTTTTCAGGAACACCATATTTTCTGTTCAGTACACAATGTTCCGCGGCCAGGATCTTTCGCGCACGAGAAACGCGAATCTAAGTGCGCCGACTCCGACCACATTGGCCGTCTATTCAGGGACGGGTGCTACGGCAACCCCCACCGGTACGAGTTTTGTATTCCAGCGCTTTACGTCGCCGCGCCCCATACCGACGTTCCAACGGATCAGCTTGTTCGAAAGCACAGCGAAGTCGCAGTATCACGGGCTGACGTTCGAATTCAACCGCCGATTTGCCGACCGTTGGCAGTTCAACACAAGCTACACGCTGTCGAATGCAAAGGACAATAAACCCGATCAGACCGCGGTTGTTCCGGGAACGGACGATTTTAAGATCGCCGAGAACCAGTTCGACCTGTCGGGCGAATATGCGAGGTCAGATCTGGACGTTCGCCACCGTTTTATTTTTAGTCCCGTATATGAAACCGGCACGTTCAAATACAGCGACAACAAAATCATCCGGGCTTTGTTTAGCGACTACATTATTTCCGGGATCTTTTCGGCCCAGTCCGGATTTGCGTACTCTGCGCTCGTCTCCGGGGATCCTAACGGCGACGGAAATACCGCGACTGATCGCGTTCCCGGAACATTGAGGAACGAGTTCACGACACCGTCGATCTATATCGTGGATATGCGAGTGGGCAGGGTGATCCGATTTGGCGAGCGTTACAAGCTCTCGCTCTTCGCGGAAGGATTTAATTTATTCAACCGCTCGAATGTGGCGGCCGTGAACAACACGCTGTATGCCGCGCTTCCTCCGATCGCCGCAACAATGACGACCCCGGCCGTCCCGCTAAGATTAGGCCCAGCTGCGTCAAACTTTGGCACGCCCCGAATATTTCTTTCCGCGTCGCCTTCGTTCTCGCTTAATAATTCGAGCTATAACCGCGAGTTCCAGCTAGGAATCAGATTCGACTTTTAAGTTTGTTACGATCGCGATCGAATCCAGAGGCGGGCATCCCGCCTCTCGTGTAAACGTCACTACTCCAGACTTGTCGCCGCCCGAGCGACGACCGACTCGAAGCTCTCCTCCAACGCGGCATTCGCCCCGCGAAGTCCGGCCACGACCGACTTGCCCCATTCGACATACTCCCGCCTGCGCTCCAGCGTCCAGTCCTCGGGCGGATTATCCAAAATGTCCCTGATGTTGCTGATCTTGTCCGCGAGCTTGATCTGTTTTGCTCCATTGGATAAGTGTGGTGCGTGCTCGACCTGCAATCGCTTACGCTCGGCTTTCGGCAATGTCTTATCGTCCGTCACCTCGCGAACGTAATCCGCGACGACAGAGCCGAAGCGATCCCCGATCTCGTCAAACGTCACCCCGCAATCCTCGACCGTGTCGTGCAGCAGCGAGGCGACGATTACATCGACGTCCTTGACCTCACCCGTATTCGCAAGCATCGATGCGACCTCGAGAGGATGGTTTATGTACGGCTGTCCGTCGCTGCCTTTCCGCTTCTGACCCGTATGTTTCCGGGCGGCGAAGCTGGCCGCATCGAGGACCTTAGAAAGTTCATTCATATACCTACTTTTGTACTTAGCTAAACAAAACTTTTTGCGTCAAAGATCATTCATTTTAACTGAACCGGTCATTCATTCTGACAGAACATCTTCTCTCTTGCCATCGCCCGCTCGATCCAAACTCAACTAGTACGACATTTAGCTCGTTGGCCCGGCGATTGACATAGGAAAGACCGGCAGTGCCGTATTTCCGCCGCATGATTTGCGGACGCGGCAGAGAATTTACGGCAAAGCAAAATAACATGAAGAACCAACTAAAAAGAATGTTTCGTTTAGCGGCAGTTACGTTAGGCGTTGTAGTAATCGCGTTCGCCGCGATCAGCCAGGTCAACGCACAGGGCAATGGCCATGGCAAAAAAGGTGACAAGCTCGTAAAGAGGATGTCACAGGTGCAGCCGACGGAGTTCGTTGACGTCATCATTACGCCGACCGCGTCTTGGACAAGCGGTTTGACCAACGACCTGAATGGCAGAGGTGCTCAGATGAAGACGTCGTTCACCAACTTTCCATTCAGGGTCTACAAGGTCAAAAAGCAGGACATCGACGCTGTCGCCGGTCGCTCCGACGTTGACTTTATGACGACCGACGATACTGTCAAAACGCTCGGCCACATGACGCTAACGACGGGTACGGACGCGATCCGCTATCTGAACGGCAGCTCGAATCCGCTCGACGGCACAGGCATTGGTATCGTCGTTGTCGATTCAGGCGTTGACGCAGCCCACCACAGCTTTAGGGATGCTTCCAGCGTCAGCAGAGTTATCTATTCTAAAGATTTTACCGGTGAAAACCGGACGGATGATCCGTACGGTCACGGCACACACGTCGCCTCGATCGCCGCTGGAAATGGCATCGTCTCGAACGGAGCATATGAAGGTATCGCTCCGAACGCCAAGGTAATAAACCTGCGTGTTTTGAACGGAACAGGAACCGGAACAATAAGCAGCATCCTGGCCGCACTCGACTGGATCTACACGAACCGGGCAAACACGACCTACAATATGAAGGTCGTCAACCTCAGCCTCGGGGCAAACGCGATTGACAGCTACACTCTGGACCCGCTTTGCAAAGCGGTTCGCAAACTCGTCGATGTGGGGATCGTCGTCGTCGCCGCGGCCGGTAACGAAGGCAAGGACGCAGACGGCGCGAAGATATATGGCCAGATCCATTCGCCCGGCAACGAGCCGTCGGCGATCACGGTCGGTGCTGTAAATTCTTACGGAACGGACGCACGTTCAGATGACGTGTTGACAACCTACAGCTCGCGCGGCCCGACACGTTCATTTTATACGGACACACAGGGCGCCAAGCATTATGACAACCTCGTCAAACCCGATCTCGTTGCTCCGGGTAATAAGATAATCGACGCTCAAGCAGCTTCTTCTGGCGCCGAGTACAACTATCTAGTGACGAATAATCCGACCCTGGATACCAATGTATCCAATTCAAAAAGCAAAGATCAGATGTATCTTTCTGGCACTTCGATGGCGACGCCGGCGGTTTCAGGTGCAGTAGCATTGATGCTGCAGGTCAATCCAAAGCTGACGCCTAACATGGTCAGGATGCTGCTTGGTTATTCAGCACAGACCATTAACGGTGCCAACAGCCTCGAGCAAGGCGCCGGCCAACTGAATGTCGACGGAGCGGTTCGTCTAGCGAAGATCGTTCGGCAAGACCTGTTGGCAACGACTTTATTGGGCACCACCTTTCTGACCACGACCGCACCTGCTCCAAACAGTGAAATTGCCGGTCAGACGGTCTATTGGTCCCAAGGTTTCATCGCCGGTTGGGGATACATGGGCGGATCGGCTTTGATTACCAATTATCAGGGAATCTATAAACTCGGCGTGCTGGTCGGCGACGGTGTACTCGTCGGTGACGGCGTGCTCGTTGGCGATGGCGTACTTATCGGAGATGGCGTCCTTGTAGGAGACGGCGTGCTGGTCGGCGACAACATCCTGACCGGGAATGGCGTGCTTATCGGTGACGGAGTTCCGTTCATTAGCTGCGGCGTACTTGTAGGCGACGGCGTTCCCCTTGCCGACGGCGTCTTGATCGGCGACGGAGTATTGGTGGGCGACGGGGTTCTTATCGGTGAGGGCGTTTTGATCGGTGATACCACACGTGCCAACGCGATCGCGGCACAAGCAGCGTACGCCTTCATCAACGGAGACCTTACCGCATCGATGATGGCTGTTTCTGACAGCAGCCCAAGTGCCGCTCCTACCGGCCTAACATCAACCGCTCCTTCAACGACCCAGATAAACCTTGCATGGGCTGAGACCTCGACTAACGAAACGGGTTTCAAGATCGAACGATGCATCGGGTCGACCTGCACAAACTTTGTACAGATCGCAACCGTCGGTGCTAACGTCAAGACCTATTCGAGCACCGGACTCGTCACCAGGACCGCATACCGTTACAGGGTGCGTGCGTATAACAGTGGAGGCAACTCGTTCTATACAAATGTAGCGGGCACAACGACCAAGTAGATAGTTAGATCAAAGCAAAAAGGAGGACAAAAAAATGCTACAGCTAACTACTACAAAGAGACAACGAACACCGCAATACGACATTGCACCGTTCATCATGCTCTCACCGGAAATGTCAAAGGTCCGCCAATTGACGGATGACAACACGGTAGAAGTACAGGCGTTCCTTTCGGTCCGACCGGTACACACCGTGGTCATGTCCAGCTTCATAGTGGACAACGGGATCGAGAGTGATCTCAACCGAGGCAAGTTCTACGGTTACAGAAATGCAGCCGGCGAACTCGAAGGAGTGGCTCTGATCGGACACACGACCCTGGTCGAGGCGAGATCTGACGAAGCTCTGAGGGCACTCGCGGTGATCGCACGAAACAGCGAGACGCCGATCCACCTCGTTATGTCGAGCGGCGACGCGGCAAACGACTTTTGGCAGGAAATGACCAGTGGCCTCAAACAGCCACGACTGACCTGCACCGAAGCACTGTTTGACGTATCGTTCCCTTTCCCGGTCCGCAAAACGGATCGCAAGGTGAAAAACGCCGACATCTCGCACCTGATCGAGGTCGCCGAGGCACAGGCCGAGGTTGCGTTCATGGAATGCGGCATTGATCCGATGCTCAAGGATCGCGAAGGCTTTCTCAAACGCGTCGCCCGCCGTATCGAAAAGAACCGCGTGTTCATCGTAACCGACGGTGACGAGCTTGTCTTCAAAGCCGACATTATTGCGGAGACCGACAACGTCATCTATCTCGAAGGCGTCTGGGTCAGCGAGCAATATCGCGGCCAGGGAATCGGCAGCGAATGCCTGGCAAACCTTACCCTCGATCTGCTCAGCCGTGCCGAACACATCTGCATGCTCAGCAACGTCGAGTTCAAAGGTGCCCACCGCAGCTTCGAAAAAGCCGGTTACAAAAACACCGACCACTGCACGACGCTCTTCGCTTAGATAAAAGTCGTAATCGGGCCCTTGGCCCGAGTGAGGTTGTCTGGAAACTCAGGTTCCGGGCGGCCTTTTTTTATTTGGGATCTTTTCCCGATATCGATCAGATTGCGGGTGCCTGACTGAACCGCTGGAGGTTGTGAGCAATAGCGATTAGTCCGAGCTCGGTATTTACTTTTTCGAGGCCTCGCAGGAAGAAAAGAGGCCGCCTTTTCAGACAGCCTCCGAACGAGGAGGAATATTCAACGGCTTATTTTATTACTTCGATCGTCAGAGTCTGCTGGCCGCTTATCAGGAACTCGGCGCGCGGCAGAGTCATTTCGTTAACGATCGTCTGCATCGCCGGCTTTACACCGCCGGCTGTCCGGTCGTTGTTCAATGTAGCGAGGACCGACGGCGGAAGGTTGGGCATTTCATTCGAACCGATGATGGCTCCGCTCGTGGTCCGGAACGTCTGTAAGTATAGCCGATCCGATAGCTTCAGTTTATTGATCGTCGCGATCAGATCGCCAAGATCGCGCGGAACGAACTGCTGGGTAGAAGCATTCTGTTGCAGCTCCCGACCGTCGGCAACGGTGATCGACAAAGGCCCGGCGGGGGTGTCGGCGGGAATCGTAACCGGTATCTTCTGCGCGAAGATCTTTCCCGAGATCGTCCTCGCAAACGCCTGCACTTCTATGGTCTCGCCGGCCCTGACCTGCGTCCGGTCGATCGAAATCCGATCCAGAACCGCGGTCTTACTACCGTCATGCGACTTCAAATCTAAAGATATACCTGTGATCTCAAGATCATCGAATCTGCTTTTCATCAGCGATGCGATCGGCGAAGCAACTGCCGACGCAGCAAACTGCGTCGACTGCCCGCCCGTGAAACGTCTCAGGAGTTTGATTGGCTTCTGGCCCCTGATCGCGATCTCACCTTCGATGTCGATGGTCGAGTCGCCGACCGATCGTTCCTGCGCGACTGCCGTATTGTAAATCGCAATGTTCAGGAGCAGCGGCGTCAGGAAATCGTCTTTCGCGACCTCGAAATTCAAAGTGTCGGTCTGCCCGCGGCTGGTCGTCAGATTGATCCGCACGGGAATCATTTTCGGAGCCTGTCCAAGTTTGCCGAAGACGCCGGTTGCTCGATCCTGGGTCATCGTTCCGACCATTGAATCCGGGACGGCAAGTTTGAATGAATTATTAACGTTCGGGATCACCGTTACGACGTGAGATTCGGACATAGGCAGGTCCGATGTGCCGAGACTCAGGAAAGGATGGCCGAACGCGTAGACCTTGTCTCCGTCCCGCCAGG
Organism: Acidobacteriota bacterium; assembly: GCA_031425495.1. GTDB lineage: Bacteria > Acidobacteriota > Blastocatellia > Pyrinomonadales > Pyrinomonadaceae > OLB17. Next base: position 9,866 of record JANPJL010000242.1, read on the forward strand.
TTACGGTTCCTGCGGCCGCGAGACTGTAATCTCCGCGGGTCAGGTGCATTGAAACCGAATCGCCACCGACGAGCGTCGTTGCATCGGCTTTCTTGATCGGCGTTATCGCGGCAGAACCACCCACGGCCGAAACCGGCAGCAGACCGGCCTGCAGAAGCTGCGGTGCAAATATGTTAAGTGTCTCTTGCGAAAAGCCTGTGAAAGTCACCGGCGTTGCGATCGGCTGGAATGACTGGCCGGCGACAGCCATCAACAATGAATTACCCGATATACCCGACAACAGCCCGGTCGCCGCACTTCTGGGATAATTTGCAGTCCAGTTTGTCGAAGCTAATTCGGCGAATGAAAGAGCCCTGGGTTCCGACGCCGACGGCGTACCGCCATCCTTTCGCTCGAAGATCGAGATCATCTGCTCGATCGGCGTGATCCCGCAGATAGGCTCTTTTGAGAATGGGAAACTGTATGAGATCGCCCCGGCAAGCTTTCCGTTGATGTAAACCGGTGAGCCGGACATTCCGGCAAATACGCTCGTTCTGTCGGCACTTCCTCCGCTGATGCGGCCGACTATAAGATCTTGTTTCGGCCCGATGGCGCCCGGGACAATGCCTAGGATCTCAACATCGAACTCCTCCGCCTCACTCCCGCGAAAGACGGTTAAAGCCTTGCCCCGCATTCCTTCCTTCAGTTCGGACAAAGGCAGGAAGCCTGTAGCGGTTCGCGGTGTCAGGGCTGGGGTGCCCAAACTGGGGACCTGGGCTACCAAAACAACGGAAAGTGCCCAGTTAATCGCTATCAGGACAAGAAATTTACGGTTTAACATCTTTAAAATTAACTTTCTTCAGGACGCCGAGTATGGTAACATCTCGACTGGCACATCTGAAGCCTTTTCCATGAGGCTTCTTCTAAGAGTCCCATCCTCTTTCCTGAGTTGCACCACATCCTGGCACCCGTCTTATGGCTAAAAGTATTCGCCTTATTAAAAGTTTTTACCGTCTCCTGCTTCCCGTAGCAGTCCTCACGGTGCTCGCGGTCGCGACTGCATCGATCTGGCTTGTGCACGAAACCGCACACCCGGTCAGCGCCGCATACCTCGTAACGCCCGCCGTCTACGGAATGCTAAGCGCCCGCGGGGCCCAGGTTACGGATGAGAATTGGCTAAGCAAAGATGGTTCGTCATCGCGCGGTTGGCTGCTGCGTGGAGCTCAAGACGCTCCCGCCGTTATTCTCCTACACAAGTACGGAGCAAACCGATCGCATGTATTAAATCTTGGAGTAAAGCTAAACGAGGCGACGAACTTCACCATCTTGATGCCGGATCAGCGGGGTCACGGCTTGAACCCCTCCGTCAATTACACATCCTTCGGCGGATGCGAGACCGACGCCGTGTCCGCTTCGATAGAATTTCTGCGCGGGCTAAAGACGCCTGAGCAGTTTCAACTCGTCGGAAAGGATATAGGAATTTACGGAGTCGAAATGGGATCGATAGTTGCGATCGCGGCGGCGACCCGTAACGATAGCGTTAAGGCCCTCGCTCTCGATTCTGTTCCGATGAACGCAGATAGCCTGCTCGCATCGACCGTCGAACAACGCTTTCCGTTTGCCAGCTCGGTGACGTCGAAAGTTGCACAGCTTGGAACCCGTCCGTACTTTTTTGAAGGGTGTTTTAATCGCGAGACTTCTTGCGAAATGGCCAGAACGTTGGCGGGTAAGAATGTTCTGCTGCTTGGCGGTCTGGACGCTCCGCATTTCCAGGACTCAACATCGAAACTGGGGAAGTGCTTTCCGTCGAGCTCCTTCGTCGAGACGAAAACGGACCTTAGCCCATCGGGTTACAGCATCATCAACGCTTCGATCGAGCTTTCCGAAACATACGACCAGAGAGTGATCGATTTCTTCCGCCAGGCGCTTGGCCCGCCGGCTCTTTGATCGCTTACAGATCGATATTCTTTTTAGAATGGCCGTTCGTCTGAGCGGCCTTTACTATTTCTGCGTCCCCCTCCATCCTCACGACGGCTTGTAAAAGTATGGTCCTTAGCTTTTCGAGCCGCTCTGTTGTCGAGGTCATCTCGAGCATTTTATATTTGTCGGCGTTTTCGAGATTGAAAGCAGCCGCGACCAGAAACGAAAGTTGCTCAGGTTCGGTCCGCGGGATCTCGGGAAGGCTTCCGCGATTGCCGCTGAGCTTGAACGCGGCCTTAGCTACGCGCTCGAACAGATCGAAAACTTCGGTCGCGATGGGCGATACCGCAGCGTCGGTTTCAGGTTCGTCCTCAAAAAATTCGACCTCGCCGGAATGGTAGGGTTCGTGCGGGTCAATGTAATCCAGTAGCCGGTAGCGGATCAAACCTCCGGCGAGAATATTGGATCTGCCGTCCGGGAGTCGTGTTGTCTCGCGGACCTCGGCCGCACAGCCGATGCTGCCGACGGGAGGCTTATCCAGAATGTTCCCCTCGGATTCGTACAGTGTTATCCCAAACAGGTTCTTGCGGAGCTCAATGTCCTGAAGCATCTGGCGGTAACGCGGTTCGAAGACGTGGAGTGGGAGAACCTCATTCGGCAGCAGCACGAGAGGCAAAGGAAAGAGCGGCAGCCGTCTGATCCCAAGAACCTTTTCTGACGCCTCCGACATATGAAATTCCCTACAAGGTCAATTAACCACGGATCCGATAAACTCTGCGATCTTTTCCGGTTCTTCGTCGCTCAAAGCAAGCCGCTTGGCGCCGATGACGGCATCGGAAATATTGTCCGCACGGCCCTTGAAACGGTTATCGCGAAGCACAAGGTCCTCGACGACGCGCCGCTCGAGTATCTCACGCCCCGCATCGTCGGGGACGTCGAGCGCCACCGCGTACTCTACCGGCACGGAAATATTTTTCAGCCGGACATGCAACGCGTCCGTAAGCTTTCGGGCTTCGTCGCGAATGCGTTTCGATTCGATCAGTGAATTTGGAAACCCGAGCTGTCCGCGCAACGTGATCTCGATGATCGGTGCCGGCGTATCATTCTCACGCGATCTCGCCCTACTCCTAACGTCCTCGAGGACACCGGCGGTGACGTCGCCCGGTCCCTCGATCCCGGTCACGTCGAATGTCAGACGTTGAAACGGTCGCTGTTTATAATCCTGAATATGCTTCGCCGTGACGCCGTTGTCGTCGTCGACCTCGACCAGAAAAACGCCGCGTGTTTCGCGATACTCCGCGATGTTCGTCACCTCGAGCGAGCCAGGATTAAACGCCCAATTGTCGATCTCATAATGCATGTGCGTATGGCCAAGCCCAACGTACTCGGTCACCGACTTCAGCTCGGAGAGCGCCGAGATCGAGAGCGCCGGGATCGGGTGGGTCTGGTGGCCCTCGACATCCGTATGCAGCATCAGGATGTGGAACGCACCGTCGCGACGATTCTCATTTATTGCACCGGTGAGCAGCGGGATCGCCCAGTTCGCTTGAGCACCATACCAATGCGAACCGAATATCCGCGCCCGGCCGAGATCGATAAATCCGCCTCGTCCACCCACCCAGGGTTTGTAAACGATCCGCCCGTCTTCGTTCGACGGCTCCAAAAGATAAAGCAGGTTCCAGTTCGCAAGCGACCGAAGCCAGCTATATTCGCTGTCATTGTATTTCTGGTCGTGATTTCCCTCGATCGTGACGACGGGAATGCCAGCGTCTTTCAACATGTTCAATCCGGCGACGGCGTAGTTCATCGTCTCGGGTGGGACGCTCCGCTTGTGAAAGAAATCGCCGCACATTATCACGAACTCGACGTTCTCTCCGATCGCGTATCGCTCGAGCACGTCTATCCATGCGTCAAAGAAATCACGCGGGCTCTCCGGTAACTGGTACCGCGTGCAGCCGAGGTGCACGTCAGAGATATGCAAAAACTTCATTGCAGAAGTTTATCACCTTGAGGGTCTATCGGGTCGGGCGAGTCTATCGAGTCTCGACGGTAAGGACCCGATAGACTCGACGAGTCTGACTATCTGAATTGCCTCCACCTGAAGAGGGAGTGTCGAAACCAGCAATGTCGGCGGCGAAGCTGCCAAAAGAACAAAGCAAGATGCGGAACTTCTGGAACGTGCAATATACCTACTCCGCCCTGAAGGGGCGAGAGACCACACCTGCCGCACCTTCAGTGCGGAAATGACATTCGAGTTTCCCAGTCGTTTCACGTCTGGATGTGATCTTTTGGCGGCTTCGCCGCCAAGCATTCGGGTTTTTGCACGAGCCCCGAAGGTGGAGGCAATGCAAACAGTCGCTGTGATCAGCCGATCCCAGATGGACACCCGCCTCGCTCCACTAAAAGTCTCCTGTGGTAAATTATCGCAATGGATAAGGTGGTTTTGATCACTGGTGCGTCGACGGGTATCGGCTTGGAAGCGGCGAAACTTTTTCAGACAAAGAACTGGAAAGTTTCAGCGACGATGCGGTCGCCCGAGAATGCTCGTGACCTTCATAACATCGCCGACGTTGAATGCATCCGGCTTGACGTCACCGACCTGGCATCGATCACATCTGCGATCGAGGTGACACTACAAAAGTTCGGTCGCATCGACGCCGTCGTAAATAATGCGGGCTATGGTGTGGTCGGGCCTTTTGAAGCAACCACGCCCGAACAGGTCGAGCGGCAATTCCAAACCAATGTCTTTGGCCTTATGAATGTCTGCCGCGAAATATTGCCCTATTTTCGCGAGCAGAAACGCGGCATTATCGTCAACGTTGCATCGGTCGGGGGGCGAATGACTTTTCCGCTGTACAGCGTCTATAACTCGACGAAATGGGCGGTCGAGGGGTTTTCGGAATCGCTCCAGTTCGAACTCGAGCAGTTCAATATTCGCGTAAAGATCATCGAGCCGGGCCCGATCAAAACGGATTTTTACGAGCGATCTGCTACGTTCGCCTCAAAGGATGGCTTAACGGCTTACGACTATTTCACTGGGCGCGTACTGCCAAAAATGAAGGAAGCGGGCGCGAGTGCAGCTGACGGGTCGATAGTCGCACAGACGATCTACGACGCAGTCACGGACGGCTCGAAGCGTATGCGCTATGGTGTAAATACCAAAGGAATACTTGCTGCGCGGCGTATCCTGCCGTTCAGGCTTTTCTACTCGGTGATTAAAAATGCGCTCATAAGATAGTAAAATGCATCAAATGGTGCGATTATGTAGCTAACGACGGCTGCGTTTTTATACCAATTATTTCCCCCTAATTACACGGGCAGAGATTTTTGATCTGCTTTCGCACTGCATTTTTCCGCGAATGAAAATTCTTCTTTACAATCCCGACAACGGCGTGACGCGAAACTTCATGCCTCATCTTTGGATGTTCCTCTTGCAGTCTCTGACGCCGAAGGAACACGAAGTATTACTCATCGACGGCAACGCAAAGGCGATGTCCCGCGAAGAACTGGTGGCTTTTTGTAAGAAAGAGAACATCGGACTCGTCGGGATCGGTTCGATGACTCGGATGGTCGCTCGAGCGTACCTCGTCGCGGACGCTCTGCGTGCAGCCGGTATCAAGGTTGTGATGGGCGGACCGCACGTCACGGAGTGCCCGGACGAAGCTCTCGGCAAAGACGGTGGCCCGCGTCACGCGGATGCTGTCGCTCTCGGCGAGGCTGACGAGACCTGGGCGAACATCGTTAACGACGCGGCCCGCGGCGAACTGAAAGAGATCTATCAGCCCGAGGTCGATGATAAGGGCAATGATAAAAAACCCAGTCTTCAGCCGTATCCACATATTCCGTGGGAGACGCTTGATCTGGATCAGTTCAGTCTCGTCCCAACATTTTTAAAGCCTGTAATGTCCCGGCTCGGTGCCGGCTGGGGTAAGTTTTTCGTCGTCCCGATCGAGACCGGACGAGGTTGTCCTTACGGTTGCGAGTTCTGCACCGTCACCGGATTCTTTGGGGATTCGATCCGGTTCCGCAGCAACGAGAGCGTGATCGAAGAACTGCTGCGGCTCAAGGCTCGTGCGAAAAAGGAAAAGGGCCAGATGGCCGTCTTCTTTATCGACGACAATCTAGCCATCAACAAAAAACGGCTCAAGGGACTGCTGCGCGAAATGATCGCCGCGGGTGCAACCTTGCCATGGGTAGCTCAGATCAGCGCAAATCTGCTCGCGGACGAGGAGCTGGTCGATTTGATCGCGGACGCCGGCGGAAAGTGGATCTTTATCGGCATGGAGTCCATCGACCCGGCAAACATGGCTGACGTCAACAAGACGTTCTCCAAACCTGCGAACTATCAGGCAGTGCTTGATGGGCTCGCACGTCGAAACATCTATGCGATCACATCCTTTATTTTCGGGATGGATAACGACACGGTGGGTGTCGCCGACCGCACCGTAAACGAGATCGAGAGCTGGTCACCGGGCCTGCCAGTATTCGGGCAGTTGACACCGTTTCCCGCAACGCCCCTTTACGATCGCTTGCAGAAATCCGGGCGGCTTCAGCGTCCGAAACACTGGCTCGACTTTGCCCCGTTCGTGATGGCTCATGATCCGCTCAAGATGACCATCGACGAAGCGAAGGTTGAAACTTTCCACGCGTGGTCGCGGAGTTACAGCCCGGAGCGAAATTGGGAAGCCATCGAAGCGATCCGCGGTGCACCGATCGATATTAGGATCGGACATCTTGTCTCGCGTCTGTTCTTTCGGGGAATCTATTTCCCGCAGATGAACAAGCGGGCATGGTTGAAGCTTCTCTACGACAATCGGCGTTCGATCGTGAGTCTGACCCGGGAGGGTCTTAGGACTTGGCGTAAGGCGAGAAAAAATAGAAAGATGGATTCCGGACGCCGGACGCAGTTCGAATCCGAACCGATCACCGATAGAAAATAGAATTATTTTCCATTGACCTAAAATACTACCGGCCGAACTCTTTCAAGAGCGGCCGGAGTTTTTTTATGATCATTTCGTGGGCCGCTCCGTTAGCGGCGACGATGCCCCCATGATTTTGAACATCCTCGATGCCATACTTTATCGGCTCTCCGAAAAGGTCGGTCAGTCGCCCGCCGGCTTCTTCGAGGATTATCTGTGGTCCGCACGTGTCCCAAAATTTGGTTCGCGGCGAGAGGTGAATGTAGAGATCACATACCGCTTCCGCTACGAGCCCGACCTTCAACCCGACGGATCCGCGCTGGACCTCACTCTTGAGCCCGAACGACCGAACGATGCTCGTGATGTTCTGGCTCCGATGATTACGCGACACCGCCATATTCATCTCCGAAAAATCTGTGTTTGAAGATGCACGCAGTCGCCGAGCCTCGCCTTCACCCTCAATTACGAAGGATCCATCACCCTGCGAACCGTAGTACATAAGATCGTACGCCGGCAGGAACACGACGCCGACGGCCGGCTCACCGTCGATCGCGAGGCCGATTTGTATTCCGAAGTCGCCGTCCTTTTTCAGAAAGCCCCAGGTGCCGTCGATCGGGTCAGTGATCCAGACGCGGCGCGTACTTATTCGCTTGCGCGGATCGTCGGCCTCTTCTTCCGATAGGACAAAATCATCAGGGAACACATCGTTCAAACCGTCGACGATTATCCGGCTCGACGCACGATCGGCCGCGGTCACCGGCTCTGCAAAGTTGTCTATTCCAATTTTTTCTTCGGCGATGATCTCTAAGGCGTAGTATTCGAGAACCTTTCGGCCGGCTTCACGGGCGAGACGGTCGGCCGTTTCGAGTTCGAGTTCGAGCATTAATTAAAATTAACACGTTTCAGTGGTTTAGGATCTCTCGGCAAGTTCTGTGATACCGCACCGAGGGCACGTTAGCGTCCGATGCTCCGCGTCGGCCCATTTTGCGAGAGCGGGATTTGCCAGCGTGGGGTTCTTGCTTTCCGCTTCGCCTTCGCGAAGCAAGCGCGACCCCGCTTCGGGTACTTCCGGCTGGAGTTCGCGTTCGCATTGCCGACATACCCAGCCGAATCCATCATTGTAAAAATCGTTGAGTTCAAGCATCGATAATCCTTTGCGAACTTGGCGAGCTTCGCGTGAAATCAAACGTTTCACGCAAAGCTCGCCAAGTTCGCAAAGTTGCTAGCTAAGTTTGAGACCTACTGCAATGACCTTCGCGTTGTGCGCGGCAGCGCACTCGCCGGTGTCGCATTCAATCTCGCGGGAACCGTTATCGAGCGGCCGTCGCGAAAGATCTGAAGCTGGACCGTATCACCGAACTGCTTTTTGTCGAGTAGACGATAGAGATCATCGGTGTCGCTCAACGACTGTCCGTCGACCGAGACTATGATATCGCCAAGCGTTCCATCGTCAGACACGGCCTTTAAGCCGGCTCTCTCGGCGGCTCCGCCGGGGACGAGGCTGTAAACGAGTAAGCCTTGCGGGACCGGAAGTCTATAACCTCGTTCGGCCAAGTCCTTCACACTCGGGAGCTGTGCTCCGAGCTTCGGACGTCTGACTTCACCAAACTGGAGGATCTGCGGGATCACACGCCGGGCGGTGTTTACCGGAACTGCGAAACCTACACCGACCGAACCACCCGCAGGCGAGAGGATCTGTGAGTTGATACCGATCATGCGGCCGTATTTATCGAGCAGCGGACCGCCTGAGTTCCCAGGATTAATGGACGCGTCCGTCTGGATCGCGGCATCGATCGGACGTCCGTTCCGAGCCCTGATCGGACGCTGCAGACCGGAGATCACACCGGTCGTCAAAGTGCGGTCGAGTCCAAACGGATTTCCAATGGCCAAAACTTTCTGACCGACTACCAAGCTGTCCGAATCGCCGAGTGCAACGACGGGAAGTCCCGCCGGCGGATCGATCTTGATGATCGCGAGATCGGTGTCGGGATCACCGCCAACGAACTTCGCTGGGTAGGTCTTATCTCCCCCAAAGCTGACGGTCAGACGCTGGGCACCCTCGACGACGTGGTAGTTCGTCAGAATATGGCCGTTGTTATCGATGACCGAGCCCGAGCCGTTGCCCTTTCCTTCCTGTGTTCCCCAATATCCTTCCCGGACAGAAGTGGTGTTTATGAACGCTACGCCCGGCGAGATCGTTTTATAGACCTCGATGCTGTTCTGCTCATCATTGACGACGTTCGGGTCCGATATGCCGGCGGGTCCTTGCTCGGCAAAGCCCGTGAAGTTCTCACCCTTATTGTTGAGAAAATTTGTAAGTGAATATAAAAGCGCAGTGGCGCCGACCGCGATCACTGCTGCCGCGAAAGCCAGCAAAACGATCTGGCGGGCCGACATCTGATAAACAGTTTTGCTTGCCATATTACCTCTTTCGTTTTTGTACATCTTAGCAACGAATAGGATGCGCCGCATCCTCTCGGACGTTGCGTACTTAATACGAACAGAGAGCGCCTCATGTTTCGTTCGAACATGAGGCGCTCTGGATTTGTCGGCTGCCGATGACGACTAGATCAACGTTGCGAGTAGGCCGCCGGCGAATATCTGCACGTTTTCTATAGTCGATCTTGAGATGTACCCGAATGCACTCAGGCCCGTGACGAAGTGTATACCCATGAGGCCGATGTAAACCGTCAAAGCAACAGTTAGCCCATATCGTGCAAGATTCAGATTACCCCACCGCAAAAGGACAAGGGCCGTAATGGCGCCTATCGCGATCTTCGCCGAAAGAAATGTGGAGTCACCGGACTCGAGCAATCTGGCCATCAGCTCGTTCCCCTCGGTAGCGACTCCGTTTCGCACCCAGACGATCGTCAAAATTGCGTCGAGGAGATTTAGCGAAAATAAAAGAAACGTCTCTCGAAACAAGTGCATATGAACCCCCTGGTAGACCAAAACAACCTGTTCGATCCGAAAAGCGTGGCCCGGTTGCTTGGGTCGGGCGTAGCCGCAAGGCCGAACTGTGCGTGACTATGCTTCAATAATAGTGCCAAACTCGTCTTCGTTTCAAGATTATTCCTCGGTGTATTAATAAGAGGCATAACAAATGCAACGAAACGGTATTGAATCCCGTCGAACATCGGGTTCATTGCCGGTCGAACCGGCGGGAAACATTGGAGGGAATATGAAAAGATTTAGTAAAGTTTCGATTTTGGCGGTGTTGCTTTCGCTAGTGACATTTTCGGTCGCGGATCTTTCGGCTCAGACGCGGAGACGTCCAGCCTTGCGAAAAAAAGCAGTGGTTAGGCGGACGTTGCCGCCGGCGGTACCGCTTTACACCGTATCGAGCGGCGAGCGCCTTAGGGTTCGGATGAATAGCACGATAAATTCGAAAACCGCCCGTGTCGGTGACACGTTTACGGCGAATGTTACCGAATCGGTCTATTCCAACAACGGCGTGGTGGTTATTCCCGAAGGCAGCAAAGTATTTGCCCGGGTCAGCTCCGTCGTCGCGGCGAGAAAGGGCGGAAATCCCGGATCGATCGACGCAAGTTTCTATCAATTGAGATTGCCGAATGGCCTTACGCGTCGCATCAACGGCTCGTTGACCGATCTCGATAGCGACGATGCAAAGAGCGACAATGAAGGCACGGCCTCAGGCGACCGTATGAAACACCGTAAGATCATCTTTATCGGTGGCGGTGGAGCAGGCGGTGCGGTTCTCGGCGGTGCGATCGGCGGCGGCAAAGGCGCCCTGATCGGCGGCCTACTTGGTGCCGGTGCAGGTTTACTCGGCGAACGTATGACGAAAGGCGAAGACGCCGAAGTCAGATCCGGAACCGAGTTCGGTGTGATCCTCAATCAGGCGATCTCGCTCCCGAGGTTTGCGGAAGCTAATCAGTAAGCAGTTTGGGTTTTTATTCGGAAAGGCAGGTTCAGTTTTGAGTCTGCCTTTTTTTCGGTTCGAATCAGGATTTGTAACAACTGATGGCTATTCTGGCGTATTCTGCCGCTCTATTTTTCCTTCTCGTTTTTGTGACGTCGTGTCGGACGGATAGGGCAATACAGGTCGAGGAACAACCACTCCTGCCCGCGGCCATTGAACCGAAGCCCCGGGCTGAACTTTCGGGCAAAGTCGACCTTACTCAACTCCCTTCGACCGATGCGAGGCTTCGTTTTCAATTTGAAAACGGGCTCGAGACACCTGTCTTTTTGGCATACAGTAGAGAAAGTTACGATGACGAGCATTCATTATTCATTCCATATTCAATTGAATGTCGGACAGAAAGGAAAAAGGGCTTCCGATCTTATGGCCCCGAATGGCACCTACTGCCCCGCTTAGCGCCCCTCTCGTCTGGCGACAATATCGTTTTTAGCATTGAAAAACCGAGGATCAGCGCGGAGTGCGTGGTATCTATTGGTTACTACGCGGATGAACGGGCGGCTACCTTGGTAACGGAGAAGCCTTTTACGAGATCGAAGTCTGAGGAGGAATTTATCGACAAGAGCCAGCGGGCCGTGACGCTAAAACTCAGGCTTGAATGATGACTTTTTGGAATTGGTAGCGACTTTGATCTACCCCCTACTGGGCGCAGGTTCTACACGGCGGTTAGGTCGGATCAATCCAACGCCAACTCTTTCTGCGTACCCAAATTCTTCAGATGCTTCACGATCTTCTGGATCAGCCACTCTGGCGTTGAGGCTCCGGCAGTGACCCCGACCCGTTCGGCACCGGCGATGTCGGCAGGGTTTATCTCGTCTTCGGTCTCGATCAGAAAGCTCTTATCGCATTGCTCCTTGCACACAGCAAGCAGCTTTACGCTGTTGGATGAGTGGCGGCCGCCAATGATGTAGAATGCGTCGACCATTCCGGCGAGTGCGCGGGCGGCGTCCTGACGATCCCGTGTCGCTGAGCAGATGGTGTTTACGATCTCGACGTCGTCGTCTGTTTTCGATTTGATCGCTTCGGCTGTGTCGAAAAATGTTTTTGCCTTGATCGTAGTTTGCGAAACTACGAGCGGCCGTCGGAGTCGGGGCAGCGAAGCGACTTCGGATTCGTCTCGGATGACGAATGCATGATCGGGTGCGTAGCCTTGAACGCCGATCATCTCGGGATGATCCGGGCTACCGACAATGATCACGTGCCTGTCTGAGGCGGCTGCTCGCGCCGCAAGTTTCTGTACACGCGTCACGAACGGGCACGTCGCGTCGACTACCTTCGTCGCTTTCTCTTCCAGCTCCTTTTGAACCTGCGGCGTTACACCGTGAGCCCGGATGACAGCGGTCTCGCCGCGTCCGATCTGGACCGGATCGCTGATCGTCGTCACGCCGTATTTTCCGAGTCGCTCCATCTCCTGCTCATTGTGAATAAGCGGGCCGAGACTGCGGACGGTGTCGCCCTCGCCCAGAGCTTCTTCCACCATATCGACGGCTCTTTCGACGCCAAAACAGAAACCGTATTCGTCGGCCAGTAAAACTTGCATTATTTCGGCCCTCGTTCTATTTTCGTTATACTTTTCCACATAAAGGGCTCAAGCTCACGGATTTTAGCAAATGCACATCACAAACGAAACCTCCCATCTGGAATGCCGTTTTTTGCGTGCAGAACAGTTTGACGCGGTTTACCAGAGTTTCGTTGACGGCTTTTCTGATTACATCATTAAATTCGAACTGTCCGCCCGGCAGTTTCAAAATCACATAACGCTCAATGCCGTCGATCTGCATCGTTCAGTTGGATGCTTCGACGGAGACAGCCCAGTCGGACTTTCGCTAAACGGCTTCGGTTCCTGGGACGGGAAGCCGACGGTTTACGACGCCGGCACCGCGGTCCTGCCGAAATACAGGCGACAGGGCATCAGCCGTTCGATGTTCGATTGGATGGTGCCCCAGTTTCAGGAACAGGGCTTTCAGCAGTTTCTGCTTGAGGTGATCTCAAACAACGAGCCGGCGCTGCGTCTTTACGACAAGCTCGGGTTTGAACGCAAACGGGAATTGTTGCTTCTCGAAGCACCATCGATGGCGGACTCGGATCATCCGCTTCCGGATGGGATCGAGATAAGGGAGATTCACCGGCATGAGAGGATCCCGTTCGCTACGTTTTGGGACGGTATGCCGTCATGGCAGAACACGCTCGAGGCGGTCGATCGCAGCGTTCAGCTGAAACGAATATTTGGAGCTTTCGAAGGTCAAAGCTGCGTCGGCTATATCGTATTTTCAGCCGGCATGGGACGGCTTGCTCAACTCGCCGTCAACCGCGCACACAGACGGAACGGTATCGGGACGCACCTCCTGCGTGAGATGCAGAAGGACGCGGGTGATCAGAAACTGGTGGTGATAAATCTCGACGAGTCGATGACCGAGTCGGTCGTGTTTTTTCAGAACCGTGGGTTTTCAAAACTTCTTGGTCAGTTTGAAATGGTGATGGAGTTGTAAGCTACCGGACCGGCTCGCGCAAGATCGCCTCTGCGGTCGCACGTGCGATCGCCGCGGCCCCGGAGTTTGAATCCCGCAGGTTCGCGATCTGCATAAGAGCTTCACCCGTTCGCGCAAGAAGACGAAACAGATCACCCTCCTCAGCACCCGTTTTTCGAACTAGATGGTCCCACGCCATACCACTCGCCCACCCTTCGGCCGTCCCGGCGGCAGACAAGTTGATCAACTCGGTCGGCTCGATCCCCGCGTTCCATTCCGCATTCGAAACGTCAAAAATTATTTCCTCGAGCTTACTGATCACTTCGAGCAGCTCGTCCGAGAGATATAGCTCTCCGTAATTTCGATCGGAGTCGGCCGCAAGCGCAGCCATAAGCCCGGCCGCGGTCTGCGGACGCAGATCGTCGAAGATGCCGCGTCGCAAGGCTTCGCCAACTAACAAAGGGCGGTCGACACGTACATCCGCCAGCCATTTACCAGATTCGGTGACCTTCTCGGCTGAAAAATCGAGATAGCCGAAATGATCGAGCACGTTCGCCCTTCGCTCGAACGGGCCCCAGATCTCGCTAAAGAGAAATTCGATGTCGCGTGTGTATCGCTCGATCCGTTCAGCGTCCTCGTAGCACTCCCAGAGGAGGGTGTCGGATTGCGGATCGCGGATTGCGGATTGCGGATTTGCACCGAACTGATTAAGCAGACCCGTGATCAGAGTTGCGGCGTCATCGCTACCCTCTTTTTTCATCGACAGCTTTGGCTCGGGAAGCGGTTTATTCTTCCCCTCGAATGTGTCGAGATACGCCTCTTCAATATTCTTCGACCGTGTGCTGTAAACGTTCTTGTAGACGCGATTGACGTTCGACAGAGCGAAGGTGGTCCCGTCACCGTCGTCACGCATCGCCGAGACCTTTTCGCCGAAGACACTGAAGACTAGAAACAGACGCTTGGCGCCGCGGCCTTGTGTCACGATCCGCCCTGCCTGCACGTTTTCGCGGAGCCAGGTCTGCCGCATCTCGGCACGGGTCACAGGCACGCCTTCTTCGATCCGGTTCTTTGCACTCGTCAGACGCTCAAATCCGCGGACGTCGCGTTCCGTCAAGCCAAACTCGTTGTTCTCGATCCGCGCATTCAATTTGCTCCGCCGTTCATCGACCAGCCGCTGAAGATCGTCGATCTGCCTGGCCTTGCCTTGATACGCAAAGCTCTTCTGCGCGATCGAACGAACCTGATCGAAACTTCCGAACGCATCGAGCAGATTGAGCAGGCTTGTATACGTCGCGCGAAAACGGCTCTCAAGCGGATCCGGTTTCGCCTTGAGCAGCTCGGCCAGCTTTTTCGGATTCTGAAACTGTCCGGGCACAAGCACAACGAAGCCGACCTTGTCCTTACCCCGTCGTCCGGCCCGACCGGTCATCTGCTGAAGTTCGCTCGCATGGAGCGGACGCCAGCCGTCGTTTCCGCGGGTGTCGGCATTTACGATGACAACTGTGCGAGCCGGAAAATCGACACCTGCGGCGACGGTCGACGTCGCGAAGATCGCGTTGAGTAGACCGCTCGACATCATCTTTTCGACCAGCAGCTTCCATGCGGGAATATGTCCGGCGTGGTGGGATGCGATCCCGGAATTGACCAGGATCTTTTGATGTTTGTGACGCGAGATCTCAGGGTTCTCGGCGGCGAACTCGAGGAAGATATCCTGCCGGCGTTTCTGCTTTTCAGAATCCACTTTCTGCGACCGGTCGCCCGCAACTTCCGAAGCGGCCTCGTCACACTTGCGCCGGGTAGGAAGAAAAATGATCGCCGGCAAAAGATCAAGACCGCGCAGGGCCGTGATCAACTTATGCGGCGGTATCTCCGGCGGTCGTGCGTTCATGTGGAAAGTATAACGCAGCGGGACGAAGTCCCAAGTCCCAAGTCCCAAGGCCCAGAGTCCCAGAGTCCCAAGTCCCGGATCCCAGGGTCGTGTCCGCTCTAGTCCTTGTTCGGTGCCGCGGAACGGACTCGGTACTTGGGACTTGGGACCTGGGACTTGGGACTCCTTGGGACTCGGGACCTGCCTTGCTATCCTTCTCCCAACGACATGAAGAAGTGGTTGGCGAGAATTGGGTTGGTAATTTTGATACTGGTCGGGGCGCTGCTAATGATCGCGGCCTGGTCGGAGACTGATAAGGCGATGAAGTCGGGATACAAAAGCAATGAAGAGCTTCGCACGGTCAAGGCTGATTGGCCGGGGACTCCGGTCGATCAAAAGGACCGCTTCATTAATCACGAGTTCCCGTTTCTGCCAAGCACCGTCGACTTGCTGAAGTGGAAGATCGGCGGGAACCAAATGAAGACGGAGAAGGAGAACGATACTGGCCGGCTCGAGGTCAAAGATCCGCGACCGTTCCTCGAGTCGGGTGAAGACGGGATCATGTGGCTGGGGCATGCTTCTTTTTTTATTCGCCTGAACGGTGTTGCGATACTTACCGACCCGGTGTTCGGCGATCCATCGCTTATCAGCCGATTCGTTCCTGTTCCGTCGCCGATAGACGCTCTGCGGCAAGTCGATTACGTGCTGCTCTCTCATGATCATCGCGATCACATGGATGAGGCGACGCTCCGCGCGATCGCCGAAAAGTTTCCAAACGCGAAATTCCTCGCCGGGCTTAGATCCGAGGATGTGCTCGACGAATGGAAGACGCCAACGAACTCTATCGGTACCGCTGGATGGTTTCAGGAATTTGCGGTGAACGATCCGCGACTGCAGATCTACTTTCTGCCCGTCCGGCATTGGTCTCGGCGCGGGTTGTTCGATACGAACTGGCGACTCTGGGGCGGTTACGTCATTCAGAGCGAAGCGGCGACAATCTATTTTGGCGGTGATAGCGGATACGGGAGACACTATCGTGAGGCCGCAGAGCTTTTCCCGAAGATCGACTATTTCCTGATCGGCATTGGCGCGTACGAGCCGCGTTGGTTCATGGAGCCGAATCACAACAACCCGTCCGATGTAGTAAAAGCGTTCGTCGATTCCGGTGCTCGAACGCTAATCCCGATGCATTACGGTACGTTCGATCTCTCGGATGAACCTCCGAGCCAGCCGTTACAACAGTTGATGGACGAAGCAGGTAAAGCTGGAGTCGCCGAACGCGTGCGGCCGCTGGCGATCAACGGGGTAGAACGAATGACGAATGACGAATTACGAATTACGAATTACGAATGATGAATGACGAGTGATCAGTGATCAGTGATCAGTGATCAGTGATCAGTGATAAGGTCACCACTGACTACCGACTACCGACTTCTGACAACTGACAACCGACAACTGACAACCGACAACTGACCCCCATGCTCAACGGAAAAAAGATAGTCGTCGTGATGCCGTCGTATAACGCGGCGCTGACGCTTGCTCGAACGGTCAAGGAGATCCCGCGCGATATCGTTGATGAGGTGCTTCTGGTGGACGACGCGAGCTCGGACGAAACGGTCTCGCTTGCGAATGAGCTGGAGCTGACGGTTTTCGTCCATGAGAAGAACTTCGGTTACGGGCGTAATCAGAAGACGTGTTATCGAGAAGCAGTGAGACGCGGAGCCGACATCGTTGTGATGGTGCATCCGGACTACCAGTATTCGCCGAACCTGATCGTCCCGATGGCAGGGATGATCGCGTATGGCGATTATGATGTCGTGATCGGATCGCGCATCCTCGGCAAAGGAGCGCTCCAGGGCGGGATGCCGCTTTACAAATACATCGCGAACAGATTCCTGACCTTGTTTCAAAATCTGCTGCTCAGTTTCAAGTTGTCGGAATATCACACCGGCTTCCGGGCGTTTCGACGCGAGGTTCTGGAAAAGTTGCCGCTGAGCGAGAACTCCGATGACTTTGTTTTCGACAACCAGATGCTGGCACAGGTCGTCCATTTCGGTTTCCGTGTCGGTGAGATCTCAACCCCGACGCGCTATTTCGCCGAGGCATCGTCGATCAACTTTTCTCGAAGTGTCAGGTATGGTTTGGGCGTAGTGACAACGTCGATCGGTTTTCGGCTGCACCGGATGAAACTCATCCGCTCGCGCCTGTTTCGCGGTGAGGGACGAAAGCTCTCGTCGAATTATTACAAGGAAATCGACGGAGAAACGGTGAACGGTGAACGGTGAACGGTGAGTGGTGAGTGGTGAGTGGTGAGTGGTAAGTGAGGAGCGGAAGGCAGAAGGCGGAAGACAGAAGGCGGAAGGCAGAGTGCGGTGGCCGGAAGATTAGCGGTTCGAACCGGAAAAATTGTAGGGAGCGAATGAGATTTATGGATCGACGTGAGTTTATTGCTGCTACGACTGCGGCTTGTATTGGGATAGCGGCGGGCGACGGGTTAGGTAACGTCAAGGAATTTGATATCGAGGAAGCGACGGTCACGAGCTTGCAGGCCGCGATGCGGAGCGGAGAGCTTACTTCCCGCGATCTGGTGGCGCGATATATTGCCCGGATAAAGACTGGCGACAAGCGAACGAACTCGATGATCGAGATCAATCCTGATGCACTGACGATCGCGACTTCACTCGATGCGGAGCGCGGGGCGGGGAAGTTGCGGGGGCCGCTTCACGGAATTCCGGTCGTGTTGAAGGACAACATCGACACCGCCGATAAAATGAAAACCACCGCGGGGAGCCTGGCGTTGCTGAATGCTCCCGTCCCGAAACGCGACGCGTTCTTAGCCGAGCAGTTGCGACGAGCCGGAGCCGTGATACTGGGTAAAACGAATCTGAGTGAGTGGGCGAATTTTCGTTCGACCGCCTCGACAAGCGGCTGGTCAGGTCGCGGTGGCCAGACGAGGAACCCGTATATCCTCGATCGAAATCCGTGCGGATCGTCATCCGGAACCGGTGCCGCGATCGCGGCGAATTTTGCCGCTATCGGAATCGGGACGGAAACCGACGGCTCCATCGTTTGTCCCGCCTCGATCTGCGGGATCGTCGGTCTCAAACCGACCGTTGGTCTCATATCGAGAAGCGGGATCATCCCGATCGCCGCATCGCAGGACACCGCCGGACCGATGACGCGGACGGTCTCAGACGCTGCGATCATGCTCAACATTCTGGACGCTGCCGACCCGAGAGACCCGGCGACGACCGCTGCCGGGAAACGGCGTGAAAGGGTCGACTATACAAACGCGCTCAAGCTTGATGGTCTAAAGGGAGCTGTGATCGGAGTCGCTCGCGACTTCTGGGGAAAGCGAGACGCGGTCGATAAGGTCACCAATGCGGCGCTCGATGCGATGAAGCGTTCCGGAGCGACTCTTGTCGATGTGAAGTTTCCGAATCTCGACAAATTCGGCGACGCCGAATACGAGGTGCTGCAATACGAATTCAAGGATGGCCTTGAGCGATATCTCGCCGAGCGCGGATCGCAGTACAAGAATCTGGATGACCTTATCAAATTCAACAACGGCAATGCAGGCCGCGAGATGCCGTATTTCAAACAGGAGATCTTCGAGTCGTCGGCGAAGAAGGGGCCCCTGTCATCGAAGGAATATAAGGAAGCTCTGGCGCTTTCTCGCCGGCTGACGCGTGAGGATGGGATCGACAAAGTAATGGACAGGCACAAGCTCGATGCCATCGTCGCTCCGTCAAACGCACCGACGTGGATGATCGATTGGGTCAACGGCGATTGCGGAAGCAACTACATCTCGAGCTCGTCGCTGGCGGCCGTCTCCGGTTATCCGAGCATCACCGTCCCGGCCGGCTTTATTCGCGAGTTGCCGATCGGCATCTCATTCTTTGGCAGGCCGTACACAGAGCAGGTGTTGATCAGGATCGCGTACGCATTTGAACAGGCGACGAAGGCGAGAAGGAAGCCGAAGTTTTTAGCGACGGCGAGCTAGCCTTGCTTCGGCAGAGTGAAGTCAGTACCACCTGCGTCAGCGGGTGGTGAGAACTCGGGGCCGGGTCGACGTGCGAGAAACCATTCGTTCGGACACCCACTGCGAATCTGGGTTTGATGCTGCTGCCATGAATTCAGAGACTAGGGGCAAACTGCGGTGCCAGCTGTTTAAATTGCCACGACCTTAAGGCCGTGGACAGCTATCGTTTCTCGTCTCGGGCTTCAAGCCCAATATCAAAAAAGCTTCCTTGCGGCTTTAGCCTTTGGGCTTAAGCCGATCGAATCTTGCCTTTTTTTATTTTGGCTGAAGCCGCGCTGCAGGTACTCCAAATCCACGACCTGAAGGTCGTGGCAATTTAAACAGCCCGCACAGCAGGTTTGACACAGTCTCGTCGGAGGGCGGTCGAACGTCTAGTCTCTACCACGTCCATCAATCCCGACGCTCCCGCCACCGCCTACGCAGGTGGTACTTCTTCGAACAACAGTCGCAGGCCATAGAGAATGAGGTTCGGATCGACGATAACCTCGACTCCTCCGCTCACCGTAACCTCCGTCGCATTTCCCCCGGTAACGACGATTCTTTCCGAACCAGTTTCGGACTGTATTTTTTCAAGTAGCCCTTCAACCATCGCGACGTACCCGTTATAAACACCACTTTGGATCGAGGTGGCAGTCGAGTTTCCGATCAGGTTCCCCGGTTGCGAAACATCGATCTCCGGTAGCCGGGGCGCTCGCAAGTGCAGGGCTTCGGCCATCGCATCCATTCCCGGGGCGATGATGCCGCCGATGAATTCGCGATCCGCACTCACGACATCTATCGTCGTCGCCGTGCCGAAGCTGCACACGATCACCGGTGCCCCGTACTTTTCCACCGCGGCGAACGCGTTGACGAGGCGGTCGGTGCCGAGCGATTCCAGCGGTTCGTAATTTATTTTGAGCCCGAAGTCGAATGAGTTGGTGACCAAGATCGGTTCGGCATCTGTCGCCGCGCGAAGGAACAAACGCAACTCGTCCTCGACGTCGGGAACAACCGAGCAAACTATCGCCGAATCGACAGAAGTCGGAAGCTTATCGCCGACGGCAAGTTTGATCTCGTCAGCACTAGCGTCACGTATTGTCGGAATGGAAAATTTTGAAGAAAGCGTAGCTCCGTCGAAGAGGCCGAACTTGATCGCAGAGTTACCAACGTCAACGGCTAAAAGCATAGGTGAGTAGTGCTGAGTGCTGAGTGGTAAGTGGTAAGTGAGGAGCGTTCTTAACTTACCACTCAGCACTCACCACTCACCACTGATTTAGCCCTGCAGGGGCAGACCGTCATAGACGATCGTCCAGCCGTTCTTCCGGCTGCTACGAAGGCTCTTTGTAAACCATTCAAGGGCGGCGGTCGGGTCGTCGTAGAGCTGAACCGCAGGATTGGTCTCACGCGGATCGACGCGACAGATGGCCGCTCCGGCGGTCGCACTCTTGATGCAAAGTAGGGCGATCATCTGATTCTTTTGCAGCACCGCCGTCCGCACGAGGACGCTGTCGAGCTCGTCTCCGAAGTCCTCGAAATCCTCGAGCTCGTCGGAAAAATCTTCGTCGAAATCAAAATCCTGATCTAGGTCAAACTCGTTACTCATAAAACTATTGCGTAGCTACGAAGCTACACTGTTGGGCCGCAAAGTTCAATCAAATCGCCGCTCGCACCCGTTCGACTTCGCCCGCCTGGATTATCGCGACCGTTCCATCGCTCCGCTTAATCCTTAGAGCTCCGTTATCTTCAAGCCCGTCGGTCGCCCCGGTTATGGTCTCATTACCGAGTTGGACGCGAACAAACTTCCCGGATCTGTACGAAGACCGGGTCATCCAGAGTTCCAGAAGCTTAGCCCGGCCATTCGCTCCTAACAGAACACTGTAGGAATCTGCGAGATGTCGTGTCAGAAGGTCGATCAGCTCGCCCCGGGACACGGGTCGCGCCGCCGTATCTTCAAGGCAAGTGGCGGTGGCAATAAGGTCTGGAGGGAAATTGGTTGTTTTGAGATTGATACCGATGCCGACCACCACCGCAACGCCGTTACTCGTCTCGGTCGTCTCGGCGAGAATGCCCGCGATCTTCTTCTCATTCACAAGAACATCGTTGACCCACTTGATGTCGGGATTTGACCCGAGCTCTTCAAGCGTTCCGTGGACTGCGACGCCGGCCATTAGCGTGATCAGCGGCAGCTCAGCAGTTTCCATCTTCGGCCTAAGCAGGATGCTGAAATACAAACCGGCATCGCGTTCCGAAACCCACGTTCGTCCGTAGCGCCCGCGCCCGGCGGTCTGTTGCCGGGCAACAATACACAAGCCCTCGTCCGCCCCGGCGCGCGCCTGTTTAAGCGCTTCGGTATTGGTGGAGTCGAGAATGTCGTACGTCAGGATTGTCAGGTTCATGTGATGAGGACTATACAGGCCGCCACAGGCTGTCGGTATAAAAATTCTGTTCGTCGAAAAATTCCGTTTCGATCTCAAAACCGCTTTCCGAGCTTAGTTCCTCAATCATCGCCCGAGTGTACTTCTGCGAGATCTCCATAAAGATCGCTTCCCATTGTTCGAATTCGAACGAGCGGTTCAACGCGTTGATCGTGACGGTCTGTTTCTCGCGGCTGATCAGGAAACTGCGTGCGGCACATTCGACGGGGCGGTACTGAGCATAGTGCGAAAACTTTTCGGGATCGAAATCTGCTCCAAGCTCGCGGTTGATTCGCTGGAGAAGGTTTAGATTGAACGCGGCCGTGACACCCTGTGGATCGTCATAGGCGTTTACGATCACTCGCGGATCTTTCTGCATGTCGAATCCGATAAAAAGCCGATCATCCGGATTCATAACACCGCGGAGCTCGCGAAAGAATTCTACCGCGCGATCACGCTGAAAATTTCCGATGTTCGATCCGAGAAACATCAGCACCTTTCGCCGCTCGCTCCCGTTCTTTAGCGACCCGAGAACCTTGAAATAGTCGCCGGTGTGCGGGTTGATTCGCAGCCCTGGAAATTTCTCTTTGAATCGCACGGACAGCGCTTCGTTCGCTTCACGGGAGATGTCGATCGGCGAGTAGGTAAAGTCCGTACCTTTCTCAAGAAACCTTTCGATCAGTACAGCGGTTTTTGTCCCATCGCCCGCACCGAGCTCGATGACGTCGATCGACCCGGTATTCGCCGTGAAAGCCTCGCAAATGTCATCGGTCCGCTCCGTGAAGATCTTGAGCTCGGCCCGTGTCGGATAGTATTCGGGCAGCCGCATTATTTCCTGAAACAGACGCGACCCTTCGTCGTCGTAGAAATACTTTGACGACAGATGCTTTGGAGCTGACGACAATCCGTCCAGGACATCTTCCGCGAATTGCGAACGTTCGGGCATCGGAGAACTGTTCATAAATGGAAATCCCTATGTCGCTAATCGTATTCCCGTGAATTGCCAACGCAGATGCGGATGGAAAAAATTGCGGTAAGTCTTACGGCTGTGGCCGGGCGGGGTCACCACCGATGCCCCGCGAAGCACCATCTGATTAATCATGAACTTGCCGTTATATTCTCCGAGAGCGCCTTCCGGCTTTTTAAAGCCCGGATAGGGAAGATATGCCGAATGGGTCCATTCCCATCGCAGTCCCCATTTCAATTTCTCGCTCGCCGCTTCCCATTCGAACTCGGTCGGAAGCCGCATTCCTTTCCATTCCGCGTATGCCGCTGCCTCGAAAAAAGAGACGTGGCAGACGGGGGCGTCGAGCTCGACCCTACGTAGACCACCAAGCGTGTAATTGAACCATTCGCCGTCTCGCTGATGCCAGTACAGCGGCGACTCCACATGATTTTGATTTACCCAATCCCACCCCTCGGAATGCCACAAGCGAAAATCGCGATAGGCGCCATCGTTGATAAATTCTATAAACTCGCGATTCGTTACCAGTGCGTTTCCGATCTCGAACGCATCGAGATAAACCTGGTGCCGGGCTAATTCGTTATCGAAACAAAATCCGTCGCCCGAAAAACCTATCTCGTAATTTCCCGCGTCAATCGCTGTGTAGTCAGCATTTGCATCGTCCTTTTGCTCAACCGGTGAGAAGCCTTCGCGATAGACGGGAAAGAGCGGGTTGAGGCTGAACGTATATTTCAAATCGGTAAGAAAAAGTTCCTGATGCTGCTGCTCGTGATTGAGACCGAGGATCACAAGGTCTTTCAGGGCTGCTCCGGAATCTTCCGATCTTTCCGTGTCTTCCGCTCCTTCCGTGGATTCCGTGTATTCCGTGGTCACGGTCGATCCGACCACGGAATACACGGAATCCTCGGAAAAAGACGAAGACACGGAAGGAACGGAAAGAAGCTTCATCATCTGCTCATCGACATACTTTCGATATGCGAAGACGTGCTTCACGGTCGGGCGCGAAAATGCCCCGCGATCGTCTCGGGAAGTCCGCTCCCCGACTGAGTTGTAATAGCTGTTGAATAGAAAACCGAACTGCTCATCGAAAACCTTGTAGCCGTCCACGAATTTCTTCAGGATCATCTCTTCGAAAAACCAGGTCGTGTGGGCGATGTTCCATTTTGGAGGTGAGACATCGACGGTCGGCTGCGGTATGTAATCCTCGATCTCAAGCGGCTCGCAGAGCGTCTCAGTATAGGAGCGAACCGACGCGTAAAGATCTCTGAGTTCCTCTTCCTGCTTTTTCGGTGCCTGCATACTTACCCCTTTCTTATTCCGTGATCTTGTTTCGTCGCGATTCGCTATTCGGATGAATTATAGCGACTGATCTTCAACAAAGCTTCACGGCTTATCTCAGCTAGATACGGATCGGATGCCGAAGTGAAAGTCCGCAGCGCCGGAACCGCCTTCGCATCGCCGATCGCTCCGAGCGAGAATGCGGCCTCGCGTCTTGTGTCGTCGGACTCTCGACCATTCCGTAGGACTGTGATCAGCACATCGACGGAAATGGAGAATTCCGTGCGAGGTGCTTTGCCCGCTCCGCTCGGTCCAAGGTCCTTCAATTTATCGGGGAGAAAATTTTGAGGCGTGAGTACGCGACGAACTCCCGTCCGTTCGATCTGAGCTATCTGTCCTATCGAGCGTGCCGCGCTGCGGCGAAGAAATTCGTCGTCTTCGCGAACCCGGGACTTTAGGATCGAGACCAGATCGTCGATCGCTGCCGGGGCGCCGATCTTACCGAGGGCCATAGCTGCGGCCGTTCGAACCTCCAGTATCTTTTCACTTTTCAAAATCCGAACGAGCGGGCTTGTTGCCGATGGATCGCCGACCTCGCCGAGAGCGTGGGCGGCTTCACGACGAACGAACTCCGACCGGTCGTTCAACAACGGAAGTAGCGCCATGGTAGCTTCGCCCGGCGGGAGGAAAATAACGGACATGGCAGCTGTCGCCCGGACAATGGGTTCTTTGTCGCGCAACGCAGGCAACGCGATCCGCGAAGCCACCGCCGTCTCGATGTTGCGGATCTCCGCCAGTGCCGAGCGCTTTGCTTCGATATCTCCGTTTGCGATCCGGGCCTGAAGACGAGACGCAACATCAGTCGAAGGTTCGGTTTGAGCGAGGGCGGCCGGAATACTCAAACTCAAAAAGATCGCTGTTCCAAAAATAAAAACAAGGAGAAAGCGGTCTCGGTTCTTTCGTCGAAGACAGCTTTCCCCTTGTTCGATTTCGTTGAGCACGTTTATGAGCCCGCCCGGTACACGTTCTTCCCGTACAGCTTTTCCCATTCTCCGACCTGACGCGCGCGTTGATTTTCGTACGCATCGGACAGCGTAACGATGACGTCATCGGTCTTTTCGATAACTTGGGGTTTGGTCGGGGAAAAAAGCTTGTGCGGGTGGATGTACTCTTTCTGCCGTTGGATGTTCGGGGTTTCAGTGCGGTGTCGGTTTGCCATCTTCTTGCCTCCCTTTGGAGCAGACGGTAAAACCGCACTTGATAATTCAGGTCGGCACCGTCTGCGTTAATAATCCTGTTGTCATCAATATCCTGGTTATGCCGTGCTCCTTACAAATCGATTCAAAGACAATACCACAATCCGACCCAGCCGACCTAGAAAAAAGTCGGCCGGCTTTGCGCGGCAGTCTAAAATCCCGTAACCTGTTGGGCAATGATCAAGCTGCGTTATTATCTCGCCCTTACATAGCCACCCGCTGAAAATGCACTCGGCGTCAGGTGGCTTAACACGATCCTCTTTCAATCAGATTCCAAATAGTTCAGGTCGATAGTTATAAGAGCATCTATCGGCTAAACTGACATTTTTTAATCGTCAGCCGCGAGGGAGCCGAATGTTATTCAATTATGGATGAGAAATATTTTGCAAAAAAGGTTGAACAGAGATGGCAGAAGAAGTGGGCCGAGAG
>JANPJL010000243.1:0-7532 GCA_031425495.1 Acidobacteriota bacterium
GCCACCACTCCTAAACAAGGAGGGGAGTTTTAAGAAAGAATCAGATTCTTAATTAACCACTACCCCGTCAGCCGAAGCGGCTGCCACCCCTCCTAAACAAGGAGGGGAGTTTTAAGAAAGAATCAGATTCTTAATTAACCACTACCCCGTCAGCCGAAGCGGCTGCCACCCCTCCTAAACAAGGGCAATAATATACTTGACGAATCAACTTTGGTTTGCTATTCTTCTTGTCATGGCGAACCCAAAGACACTTCAACAAGCAGTAATTTACTTTAGCGATTCGGAAAACTGCCTTAACTACATGGCCTCGCGTCGTTGGCCTAACGGTGCGATCTGCCCGACGTGCGGACGCCAAGACGTTTCGTTTCTGGCTAACCAGAAGAAATGGCAATGCAAAAGTGCTCACGCGAAGCGCCAGTTTTCGGTAAAGACTGGAACTATTTTTGAAGACTCGCCGCTCGGTCTTGATAAATGGCTTATCGCTGTTTGGATGATTACGAATTGCAAAAACGGTATTAGCTCGTATGAAGTTCACCGAGCGATCGGCGTTACGCAGAAAACCGCTTGGTTCATGATTCACCGAATCCGTGTTGCGATGGAATGCGGCTCGTTTGAGAAGCTTTCGGGCGAAGTTGAATGCGATGAGACCTACGTTGGCGGCAAGTCGAAATTCATGCACGCAAAGAAGCGTAAGGCTATGAACATGACTCGCGGCTATGAACAGAAAACTGGTGTCATGGGAATGCTTGAGCGTGGCGGTAAGGTTCGCGCAAAAGTTATCAAGCAAGCAGACACGCGAACGCTTCTCGGACTCGTGAATCAGAATATCGAATACGGTTCCACGGTCATGACCGATGATGCTGGCGGCTATCGGAACATGAGCGAAGAAGATTATATTCACGAAGTTATTAACCATGCTTGCGAGTACGTTCGCGGAAACATTCACACGAACTCGATTGAAAATTTTTGGTCTTTACTGAAACGGAGCATTAAAGGTACCTATGTTTCCGTCGAACCGTCGCACCTTCAGAAGTACGTTGAAGAACAGGTCTTCCGATACAACGAACGGAAGGGTAACGACGGAGAACGATTTCATAAGATCACTGGTCAGGTCGCCGGTAAGCGTCTGACGTATGCCGAACTAACAGGTAAGACGCCAGACGCTTTGGCTATACCGTTCTAGCCTGAAACAACTTTGGAAGAAGCGCGGGAAGAAGTCGGACGCTTAGGTGTCCGCTTCTTTTTTGCTTTCGCGCGTTTCTCGTCTTCCAGTTTCTTCTGTAGTTCCGAATACGGAACCGCTAGAAGCTTCTCCATCGTGTCGTCAAACTTTTCAAACTCATTTTTCCTTTTCATTGCTTACGCCCCCGAACCGTTATTAAAGTTCCAAATAGTTAAGATCATGTCCGTCATCTTTGTCGCACGATCCGTGATTTCTTCTGAAGTCCATTCACCGACATATTTCTGTGGAATTGTGTTGGTCATCTTCACATTCGACTTCGCGTACCGAGTTCGCTTCTCTCCGAACTCTTGGTTGCCGGCCCTTCGATTCTTTCGCTTCCCGAAAATCGTGAGGTTGCCCAAGTACCATGTGTACGGTTCCATGAGTTTGTGATTCTCCTTGCCGCCCCATTTATCTTCGGATGGATTCTGCGGATAAATGTGCTCAACATTCGTTTCCCCTAGTGTTGTTTCCCGACTCGGATCCTGAATGTATCGAGCGATTCGCCCGACAAAATACCGTGCGGTTTGTGGTTCCAATTCCAATGTGGGAATGCGTAGCTTTAGAATGGCGTCGCTCGACGTGTCTTCCTTTAGTGTTTCCCGCATTCTAGTAACAACCGCACGAGAACTTGGCTTCTCATCGTTCGCTACAAATTCGGCGCGAGTTTGTGCGGCAATATCAAAGAGTAGGCTTTCCATCTTCGCTGGATTCCCGTCTTCAAGAATCGAGTATCGAGTCACGAAAACCAGCAACAGTCTCGCCATGCTGAGAAAATCCGACTTCTCAAAATAGCGAAGCCCGACAAGTAACAGCGGAAGGGCTGGACGCACGGATAGCTCTCTAACCAATGATCGGACGTGCTCTGTTGCCTCGCCCAATATGTCCTTGTCAGCTTCAAGTAACGCGACATAATCATCACACTCAGTAGCGCACAAGCTGGCAAAATCAATACTCGTGATTTTCTTCTCTTCGATGTATTTCTTTAGTGCGGTAAATAAATCGTCTTCCTTGAGGTCGCCAAATCGCGAAATCCACATATGGCGAAGGAATATGCTGACATCATGTTTCTCTAACGTTTGTAAAATATCGTCCCAGATATTACTAATGGATTCTTGGTCGGCTTCTGGCGCGCTTCCCATTAAATAGTTGCGAAGGAGATCGGGGCCGGAGAGCCGCAATCCTCGATCATTCAGAGTCTCAAAAATATTAAAGGCGGATTCGTAAGACACCACCGGAATGCGCGTCATCACAAATCCATTCAGTAGACTTAATCGTAGGTCTCGAATCTCACCAACCGCGAGTGCCTTGTCGGTGGGCGCAACTGTATCAAGATGTGCCTTCAATCGTTCTTTAAGAATCCTTTGCGCCGCAACAATATTTCGATTAGTGCGAAGCTTGGGCTTACCTGAAGCAACTCTATCCTTCCGCTGAATATAGTCGCGAAAAAACTCTCCATCCAGTCTACTAAGCGTAAGCGAATAGCCTCCTAGTTCCTTCTCAATTAATGGCTGAATCCTTCCCACCTCCTCAGACGCAGCCAACAAACCGGTTTCAGCGATCTCTTTCGCCATATCACGCATCACGCTTAGAAGAATCGTGGCAGTTGCCAAACGTTGCTGTCCGTCCAAGATTTGCAAAACCTGATCGTCATCTTTTAAGAGCGTCACGATAGGACCAAAAAAATGTAGGTGATTCGCGTGAATCCTCCGTTTTGAAGTGAGCTTGGTTAGATCATCCCAAAGAGCTTCCACATGTTTTTTTTGCCACATATATCCACGCTGAAAGCGTGGGATGATGTTGCGCACCTGACTATTCGCGTTGAACAGATTTCCGAGATACTCTGCATGAGCGTTGAACGGCGTACTAGTAGACATTGACGACCTCCGGACTGGGATATGCGGAACAAATGATGAGGCCATTATAGACCTCCATCATCCGTGGCATAATATAACCATTCGGAAGTTGATTCGTCAAGTATATTATTGCCTAAACAAGGAGGGGAGCTTTCTTGTGGGCGAGGTCATTGCGCCTTCAACACCCATCCGTTCGGATCGACGACCGGTGCGGCACCCGCGAAATTGACGGTGCCTTTGCCTTCTCTCATCTCAACCCGCTGCGACTGTCCATTAACTACAACATCAATCGGCATCGCGAACAGCATGTTGTTCGACGTTTCCCAGCGAAGATTCAAAGCACCGCCAGCCACACTGGTTACCAGCCTCGGCAGTTTCGGCTGTCTCAAGTACAGTTCAAAAAACCAATCGAGCTCCATCTTCGATTCCTCTTCGGCAATCGCAAGAAAGTCATCCGTGTTCACCAGCCGCGTCTGACGGCCGTCGGTAAACAGCTCCATCTCTTTTCTCGGATACGCCATTCGACGAAGCGCTCTAAAGAACGCGTCATCGCCGATCAGGTAACGCAATGTGTGCAGCACGACCGCGCCTTTGCCGTAGATGTCTCCGTTCGATTTTATGTAGTCCGGGGCGAGCAGATAGATTTGATATGCCGGCGTAGCTTCACGCGGAGCGACCGCCTGGATGTTCAGCGTTTTCGTAGCCCTACCCTTCATTTCTTGGAAATAGGCGTCCTTCTTTCCCAGGTGCTCGAGATAAAGAGTGTCCATGAATGATTGAAACCCTTCGTGGATCCAGAAGTCGCGCCAGTCCGATGCTGTGACGAGGTTCGCCCACCACTCGTGTCCGTACTCGTGGAGCATTAGTGAGTCGAACCCGTGCTCGGTCTTCCTGAATTTATTTCCGTAAGCGATCAGCGTCGCGTGTTCCATACCGAGATGCGGCGTCTCCGCGATGCCGAGTTTTTGCGATCGCCACGGGAACGGCCCGAGGTATTTCTCGAAGAACGCGTTGTATTTTTTCGTCTCTTCGATGAGCCATGCTCCCTTGTCATAGCTTTCCGGCAGGATGTAAAACTCGATCGGAATGGTCTCACCGGTGGTGCTCTTCACACTGTCCTTTATCAATCGATATGGTGCGACGTTAAAAAGTATCTCGTAATTCGGTATCGGATTTGTCATTCGCCAATCGAAGGTCGATGTTCCATCTGTACCTTTACGTACACCTTCGAACTTGCCCGGACCGGCCGCGACAAGCGGATCGGGGACGTTTATATGCATCGCCACCTGATCAGCCTTATCGGACGGATGATCTTTGACCGGGAACAGCAGATCCGCACCGTCGTTCTGCATCGCTATCGAGATCCAGTCAGAACCGTTCGGCGTCTTCGTCCACATGAATCCACCGACCCATGGTGGGTTCGGGGCGACCCGTGGCACACCTGAGTAGGTGATTGTCGTCGTGAACTCTTCACCCGGTTGTTTCGTCGTCGGGAAGCGTATCCAGATCTTTCCCTCGGTGCGGTCAAACTTAAACTGATCCACCTTTGACACTGTGTAAGTCGTGTCGAGATCGAGCATGATGGCATTTGTCGGGATAACGATCTTTGCTTTCATCACGGTCGTGCCCGAGATTGCTTTGCCCGCAACGTCGACCTTGACCGAGACATCGTAAGACTGAACATCGTACGCCGCCTGTTCAAAGATGAGCGGAGCCCCTGTCACGGTCGGCTTGGCGGGATGATTGCGTTGAGCAGAGACGGAAAAGCTCAACATTGCTAGAGCAAAGATTAACGTTAGGCGTTTCATAGTGTTTTAAGCGTGAACAAGATATCCAAATACTACCATGCAGGAGCGGGGGCAAGCCCACCTTCCGGACTTGCGAATGTGGTTGCGAGTCGAGATAACCTCCCCGACCGATGATATGCAAAGTCGATGTCCGACATTCGCAGGTCAGGAAGGCGGGCTTGCCCCCGCTCTTCACCCGTTGGCTTTACAGGTTTATCGCACTGTTCAAAAATATAAATGCATGCAAAGAATATTCGTTACCGGCTTATGTCTGGTATTAATGCTCTCGACTATTGCCGTCGCGCAACAGGCGTCGCCGACGCCGACACCAAAGGCCAACGCGCGCCCGGCGGCTATAAAGATTTCCAAATTGGAGCCGTTCGAGAAAGCTGACGTGAAAACCATGGCAGCGCAATGCGTCTCACTCGACACGGAGGCCGGAGCGATCGAAGTGGAGCTTTTTCCCGAGAGTGCCCCGGAATCTGTAAGAAACTTTCTTAACCTTTCTGCGACGGGGTTGTTCGATGGGACGACATTCAGCCGCGTTGTTCCCGGGTTCGTTATTCAAGGCGGGAATATGTGGTCCCGGGAAGGTGGAAAGGTGACTCGTGCGATCGGTGAACGCGCGTTACGTACGATCCCGGACGAGCCGAGCAAGATACTTCACGAGCGCGGCATTCTCTCAATGGCTCGGCCGGATGAACCGAACATGGCGACGACCGACTTTTTTATTCTGGTCAAGCCCGCGGCCTATCTCGACGGAAAGTTCTCGGCATTTGGTCGTGTGACAAAGGGAATGGAAGTGGTTGATACGATCAATAAAGTTGCCGTGACCGACGAGAAACCGGAAAAGCCCGTGAGAGTCCGAAAGGCCACGGTCGCGGCTTGCCCCGCTCGTTGAAAAGATTTATTACCGCGGAGCCGGGACAAGATATTTGCCCGCGAAAAACGCGAAAAGACGCGAAATAAAAGACTCTTCTTTTTTTCGCGTCCTTTCGCGCATTTCGCGGGCAAATCTTTCCTCCGCGTTCTCCGAGCTCTCTGCGTTAAACCTCTTCCGCGAAATCGAAATCGAGCGTCATCCGATATTCATTCGCCATCGACGGATGACCGTGGGCCATCGAAACATCGATGCCCTTTCGGTACGTTTCCATCGCTTTCTCTCGATCGCCCGACACCGCGTACGCATTCGCAAGAGTTCCGTAAGCGTTACCTTCATCGTCGGCTTTGGAAAGATAATCTTCCAGCACGCGAATCACATCCGCGGTCTGGCCGAGCTTCTCATATTCTTTCGCCAGACCGAACATCACCATCGTGTTGGACGGATCATCGGTGAGCATCTGTTCGAAGACTTCTATTCGATTCATATTCACCGCGCGTAAGCCGCGACGGTCTGACCAAATTTCCGCAGCGACGCGGGTGCGGCCGACGCCGGAAGTGCAGGCTCGCCGATTATTTGCTTCGAGCGTTTCTGATAGATCGCCTGGTTCAGATCGCCGTCGGAATTGATCGACACGCCTTTCAGCGAGACGCCCGCGAACAACCCCTTGCTACGCGAATACGTAAGGATCTCGGCGTCGAGTGTCGCGTTTGTTGACGCTGCCGCCGTGCGACCGATCGGCCCCGCCGCGACACTCCCTTCACCGCCAAGCTCGAACTTGTCTTCCAACAATCCTTTCATTCCTTTGTCGTTCATGATCAGCATTATGTAGTCGGTTTTCGAACCGCCGATCTGAAGGCCGATACTTCCACCCGCCATGTTAAAGAATGCCGGGGCGCTCCACGCCCGTCCGATCCTCCGGACGGCAATTCCCTTACCTCCCTGACCGCCGATGATAAAGGCTCCCTTGATAGCTCCTGGAAATACGACGACGGCCTTTGCCTTATCTAGTAAGTCACGCGGAATAGATTTGTCTTTGATCGACATGATCTGGTTCATGACTGTTGACGCATCGTTAACGCGTTTGACGGCATTTTGCAGATCTTTACCCGGGTTCTTTTGAGCGAAAGCGGCGGTTGAGAAAACGATGAGGAGAGCGATAAGTGCGACGGCAAATTTCAATTTCATGGTAGGGCCTCCCTAGATTGTTCCCGGGTAGTATATCAAAGGTTCCAATTTCACTTTGCGACCTCTGCGAGCTTTGCGTGAAAAAAGAAGTCTCTCGCAAAGCTCGCAGAGGTCGCAAAGCAAGGGCATGACAGGGTCAAAAAAGAGTTGGCTGTGCGGGAATGATCGTATCTATTTTCTTTTCCGGTTCGGGAATAGACGGGTTCTCGCGCTCGCGGAAGCCGAGACGTTTGGCGTGAAAATCAAAGATCTTTTTTGTAACTTCCCATTGCTCTGTCTTCCCCGTACTACGATCCTTGAATGTGCGGTGCTGGAGCGTCCCGCCCCGTTCACGCTTCATCGCGTTGATTATCTTGTTGACCGCCGTGGGTGATAGACGCTCGTGCATCTTGGCGACGAAATATTCCTCGATCGAATCGCTGTCCAGGTGCAGCATCGACATAAAGGCGTGGCTTGCCCCCGCCGATTTTGCACGTTCGAGGAGCTTAGGAATGTCAGATTCGTTATAACCGGGAATCACCGGAGCGATGCCTATACCAACTTGAATGCCGGCATTGGCGATCGCTTCCATTGCACGGAATCGCGCATCGGGAACGGGC
>JANPJL010000244.1:0-4835 GCA_031425495.1 Acidobacteriota bacterium
GATTATATCTTTGTATTTGCGATCATCGGCGGGCTGATTCTCTTACTGGTCGGATCGATATTGGTGAGCCTCTATATCATCGGCGCGATTCTGAGAGAATTATTCTCGGGGAATTTTTAGGTAGCGGTGCAAAAGCCTGCGCGTAAGCAAGGGCGATATGCTCAACGCTGAGTACGTCGGCGGCGGTTAATCACCGGCGACACATCTCACGTCAAGTACCTTGGCGGTGAGCAAAGACGACATATACCAACGTTAAGCATATCGTTGCATGTTAGGCCGCGACTGCATGCGTCGCGAACATCTTATCTAGCGCCGTCTGAAGAACACCAACACCGAATTCCCCGGCAGCACGCGATTTCAATTTCCCTTCCCCGTCAAAAAGAAAATAAACCGGAACCCACCCCTGCTCGTTCTGAAATGCATCCTTCAGTTTATGAAGACTGTCGACCGCAACCGGCTCCGTAATGTTGATCGAAGTGATCGCCTCATTGACGGTGTCGAGATCGGTGTCAGCCTCGTACCGCGGCATATGGATCGCGACCGTCTGCAAACCTAGCGGCTCATACTTACGGATCAGATCCTTAAGCTGCGGCATCTTGTCTTTGCAGATCCCGCACGACACCGCCCAAAAATGAACTAGCGTCGGCTTCCCCTTGATATCTTCCGCCGTGTTCTCGAGCGAGCCGTTGAACCACGTGGTCGCCCCTTCGAACGCCGGCATCGCATCTCCAATTCTCATTGGCATAATTTTTCTCCGAAAAAGTGCTGAACGGTAAACGGTAAACGGTAAGTGAAGAACGCGGTTGCCTCTTTCACTTACCGCTTACCGTTTACCACTTACCGTTATACTTTTAGATTTTCCTGACCTGGTTTCCAATCCGCCGAACAGAGTCCGCCGGTCTGCAGACCTTGGAGCACGCGAAGCGTTTCATCGACGGAGCGTCCGATATTTAGATCGTGCACGACCGAATACTGCAGAACGCCTTCGGGGTTGATGATGAACAAACCGCGAAGTGCGATGTTCGCTTCATCCACCAGGATGTTGTACTGGCGTGCGAGCTTGCCGCCTACGTCCGATGCGACGGGATACTTCACGCCCGCGATCCCGTTCTGATCCTGCGGCGTCTTAAGCCATGCACGATGAGAGTGGACCGAATCGGTAGAAATTCCGAGAACTTCGGCACCGATACCGTTCAAATCTTCTAGACGATCCGAGAAATGGATCAGCTCGGTCGGACAGACGAATGTAAAATCGAGCGGGTAAAAAAGCAGGATCAGCCATTTGCCCTTGTAGTCCGAAAGCTTGACGTTCTCGCCGAGTGTCTCAATATTCTTCGTCGACGGCATGTTGAAGTCGGGTGATGGCTTGCCGACCTTCGCGAAGGTTGTTGTGTTTTCAATTGCTGTTGCTGTTGCTGTTGACATGTATGTTAGTAAGTAAGCTCCTTGTATAAATATATTTGCCACCGAGCACACCGAGAGAATTCAGAACCATCCATAGCGTCCCAAAATTTCGATGTCCTCTGTGGCTAATCTTTCCCCACGCACTCGGGGCAGATGCCCCTCAGCGTAAACTCCACTGATTCCATTCTAAACTGTGATTCCCGCTCTGCCTGTGCCACCAATTCCTGCGGCAGGTCCATCTCGATATCGACTATCGTGCCGCATCGCGTGCAAAGCGCGTGATCATGTCGCGTCGTCATCCGATCAAATCGGCTCGCGCCTTTTCCAAACTGTATCTCGGCGATGTGCCCCGATTCTTTGAGATATCGGAGCGAGTTGTAGACCGTCGCAAAGCTGATGCCCGGAAGCCTGTCTTTTGCGGACGTAAAAACCTCATTCGCCGTCAAGTGCTGCTCGGCACCACGAATAACCTGAAGCACCACCTCGCGTTGCTTGGTCAGTCCTAATTCCTGAATGTTCGAAGCTGTTGCCATTTATGTTGTATTTAGAATAATTCTAAATACAGGATCTGTCAACCGAACGAATTGCTCGGTAGTGTCCTAAAATTGTGTTGCTGATTGCAAAAGGTCTTTCAGCGTCCAAATGGACGTCGTAAGATTCGCGGCCATTGCCGGCGTGGCTCCGTTCAACGTCTTGTGCGATCTGCAAAAATTGTAATGAGCGAAGTGCAACGCTAGCGTGTAATTGAGATTGTCCCACTTCTTGCTAAAAGCATTCGTTAATCTCGTCATCCTTCGCATCGACATTCTCATTGTGAGGTTGTTTCTTTCGACAATCGAAGTTGAAATTTTAGCTTTGATCGGGTTGCCGAAAACCGTTCGCTTTTTGCATCCAACACATTCGGCTGGCGAGTATCTAACTTCGCTCGGGTTTGGCGTTCCATACATCTTTACGATCTGGCCATAATGAGCCTTCGTTCCAAGTACTTCGTTTACCGTGTGGTCATAACCTCTGAACGCATCTGTTGAGATTTGAAATTGATTTGTCCCACCGTCGATAGCGGCATAAACCTTTTCGAGAAATGTCAGTGCATGGGCTTCGGTTCTTCGTCCGAGGTGCCAAGCGACGATCAGCTTTGATTCCTCATCAATAGCTGTGAAAGTGTACTGTGAACCGATTTGTTCGTCTTCAATCAATAGAGCGTGCTTCTGTTTGTCCTTCATTGCGACGAACGACCAAATTTCGTCCGCCTGAACAAACTTCACTTTCACGTTACGGACAAAGTTTTCCTGAATAGCCAAGCACTTCTTTCCAACCGTTTCGAGTAGGGAAAGAACTGTGTCACGGTGAATCCCGGTAATGCGTTCAATGCTTCGGACGCTGGAGCCTTCAACTAGAAGCTGGAGGCAAAGAATTGCTTTGTCTTCAGCCAGATACATATTGCCCAAAGTCTTTTCTTTTAGCTCGGTAAAGGTTACATTACACGGAACACAACGGTAGCGCTGATTCCCGCCCCTATCTTTGCCGTGTTTCTTTGTGTTCCCGTTGCAATTTTGGCAGTTCATTCTCTCTGTATCCTCGTGTGTTTGACTGAAATGAATATAGCATATATGCTATACCAGTTGCAACTTGAAAATATAACATATATGGTATACTCTCTATGAATGACGAAAACCAACCACAATGGGACTTCATGGAATACAAGTTATTCAATGGCCGTGGCGCGGTATCGAAATGGCTCACCAAGTGCAAGAAGGTCGATGACAGCTCGTTCGCGCAATTTACGACAATCATTGAGACCCTTGCGGCATTGAAGAAAGAGCTGTGGGACTTGCCCGACTATCGAGCAAAGATGGTGAACATGGAAGGGATCGGCGAGATTCGGTTTGAGAATAAGCAGAAAAAGCAGTTGAGAGTTTTTGGCACTTTCAAAGAAGAAGACGGTCAGTACATTATGTTGGGTGGAGCGGTAAAGGATGGCAAGAACAACTACGACCCGAGCGACATTTTCAATACCGTAAAGGATAGGCGTGACGAGATTATACGAGGCGTAAGCGAGATCGTCCCTTACGTTGACAATGATGAGAATGACGACGAGAACACGGAGAGTGAGGCATGAACATAAATTCTAGAAAGTTTCGTCTCCTTCAGGACAGAGACCTGCGAAACGACTTTGTTGCCAAGCAGTTGAAAACCTTTCTTCGCAACCAGCTTCGTGCCCTGCGAGACGCGCGCAATATGACTCAGAAAGAACTTGCTGACCTTATTGGAACGAAGCAAAGCGTAATTTCTCGACTAGAAAAAAATGTTGATCGAGTAAGCGTACCGACAATGCTGGACATCGCTCGCGCCCTTGATGTTGTTTTCGTGGCACGGTTCGAGGCGATTGATACGGTGATTGATTTTTACGAGAATCCGACCAGCAAGAAGATGACCCCCCGCCGATCGGAGGAGGTTTTAAACGCTACAGAGATAGTGCAGCGAGATGCCGTAGTAACATCCGACTCAGTCTTGGCAAAACGACCCGCACGGGCGAAGTCTCGACCCGGCAAGCACGTTGAGGCTGTACAGATGGAACTATTTAAGGACGCTACACCAACGTTGAAAACCACGCCGATTCCGAACACCCCAAAGCTTGATCTGGGTAGTGTAATCGAGTTGAAGAATGTAGACGTGATCGAGGCGGCTGACCAGGCGATGTACGTTGCGAAGAATCAGAGTCGGAATTCGGTTTTTGTCGCGAAAATGTTAAAGGGCGCTTCTAGTGCTTAAACGAGATGCTTAAACGAAAATTTAAACTGATCGTCAGCGACTTCCATCTCGGAAAGGGTCGCTTCTTCCGCGATGGAACTCAGAACGTTCTCGAGGATTTCATTTATGACCGTGAGTTTTCTGAGTTTCTTCAGTTCTACCGAACGGGTGAGTTTCAGGATGCAGAAGTCGAACTGATCTTAAACGGAGACATTATGGATCTCCTGAAGATCGACTATTATGGAGTCCATACTCATCTTTTTACAGAACGTTCGCAAGTTTACGCTGTTAAGAAAGTGATCCAAGGTCATCCTGATTTTTTTCTCGCTTTAAGACGATGGGCGGGTACTCCGGGGCATACGATTTCCTATGTGATCGGGAACCATGATGTCGGCTTACTCTTTGAGGGAGCGCAGCGAGCTTTCGCCGCTGGGTGTGGAACAGAAATTCATTTTTACCGTTCTCATTACGAGTTCGATGGAATTTATGTCGAGCATGGACAGCAGTACGAACGTTTCGCAAAAGTGAATTTGAATCGTCCGTTTATCACTCGAGGAGTTCCTGAGCCGGTGCTCGATATTCCTTGGGGTTCACTATTCGTGGCAGTTTTTCTCCCTCGAGTGAAGCAGAGTCGGCCTCACGTGGATAAGGTACGGCCGTTTGGTGATTTTATGGTGAGG
>JANPJL010000245.1:0-14312 GCA_031425495.1 Acidobacteriota bacterium
AAGCTCGGAGCGGGTAATGTCGAGGGCGACGTCGATGCTCGCCTCGGCAAGTGCAGTTTGGGTTCGCTTGGACAGCCGGAGGTCGATACGGGCTTCGAGATCGTTATGTTTGATTTCAAGTAGAAGCTCTGCCCACCGGCGCCGAAACGCCCCGAGCCGGTGACGGAAATCCGCTTCATGTGAGACGGCGTCGGAGAGTTCGGTGAAATATTTGTCTGGTTCCGCTGCACTAGATAATCTCCCAGGCGCGACCGACGGGAGCTCAGTTAATTCTTCTCCAGGCCCTAACTTCTTCTTTGCGACTTTGCGACTTTGCGGGAATGTTTCTTCTGCACCAAGCATCTCCGCTGCTGACACGATCCCACCTGCCGACGCAGGAGGCTCTGACTGAAACACCCGCTCGAATATGCGGTGGACGTTCGTCGTTTGTTGTTCGAGTTCGCGGTTGAATCGCTTGAGCGTTTCGAATCCCATCCTTCGTCCGAGAAGTTCACGTCGAAGAGGTTCATCGGGAACGGCGTGTGTCTGCAGACCGTTTTCCATTTGCAACACGTGTTCAAGTCGACGAAGAAAGTCGTACGCGTTGTACAACTCGGTGAGTTCCGCCTCAACGATGAGGCCGCGATCGGCGAGACGAGATAGAGAGATCAGCGTGTGCGGCGAGCGGAGCCATCGATCGCCCCCGCCGTATGCCAGTTGCAACGCCTGAGCGGTGAACTCGATCTCGCGTATGCCGCCGCGGCCAAGCTTCACATTAAATGCCGAATCAAAATTCTGCTCGTTATCAATAAGCTGCTTTGAACGGCGGACGCTAGCGAGCGATCGGACGATGGGGTCGGGCGTGACGGCATTCGTCTCCTCCGGCCGTTCACCGATCGCGTGAGATACGAAAACGAGGTTCTCGACCTGCTCAAAAAAATGCTTGTACACTTCGGCGTCGCCGGCACTGGAGCGCGATCGGATCAAGACCTGGCGTTCCCAGTCGCGTGCGTCGGTTTCGTAATATCGCGCCGCATCATCGACGGAGATCGCCATCGGCCCGACCCGGCCGTGCGGCCGCAGACGCAGATCGACCCGATAAGCCGCTCCTTCGCCAGTCTGTCGCCCGACAATCCGAGCCACCGTTTCGCTTAGCTTTACGAAGTACTCGCGATTGGTCACCGTTCCCCGGGTCCCTCGACCAGTGGTCTCGCCCTCGGCTGAGTAGAGGAATAGAAGATCGATATCCGACGAATAGTTGAGCTCGCGAGATCCCAACTTGCCGAGACTGACAATGCAAAAGTCGGCATGTGTTTTTCGGCCTTTGCTATCGATCCGCTGCGGTGCGCCGAAACGATTGTCCATTTCCTGCCGTGCGGCACGAAGTGCGGTCTCGAGAATTGCATCGGCAAGATTCGAAATGTCTTCGGTGATCTCGGCGATCGTTGTAAGCCGTCGCACGTCAGCGAGAAAGATCCGGAGCAGCTCTCGTCTACGAAAACGGGCAAGCTGTGTGTGTAGGTCGACCTGAGAGTGCGTCAGAACAAAACGTCCGAGTGCCTCGAGCAGTTCGTCTTTTGTCCGCACCGCGGGCTGGCGGCGCTTCCGATTCAGCCACCAAAGATAATCCGGGTTCTGCAGGAGTGTGGCTGAAAGCAAAGGGCTGAAAGCAGCAAGTGTAAGCACATCCGAAAGTAAGCCATCGTTCTTTTGCAGTTTCGCGGCGTCGCGTGGATGCTGCTCTTCAAGCGACGAAAGAAATCGTCGCGGAGCTTCGCGATCAGGCAGATCCGCAATCAGGGTCTCGAGGTCGCTCATATACGAAACCGTTTCAGATCGATGCCGTAGTTGCGGATCTTATATCCCAAAATGCGCTCGGTCGAATCGAGCTGTCGGGCGGCTTTTGCAATGTTGCCTTTCGTTGATTTCAACGTGTCCTGGATGAGGCCGCGTTCGAACGCTTCAACAGCGGACTTCAAGGTAAGTGCGGTGACGGTGCCGGAGACTTCGGCGGTCTGCAGCGTGGGCGGCAGGTGATGGCTGTGAATGACATTCGAATCGCACACAAGTACGGCCCGTTCGATCGCGTTCTCCAGCTCGCGAACATTCCCGGGGAAGTGATACGCCATCAGCATGTCGATCGCGGGGGTCGAGATCCGACGGATGCGTTTGCCATGCTCCTGCTCGTACTTCTCGAGGAAATATTCGGCGAGCAACAAGATGTCCGACTTCCGCTCCCGCAACGGCGGCAGGAATATCGTAAAGACGTTTAGCCGATAGTAGAGGTCCTCGCGAAACTCGCCCTTTGCGATCGCCTCCTCGAGGTTCTTGTTCGTGGCGGTGATCAGACGGATGTTCGTTTTGATCGTTTCGGTTCCGCCGAGGCGCTCAAGCTCGCGCTCCTGAAGTACGCGAAGGAGCTTGATCTGTGTTTGAAGCGGAAGGTCACCGATCTCATCCAGAAAGAGCGTTCCGCCGTCCGCTAACTCAAATCGCCCTTTCTTGAAACGGTCAGCTCCGGTGAAGGCTCCTTTTTCATGACCGAACAACTCGGACTCGATCAGCGTGTCGGGAAGCGCGGCGCAATTGATCTTGATGAGCGCACGTTTGCTCCGAAGGCTGTTGTAGTGGATCGCGTTCGCGATCATTTCTTTACCGGTCCCGCTCTCACCGCGAAGCAGCACGGTCGCGTTTGAGCGCGCGACCTGGCTGACTTGATCGTAGACCTGCTTCATCGGGTTGGAGGTTCCGACGATGTGCGAGAAGTCATGCTTCTCTTTCAGCTCTTGCCGCAGATGCGAGTTCTCGTCGATGAGCTTCTGCCGTTCTCCATGGACGGCCCGCTCGACGCGGAGTGACTGAGCGATCATCGATGCAGCGACATCGACTAACTTTTCGATCTCGCGAAGACGCATTCTATCGTCGGTCAGGATCGCGAGGATGCCGACGGGCTTGTCTACGAGGAGTAGCGGGGAAGTGACGACGGCCAGACTCTGCGAATCTTCCAGCTCGAGGATCAGACCGCTGTCCGCGAATTCTGTCGTGAGGGTTGTGCCGGCTTCAAAACCTTTGCGAAAAACACCGCGGTCCGCCTGGGTATCGAGTTTGCGGAATTCGCCTATCGAGAGGCCGCTCGCCGCTTTTATTGTGAGAAGCCCGTCTTCCGCACCATTGAGCAGCAGAAGGCATCCGCGCAGACCGAGATCCTCCCTTAACGCATCGACGACGCCTTGGACATTGGCCCGGGCGTCCTTTGAGATGGCTAATGCAGAGTTGATCTTTGCAACTATCTGGAGGGAATCAAACATTATTGTCCTGTTATCGAAGTCCGGAGTTTAGCAGACGTGGGAGTTCAGGAAAACCCGCGTTAACTAATATCCGACAGAAATGGCGGAATTCGTGGAGCACGCATCTTGCCGGATGCTCGCTGTACGCAGGATCGGATCGATCGAGAGCGGCAAGATGCCGACGCTCAACTTCGCGGCGCTACAATCAAGCAGTGAATCAACGCGTCGAAATCCAAGTTCCCGCCGCCACGCCGAGAACCCGACTTGAAGAGTTCCTGTTCAGCCAGTTCCCGGGTCTCAGCCGGATGTACCTCCGGCGGGTCGTTCGTGACGAGAAGTGCGAAGTGAACGGCAGGCTCGAGAATGTCGGGTTCCGAATCCGCGCGGGCGATTTTTTGGAAGTGGAGATCGATCCGGCGAGGGAGAATTCGATGCGGCCCGAAAACGTGCCGCTCGATATCGTTTATGAGGACGAACATCTGGTCGTGGTGAACAAGCCGTCGGGGATGTTGGTACATCCTACGAACAGCGACAAGAACGGCACGCTCTTGAACGCGTTGAGTTTCTATTTGAATGCGGAATGTGGAAGTTCTTCAGATTCCGCATTCCTCATTCCGCACTCCGCATTTATCCGTCCCGGCCTTGTACACCGACTCGATAAGCAAACGTCCGGATTGATCGTAATCGCAAAGTCGACGCGCATGCACCGGTCTCTCTCACGCTTGTTCCAGCGAAAATATGTTGAGAAGAAGTATCTCTCGCTTGTCGATGGCGTTGTCGAAAAAGACGAAGGCACTATTGTTGCGAGCATCGGCCGATTTGCGGATCAGAAGCGCTGGGATCTTAAGGAAGGCGGAAAATATGCGGAGACTCGCTATCGTGTCCTCGAACGGAATGCGGATACGACGCTGCTTGAGTTAGAGCCGGTGACGGGTCGTACGAACCAGCTGCGGATCCACTGTGCCTCGATCGGCCACCCGATAGTCGGTGACGTATCGCGAGGCGGACGCGAATTCGAACGTCTTTGCCTCCAC
Source organism: Acidobacteriota bacterium (assembly GCA_031425495.1). Taxonomy (GTDB): domain Bacteria; phylum Acidobacteriota; class Blastocatellia; order Pyrinomonadales; family Pyrinomonadaceae; genus OLB17. The sequence continues at coordinate 4,301 of JANPJL010000245.1, forward strand.
GCGTGGAAATTGTCTTTCCAACATCCTGTGACGAGGGAAGCCGCAACATTCTCATCATCGATCGTCTTCGGTTTTGATAAAAAGCCGTTCGATTTTCATAAGCGGCTTGCGGCTTCGCCGCCCGATGAGCGGAAAGGCTCTGCCTTTCCGGCAGCTCTTAAAAACAATGAGCGAGGCTGAGCCTCGCGAAGTGGCGGCGTAGCCGCGGGAAACACTAAAGCGATGCGGAAAGGCGGAGCCTTTCCGCTCATCGGCGGGCGAAGCCCGAAGACATTGTAAGCTCGTAAAAGTATTAGCCTAGGTCGGGATTCTCAGCTCCGGAGGAGCGGAATGTTTGTAGATACCGCCCAATCTGAAAGCGAGCTCCGTAGGAGCGACACCATTATTACCGCTAACTCCTCTGGAGCCTCGCGTATCGCAACACTAATCTACAAAAATGCCGCTCCTCTGGAGCTTCGCGGATCGCCATACTGATCTACAAACATGCCGCTCCTCCGGAGCTCTGTTTGCAGCAACGCTAGTCTACAAACATGTGGCTCCTACTGAGCTTTAGGTAATACCGAACTCCGTCCACATCTCGCTGCTTCCACTACAACACCTCAACGCGTTTACGGAGCTGAGTTTCCTCGGAGCGGTTGTCCCGGCATTGCACCCGTCATTTTCGTTCCGTCGAACACTACCTGACCGTTGACGATCACGAACGTAAAACCCACAGCGTACTGGTGCGGCTTATCGAACGTCGCCCTGTCGCCAACGGTTGCCGGATCAAAGATGACGAGATCCGCAGCAAAGCCTTCTCGGAGCTGTCCGCGATCACGAAAATTGAAGGTTTGCGCGGGAAGGGAAGTCATCTTCCGGATCGCGTCTTCGAGCGAGACTACCTTCAGTTCACGAACATAGTGTCCCAGGACGCGGGCGTTATTCCCGTATCCGCGAGGATGCGGGACACCCGAACCGAACTGCCGAACGCCGCTGTCCGAGGCGATCATCGTGAACGGCTCTTGCATTATCGTTTTGACGTCAGCCTCGCTCATCACCTGATAGACCATCGATGCTCCACCTTTGCCGTACATCTCGAGGATCTGTTCGATCTGGGACTCGAGCTTGTTGTTGCCCTTAGCCAGTTTCGTGATCTCCGCAATGTTCTTGCCATTGTATTCAGGGTTTGAGCGAAAGCTTGCGACGTATGCAAAGCTGTAATCTTTGAAGTTCTTCTTCTTCAGATCCTGCTTCATTTCATCGACTATCTTTTTCCGCGTTGCCGGATCGGCCAATCGTTTCCTGCCCTCGTCGCGACCGCCTGCAACTGCCCAATTGGGCATACGTACGTCGAGCGATGTCGACGACGCAGGATATGCATATTGATCGACAGTCACGCTCAACCCGCGTTCCCGTGCCGCCCGTACCAGCCCCAACGTCATCGCACTCTGTCCCCATAGAGATTTCGCAGAGATCTTAAAGTGCGAGATCTCGACCGGCATGTTCGCCTGCTCGCCAATGTTGATCGCTTCGATGATCGCGGCAGCGACGTCATTACCTTCGTCGCGGATGTGACTTGCGTACGTTCCCCTGTAACGCGAAGCGACCTTTGCAAGTTCGACAACCTCATCGGTTTTTGCGAACGTGCCGGGAAGATAGATCAATCCCGTCGACAAACCGACCGCACCATCCTTCATAGCTTGCTCGACGATCGCATTCATCTTCTGCTGCTCTTCCGAGGTCGGAGCACGATTATCGAGACCCATCGCTTTTGAGCGAACCGAGTTGTGCCCGATCAATGTGGCCATATTTACGGAAAGAGGTTTTTCCTTGAAGCGTCCCAGAAACTCTCCAACTTCCGTCGTCGAACCACCGCAGTTACCAGTCACGAGAGAGGTCACGCCCATTCGGATAAAATTCTCGGCTGTCGGCTGATCGAAGATGTCCTCGGTGTGGGCGTGCACGTCGATGAATCCAGGTGCAACCATCTGATTCTTAGCGTCGATGACGTGCTTCGCCCGGGCATAATCAAAGAGCCCGACCCGCGCGATCCTTCCGTCCTTTATCGCGATCGAGCCGCGGAACCACGGATTTCCGGTGCCGTCGATGATGCGCGCGTTTACGACGACAAGATCATAGTCCGCGGCAGTCTGGGCGAATGCAAATGGGGTGGCGGAGAGGATGATGACTACCGAAAGAAGAATTGATAGGGTTTTCATAAATTAGGACCGCCGGCATCCTGCCGGCCCGAGCACTAAGCACGAAATTACCGTTACGGTCCGACGAACTTTATTCAATGACGCCGCGAAGGCGGCGTTGCCGGCAGGATGCCGGGGGTCCGTTTTTCAACGGATCTTAATATTAACGGTCACGGTCAACGGGACGTCTGCATTGTTTTGCAGCTCGACCGTGTAGTCACCGGCCTTAGGAAGCAGCACTAAAAAATTATTGATACCGAACTTTGCCTCAACTTCTTCGAGAAGACGGAGTGAAGCTTTGTCAGTGTCGATCGAAACCGTCAAAGTTTGACCCGCCCGTGCCGCAATGACAAACCGTTTTCCCTGATCGGCAGCGATCGTGGTCTTAAATGTTTTACCCGAGGCTCCGCGAATGAATTTGATCCGTTCGGTCGGGAAAACCGGACGGCTCGTTTCGTCACCGACCTGCTCGATCTTATCGCCGGAGAGGCGGTACTTAGTTGTCACGATAACTTGCGGACAGCATGCGCCGCCATCTTCACCAGGATCGTTACTATCGACCACGAGGAAGCCGCCTTCGACGAACGCTCGTCGCAATCCGCCATCGGCGCGGTCGCCGCCCGGGATGCGTGCCAGCAGAACAGGGCCGCCGGATTTAAGCGTGTAAATAAAACCTTCGGAAAAGTTCCCGGTACCGCCGGTATTGCAGACGGTGAGGACGATCGCTTCGTTACGCTGGTCCGAGTCGAGATCGCCGTACGCAATATCGAATACCTTGAAGTAGAAACGGTCGACGTAGCCGTCCTCTTGCTTCTCCGTTGAAAGTTCGCCGTTCGTGACCGTCACGCTCTCTGCGTCTTCGGACGCGCAGAAGGCGGGATAAGTAAAATTCTTGAAGTCGACGCGGCGGATATCCGTCTGAGCGACACACACGGCGGGCAGTAACAAACTCAAGAAAGCCAGGCCTAACTTTTTCATACTGCCTCACGCCGAGCTGCCGACGCTTCGTCTTCATCGGAGAAAGCGTTATGCAGGTGAACGGGTTCTTTCGATTTCCGTCGCAGAGTCATATTCAACACTTCTACCAAAACGGAGAACGCCATGGCAAAGTAAATGTAGCCCTTTGGAATATGCTGGCCGGCTCCTTCTGCCACGAGCGTCACGCCGATCAAGAGCAGGAACGAGAGTGCGAGCATCTTGATCGTCGGGTGCCGCTGAACGAAGGCTCCGATCGAACCTGCGAACATCATCATGGCGATGATCGAGATAACCACGGCCGCGACCATGATCCAAATATTGTTGACCATTCCGACGGCAGTGATGACCGAGTCGAGCGAAAAGACGATGTCGAGCAACGTGATCTGGACGATCACACTGGCGAACGATGCATAAACTTTCTTTGACGCTTCGCCCTCCTCGCCTTCCAGCGAACCGTGGATTTCGTGCGTGCTCTTGCCGATCAGGAACAATCCGCCGATGAGCAGGACAAGATCGCGTCCAGAAACTGGATGTCCGAAGGTGGTGAAAAGAGGTGCGGTAAGCCCGATGATCCACGACAGGGAAAACAGTAGGATCACGCGCATTAGGAGTGCGAGAGTCAGTCCGATGTATCGTGCACGAACCTGCTGTTCAGCCGGCAGCTTGCCTGAAAGTATCGAAATGAAGATGACATTATCGATGCCAAGAACAAGCTCAAGCACTGTGAGCGTAGCGAACGCGATCCAAAGCTGTGGATCAGCTAACCATTCCATCTAAGTTTTGCTCCTCAAATCACCAATTCGAAATGCGAAATTATATCACGATGGTTTAATCGGTGGACTTATCGATGCGATTGCTCCGGGTCGGGTTATTTAAATCTTATTGACCCGAGGTCTTCGGTCGGAGATCGGCGGAAACTAATCGGCCGCCGACGAATGCCGCAACGGCGCGACCGGCGAATTCCCATCCGTCGAATGGCGAATTGCGCGACTTCGAGCGCGACTCGCCATTCCTATATGTCCATCTCAGCTCCGGATCGACGATCGTTATATCGGCGATCGAGCCCGGCTTTAGAGTGCCGCGGTCTTTGAGCCGAAATATCTTTGCAGGGTTCGTCGAGCAGAGTTCGACGAGGCGGGCGAGATCGATGATGCCTTTGTGAACTAGCTCGTTGAAAGCAAGGCCGATTGCCGTCTCGAGACCGGTGATCCCAAACGGAGCTCGGTCGTATTCGAGTGCTTTCTCATCCTGGTGATGCGGAGCGTGATCCGTTGCGATGGCGTCGATCGTCCCGTCTCTTAAACCTTCCAGGATCGCCTCTCGATGTTCGTCGCCGCGCAATGGCGGTGCCATCTTCGTGTTCGTGTCGTAGCCTTCGACCGCTCTGTCCGTGAGGGTGAAGTGGTGTGGGGTGACCTCGCACGTGACATTGAACCCTTCGTTCTTCGCTCGCCTTACAGCCTCGACCGCGCCCTTCGTCGAGACATGAGCAATGTGTATATGCGCACCGGTTTCTTTCGCGAGAATGATGTCGCGCACGACGTCGATGTCTTCGGCGACAGCGGGCATTCCCTTCAGGCCGAGCAACAACGACAGCCTACCTTCATGCATTACTCCGCCGGACGAGAGCGACTTGTCCTCGCAATGGTCGACGACCGGGAGATCGAAATCTTTTGCGTACTGCATCGCACGGCGCATTATCCCGGCGTTGGGAACCGGACGACCGTCATCAGAAACCGCAACAGCGCCCGCGGCTTTCATCTCACCCATTTCGGCGAGCTCAGTGCCGTCGGACGATTTTGTGATCGCCCCGATGGGAAACACGTTCGCGGACCCGGCACGTTCAGCTTGCTCGATCATGTACCGGGTTATCGCGGCGTTGTCGTTCACAGGCTGTGTGTTGGGCATCGGGCAGACACTTGTCCATCCCCCCGCGACGGCGGCCGCGCAACCGCTGGCGATCGTCTCCTTATGCTCCTGTCCCGGCTCGCGAAGATGCACATGCATATCGATAAAGCCCGGTGCGACGAGAAGCCCGGATGCATCATAGACTTCGCAATCCTCGGGCGGCGTCTCGTTAGGTCGGATCCACGCCGATACGCGTCCGTCCTCGATAAGTACGGACATGCCGGTATTTTCAGGAGCGGCCGGGTCAATGAGGTGCCCATTAGCAATCAGAAGTTTCATAATAGGAACGCCGGCATCCTGCCGGCGAGAGAAGCCGGCAAGCTGCCGGCAGTCCGCTACTTCGCTGGATATTTCGCGTCGGCCTTAACTTCTTTCAATTGCGCGAGATGACGCTCGCTGTGACCGATCACGAATAAGTAAGATTGGAAAGCGTCTAGTTTACCTAACGGCATGCTTGCGAAATGCGAACGCATGTCTTCCTTCATGTTTTTCATGTAGTCGATTGACGTCTTTCGTGTCGTTTCGAAATTGGCGAGCAGGTCGGGTACGGTTTTCCAACGTCCGTTCGGCCGCACCACCTCGGGAGCTGTGAACTTCTGCTGCCGGTTCGTGATCGTCAAGATCACTGCGACGTCCTGAATGCGGAACTCGTCCTTGCACGCTGGTACCGCAGCCTTCATTCCCCCTTCCACCGAACCCCGAAGAGCGTTCTCAACGACGATGATGTGTTCGGCTATCTCGCCGATCGTCCATCGCCCTTCGCCCGCGCGAAAATTCAATTGGGCGTCCGACAGTCCAGTCAGCTGTTTGACGAAATCTTCCCGGGTGTCGTTCGCATATTTAAGTGCGAACTCACGGTCCTTCTCGGTGAAAACTTTGGGAGCGGGTGCTTGGCCCAACACCAGGGCTGAGAGCGATACAACCGCTAACGTTGCAAATACGACCGTTCTTGTGAACTTCATAAATATCTCCTTTACCGTAGTTCTGCGCTGTTCCTGTTTTTCTTCCGTGTCGTCCATTCCTATTCCTCTTGTTCCGTGGCCACGCTTGTTTTGAAGGAACAGGAATGAATAACACGGAAAGGAATTCAAAAGGTTCGTTAACCGCCAGACATACTCCCGCCCGTCGCAAGATATAACACCGCCATCCTCACTGAGACGCCGTACTTGACCTGGTCCAATATCAGCGACCGCGAGCTATCGGCGACGTCTGATGAGATCTCGATCCCGCGATTCATCGGTCCGGGGTGCAGGACGATAGCGTCTTTCTTCGCGAGTTTGAGTCGTTCGTTCGTCAGTCCGTAATGGATCGCGTATTCGCGAAGCGTGGGGAAGTAAGCCGAGTCCTGACGTTCACGCTGGATGCGGAGGATCATCACGACATCGGCACCTTCGATAGCGTCCTCGATGTGCGGCACAACCTCTAGCCATTTTGGATTTTGGATTTTGGATTTTGGATTTTCAGTGTCGCCCAGATCGATCAGGTATTGAAAGTCAGATGGCACCAAAGTGCCCGGTCCGGCGACGCGGACCTTTGCACCCATCTTCGTGAGGAGGTGAATGTTCGAACGCGCGACGCGGCTGTGGAGGATGTCGCCGATGATCGCGACCTTCAGGCCGCTGATCTTTTTCTTATGCTCGCGGATCGTCATCGCATCAAGCAACGCCTGAGTCGGATGCTCGTTCGCACCGTCGCCGGCATTTACGATCGCGGCTTTACTGACCTTTGCGAGTTGATGTGGAACGCCCGCCGAACCGTGACGGACGACGATGCAATCCGGCTGCATAGCGTCCAGATTTAGCGCGGTGTCGAGCAGGGTCTCGCCTTTCGACAAGCTCGACGACGAGACGCTGATGTTGACGGAGTCGGCTGAAAGGCGTTTCGCAGCGAGTTCAAAACTTGTTCTCGTGCGTGTGGATGACTCGAAGAAGAGATTGATGACTGTCTTACCGCGAAGCGTCGGAACTTTCTTGATCTCACGGTTCGAGATCTCGCGGAAATTCTCTGCCGTGTCGAGAATCCCAGTGATCTCGGCCTCGGATAGGTTTCTTATTCCTAATAAATCTCGTCTTCTGTACGGTTTTTCCATCAATGTGCAAAAGCCCGCGCGTAAGCAAGGGCGGTACCGGAACGCTGTGAAACGTGTGGCGCCGACCGATCGGCGAAGTGCGTTTCGAATTTGTCGAAGTCACCCATAGTTGAGCATATCGCCCTTGCTTACGCGCGGGCTTTTGCATCGTGTCGCGACCGTGACTGAGTTCTCACCCTATGCAACAAAAAAGCAAGGCGTTTACCTTGCTTTGCAAATTAGGAACTAGGCTTTTCAAAAATGCCGACGGCTTCGAGATCGTCGTATTCCTTCAACATGACCTTAATTATCTCGGTATGCTTGGTCGGCACGACCTTGCCGATAAAATCTGCTTGGATGGGAAGTTCTCGATGTTCACGCCCGCGGTCGATCAGAACCGCCAATTGCACCTTTCGCGGCCGGCCAAAGTCCATGAGCTGATCAAGTGCCGCGCGGATCGTTCGTCCGGTGTAAAGCACATCATCGACCAGCACAATTATTTTTCCTTCAATATCCTCGTCGAGCTCGGTTCGATTGACGATCGGGTTCGCACCGACCGTCGATAGATCGTCCCGATAGAGGGTGATATCGATGATGCCGTACAGGGGTCGATGTCCTTCGAGAGCTTCGATCTTGTCGACGATCCGCTCGGCGAGCGGAACGCCCCGTCGCCTGATACCGACAATGTAAAGTTCTTTTGCCCCCTGGTTCTCCTCAACTATCTCGGACGAAAGGCGCGAAATAGCACGCTTCATTCGCGCACTATCCATTATTCGGGATTTTTCGACCAGGTGTATTTCGTCTGCCATTCGATTGCAAATCGTAACAAAGCCACGAGGGAAGTTCAAAGATCGAGCCCGTAAGTTTCAAATCTACCGCCTGTTCATCTAACATCTACGATTTAGCGATGCCTACCCTCTACGAAAACTTCATCCGGCGAGCGATGTTCGCGTTCGATGCGGAAACAGCGCATGAGCTTGGGATCGAGGCGCTGCGACTTGGGCTCGGATCAGCGACGGCACAGCAGTTGGCCGCGAAGAGATTTCTGGCAGAGCCATTCGGAAAGGTCGAAAGGTTCGGACTGACGTTCAAGAATCCTATCGGCGTTGCTGCCGGATTCGATAAGAATGGCGTTATCGTCAATCAACTCGCGGCTCTTGGTTTCGGCTTCGTCGAGGTCGGAACCGTTACGTATAGGCCGCAGCAGGGAAATGAGAGGCCGCGACTGTTTCGCCTTCCGGCAGACCGGGCGTTGATCAATCGACTGGGGTTTAATAATGACGGTGCCGAAGTTGTAGCCGAGCGCCTTCGTAAACTCGATCGGACGTGCATCGTCGGCGTGAACATCGGAAAGAATAAAGATGTGCCCAATGACGAAGCTCTCGAAAACTATCTTGCGGCGCTAGATCTGGTCCACGATGTCGCGGATTACATCACCATTAATATTTCCTCGCCCAACACGCCAAACCTCAGAGACCTGCAGACAGGCGAGCGGCTTAGCGAATTGCTCGAAGGTTTGCAGAAGCGGAATCGGGTCCTGGGCCACAAGCCTCTATTTGTGAAGATCGCACCAGACCTCTCCGAGCCCCTCGTTTCGGAGATCGGGGTGGCGTGCGAACAAAACGACGTCGCTGCGATCATCGCCACAAATACAACGATCGAGCGCCGCGGGTTAAAAACGCCCAACATTGAGCGACTCGGAGCCGGTGGATTAAGCGGCGAGCCTTTAAAGAAGATATCGACGCAAATGATCGCCTTAGCGAGTACCCGGACGGAACGAAAGATCCCGATCATTGGGGTCGGCGGGATCTTCACGCCCGAAGATGCGTTCGAGAAGATCGCGGCCGGAGCGTCGCTGCTGCAGGCCTACACAGGATTCGTTTACTCGGGGCCTTCGTTTGCACGCAATATCAACAATGGATTGAACCAGTTGCTAAAGGAAAAGGGCTTTGCGAATCTGGATGATGCGATCGGCAGTGCACGCTGATCAAACACCGCCTCTTCGGCTTTCATTCCGTGTCTTCCCGCTCTTCCGTGCATACCGCGGTTTCCGTGCAATCCGTGCATTCCGTGCATTTCGTGGTTCGACTTTCAATAAAGCAGACCACGAGTCATACCAACCTCTCTGAGAAAGGGGTATTGGTTGCTCGTGGTCACGACATTGGAGGGACCACGGAGTACACGGAAAAACACGGAACGAAGACCGAAACAGGAACAATTGATTACTGCGACGAACTCGAAGAACTGTGCCGCCACCTTATCGTTTGACAGCCACGAGTCAGCCGCTATAATTAAAAATTTGCTTTTCGAGGTTATTTGACACAGGATTTATCTATCTGACAATGATTCTCGATCTAACGGAAATTGAAGGCGATCCGCGACCGTTCGAATATGTTGTCCCGGCAGCGGATCTCGATTTTGATGACGACCGCCTCACGTTGACCGGCGATGTTAACGTTTCGTGCGAGGTAGTTCGGCGTGCGGCCCAGGTGGATGTAGATGGTTCGATCGCCGGAATGGCGGAGACCGAATGCTCTCGCTGCCTTCGATCGGTACCGTGGACGATCGCTATAGAGTTTTCGGTCAGCTTCGTAACCCCCGAGAACTTCACCTCCGCGAAAGAACGTGAAGTTTCTGCCGCAGACCTGGATACAGACGTGCTGGAGGATGACAGCATCGAGATCAAAGAGATCGCCAGGGAGCAGATCCTGTTGAATCTCCCGGAACAAGTTTTATGCATCCCTGATTGCAAGGGCTTGTGTCCGCAATGCGGTGCCGACTTGAATTTGTTAGATTGTAAGTGCGACCAAAAGGAGATCGACCCGCGTTGGGCGGCACTAAAGGATATTAGATAGACGTAAATCGTAGATCGTGAGTCGTT
>JANPJL010000246.1:0-2577 GCA_031425495.1 Acidobacteriota bacterium
CGCCTTGCCTTGTGCCTCCTGCCTTCTGCCTTCTGCCTTCTGCCTTCTGCTTTCATCCTTTCGTCTTCATCCCTCATCCTTCATCCTTCAAAACCGCACCCGCTCACCCGAGTTGATCGCCGAGTAAACTGCTTCGACCAACTGGACCGATTTGAACCCGTCGTCGGCGGTTACCGGTGGAGGGGTTCCGTTGAGGATCGCATCGATGAACGCCCGGTCTTCTTGAACATAGCCCCAACGCTCTTCTTTCTCAGTCATGTGCCATGACATCGTCTCGAAATTGGCATCCATGCCGCGCGAATCGAAGAGGCGTTCCATTTCTTCAGTCATGATCGTCCGGTGATGACAAAAGACTTCAATGCGCTCGAACGGAAAATGCCAGCTCGCGTCGGACGACGAGGCAAACGTGCAATGGAATCCGCTTTTGAATTTGAAGATGATCGAGAATTCATCGAGCTCGGGATACTCGTGCTGCGATCCGTACGCGACCAACTCTTCGATCTCGCCAAATTGAAATCGCATCATGTCGAACAGGTGGATCGTCGTCTCGTACAAAAACCCGCCAGTCACATTTACGTCGCCGGTCCAGATCGGATTCTTCAATTCACCGCGATTCATCTTGATGTGAGCGGAGTGCGGCTGGTCGGCTCCAAGCATATCCTTTAGCGTCGCATATACCGGAGCAAACCTTCGATTGTGACCGACCTGGAACACACCGCCGCTTTTATTTGCCGCGTCACGCAACTCCGCGGCGTCAGCAACGCCGATCGAGAACGGCTTTTCGCAGAAGACATGCTTTCCTGCTGCAATCGCGTCGAGCGCGATTTCCTTATGCGTCCTGTTCGGCGAGCACACTAGCACAGCGTCGCAGATGCCTAGCAACTCCTCACGCGAAACACACACCTTACCGCCGATCGATCTCGACATTCGTTCGGCCCGTTCCGGGACAATGTCGTAGAGAGCCGCGACCTCCGTCCGATCGTCACGCGAATATATACGCCCGTGCACGTTGCCTATGTAACCCGTGCCGATAATTCCGATCCTGATCTTGTCCATAGATATTCTTTTAACGCAGAGATCGCGGAGATCGCAGAGGATCTATATTCATTTCTCCGCGACCTCCGCGATCTCTGCGTTAAAACTCATACTCAGGCGCCAGCTATTACCAACCCCCGCCTGCAGCGTATTGACCGAGCCCTAACACTTTCTCAGTTGCGGCTTTTGCTTTCTTCGCGACTTCGAATGGATCCTGCTCCCAGTACTCCGGCCGAAATATCTCGATGCTCACCATGCGGTCGTAGCCGATCTTGTCGAAATGTTCTTTCATCTTCGCGATCGGCAGAATTCCCTCTCCGGGATATAGCCGCTGTGCATCAGTGAGTTGATCCTTAGGAAGATCTTCGGCGTCGTTTATGTGAAAGATAAACAGCTTCTCCGGCTTCATCGAATCGATCGCTTCGAAGCTCGAGTTGCCGGCGTAGAAATGAAAAGTGTCGATGACGTTACCGATGCTCTTCCGATCCACCTTCTCAACGATCTCATTGCAAAGATCGAGCGTCTGAACGGAGCAGTCGGTCTGTCCCAGAAACTCAAAAGCAAGCGAGACGTCATACGGTTCCGCAATATCGGCGAGTTCGTTAAGCACACGAACCGACTCGTCGATGATCTGGTTCTTCGTTGCGCCGTCGGGCAGCTTGCCCGGCACTACGACGATGTAAGGACAGTTGAGTTCGCCAGCGATCGCGGACAACTCACTACACTGCGCTTTTACCGCCTCGTAATCTTCAGGCGTCCGAAATGTTACGTGCTCGATCGAATTGATCGAGTACGGCTCGACGTTGTTTTCGGTCAGAAGCGTTCGCAGATCTACGATCGCATGCGTCTCCAAATACGTTCGAAGCTTCGAAGCCCACAGTTCGACCAGGTCGTATCCGGCCGCGCCGGCCGCTCTGATATCAGTCTCGAGGTCGGCATGCATCGTCGTCGCGCCATTGAGTGCAATCTTCATGTTTGTCTCCAAAAGCAAAACCGAATTTTAGCACGACGGCCGCACCAGTCAGAACCGGGAGCGGTAGCGACCGGGTCTCCAGGTGGAACCTGGTCGTCCCGACTCGTGCAACTCAATCCATTGCCTCTTCGTCCAACAATCGGTTAGATTAGACAGAAGAATTTCTGCTTTTCGCATCGCTACAAAATGAAACCCGCACTCACCATACTGTTGCTACTTTTGAACGTCACATACGCGTGTGCTCAGCAGTCCGATGCCGCCCTGCGCCGAGCGATCAAGCTGGACGCCGAACAGCGCAACGGCGAGGGCAAGATTCCTACGCTGCCCGCTACTGAGCATCTGTCGCGAGCCGAATCGTACATGGCGAACCGTATGTTCCCTCAGGCACGCGAGCATTGGCAGAAGTTTTTCGATAATTATCCAAACGATGCCGGCATGCCGAAGGCTCTGTTCGGCACGGCCCGCTCGTACATGTGGGAAAGACAGTATGAGAAGGCGGTGTTTTGGTTTGAAAAGCTGAACGGTGATACTTCGAAAGACGGACGCGAAGGCCTGGCTTTCAAAGGTGC
>JANPJL010000247.1:0-24264 GCA_031425495.1 Acidobacteriota bacterium
GACATGTCGAGACGCACCATGGCCCGTTCGTCGTCGAACAGAAACTCCGCCAACGCTCTGGCAGTTTCCGTCTTGCCGACGCCCGTCGGTCCAAGGAAAATAAATGAGCCGACAGGGCGATTCGGATCCTGCAATCCAGCCCTTGCGCGTCGGACGGCGTTCGATACGGCTTCCAACGCTTCGTCTTGCCCGATCACGCGACGACGAAGGTTCTCTTCCATGTTGACGAGCTTCTGCATCTCGCCCTCGAGCATCTTCGATACCGGCACTCCGGTCCATTTCGCTACCACCTCGGCGACGTCTTCCTCGTCGACCTCTTCTTTTAGAAACACGCCGTCGGCCTGAAGCTCCTCAAGGCGCGCGCGTTCGGACTCGAGTAGCTTCTCGATCTCAGGGATGCGCCCGTACTGAAGCTCGGCCGCCTTTGTCAGATCGCCCGCCTGCCGAGCCTGTTCGAGGTGGAGTTTCGCTTCTTCAAGCTGCTCCTTAGCCGTGCGCATCTTTTCGATCTCGTCCTTCTCGGATTGCCACTTCGCCTTCATCGCCGAAGATTTTTCATTCAGATCGGCGATCCGCTTCTCGATGTCATCCAAGCGCGACTTCGATTTCTCATCCGTCTCGCGCGATAACGCCTGTCTCTCGATCTCAAGCTGCAGAATCTCGCGTTCGAGAACGTCGATCTCCTGCGGCAGACTGTCGATCTCTATACGAATCCTCGAAGCAGCTTCGTCGATCAGGTCGATGGCCTTATCCGGCAGAAAGCGGTCGGTGATATATCGATTCGACAACGTAGCCGCCGCGACGATCGCCGCGTCCTTGATCCGCACACCGTGGTGAACTTCGTACCGTTCCTTCAGTCCGCGAAGGATGGCAATGGTGTCTTCGACGGTCGGTTCACCAACGTAGACCTGCTGGAATCGACGCTCGAGGGCCTTGTCCTTCTCAATGTATTTCTGATACTCGTTCAGCGTTGTGGCGCCCACCGCTCGCAGAGTTCCCCGTGCGAGTGTCGGCTTCAACATGTTCGACGCGTCGATCGCACCTTCCGAGGCACCGGCTCCGACCAACGTGTGAAGCTCGTCGATAAAAAGGATTATCTGTCCCTCCGCTTTTTCGATCTCTTTCAATACGGCCTTCAATCGATCTTCAAATTCACCTCGATACTTTGCTCCGGCGAGCATCGAGCCGAGATCCAGCGAAACCAGTCGTTTGTTTTTCAGAGTTTCCGGAACATCGCCGGATACGATCCTTTGTGCGAGTCCTTCCACGATCGCGGTCTTACCCACACCCGGTTCCCCGATGAGTACGGGATTGTTCTTCGTTCGACGCGAAAGGATCTGGATCGTCCGGCGGATCTCGTCATCGCGTCCGATTACGGGATCGAGCTTTCCTTTTCGGGCGAGCTCCGTCAGGTCCTGCGCGTATTTATCAAGAGCTTGGAAATTTTCCTCCGCATTCTGGTCGGTGATCTTGCTGCCGCCGCGCATGTCCGTCACGACCTTTTCGAGATCGTCACGCGTTATTCCGTGAGAACGAAGGATGCGACCGGCGTCACCTTCCTTTTCTCCGGAGATAGTGAGCAGTAGGTGCTCAGTCGAGACATACTCGTCTCCCATCTTCTCAGCTTCTTTCTGTGCTTCCTGGAAGACGGCATTCGTCCGCGTGCTGAAATACTGCTGGCCTCCGGACACCTTTGGCAGTTTTGCGAGCGACGCCTGGACTTCGCTCGTTATTGGCGCAAGATTCGCACCGATCTTACCGAGGATCGGGCGGACGACGCCTTCTTTCTGCTCCAGCATCGCGGCGAGAACGTGCTCGGGTTCAACCTGCTGATTCTCGTTCTTCTCGGCGATGGTGATCGCTTCTTGAACTGCTTCCTGGCCGCGGATCGTAAACCTGTCGAATCTCATTTTCTTTACCTAACCTAACTCTATCCCATCGAGTCGACGACGCCGAGTGAGCGGGATACTCCTCACTCGGCGTCGTCGTAATAGTCTGACAGGCGCTTACGCTGATGCCGACCTGCTCTCGGTATGGATCGCACCTGCTGTTGCAGAGCTTCCCGTTATCTCGATCTTCCTGGCTTTTGTCTCTTCGCGCTTCGGAAGGCTGACCCGCAGCACGCCGTTCTCGAAATCGGCGGTGGCTCCGTCGGCAGTGACCGACTGCGGGAGCGTAAACGAACGCGTAAACGAGCCGTACGAGCGTTCTACGCGATGATAGTTCTCGCCATCGGTCTTTGCCTCAAATTTTCTTTCGCCGTTTAGCGTGATCACATTGTTCTCGACCGATATCTCAAAGTCATCGCGTCTCATGCCCGGTAATTCGGCCTCGAGTACTAGTCGTTCCTTATCCTCGAAAATATCGACGTTCGGTGCCCAGGAACCGTGGGTCATCTGTTCGCGGTCGAACTGTGCCGGTCTGCTGCCCGTGAAGAGGCGCGTCATTTCGTCCTGAAGATTTCTCAAGTCACGGAATGGATCGTATTTAACTATGTTCATGTTCATGTCCTCCAAAAGAAGTTGTTGATTTAGATTAATGACCAATTACTTAGTCTGCCAACATAATAAAATCTGAGTGTCGGTCTGTCAAGTCCACTTGACGAGGGTTTTTATAAAGGCTCGCGACTGAATAAGGTGACATAAATCGCTTTTACAGGTATATTTACAAAGCACCACAGACCATTTTCAAATTACGGCCGCACTCACAACGGCCGGCCGTTAGACGAAGTTACGAATGAAGATCTTGCGGGAAATCACATGGCCGCTTGTCGCCGTCCTCGCCGCGTTTATCGTGGGCGGCGTGATCGTATTGCTGATAGGCGATAACCCATTTGTCGCTTTCTATCACATGATCGGGAACTCGTTCGGTTCACTGAACGATATCGGATACACCCTCTTCATCGCGACACCGTTGATATTTACCGGATTGGCGGTAGCCGTTGCATTTCGATGCGGCTTGCTGAACATCGGTGCCGAGGGGCAACTGTACGTAGCGGCGTTCGCGACAGCTTGGGTCGGAATAAAATTTGGCGGAGCGGTAGTAAACATTTTCGGCAAGCAGGAAGATTGGTCATGGTTCAGCCTGCCGTCCATCTTGCTTGTCCTGCTTTCTATTGTCACCGCTATAACTGCGGGTGCGGCGTGGGGAGCGATCCCGGGATTTCTGAAAGCCAAGTTCGGCTCGCATGAGGTGATCAACACGATCATGCTCAATTTCATCGCGATAGCCCTGGTCAGCTACTTCACACAGTATTACTACAAGATCCCGGGTGACCCGATCATGCAGACGGCGGAGATCGGCGAGGGAGCACATATTCCCAGGATCAGCCAGTACATTCCCGGCATGCCGGATTTCGTCCCGCTCAGCATCGCGTTCCTGCTCGCGATCCTCATGTGCGTGCTCGTTTACATTTTCCTTTGGAAGACCAAATGGGGATACGAGCTGCGCGCGGTGGGTGAGAATCCGTCGGCTGCGGAATACGGTGGGATCTCGCCAAAGAAACAGATCGTTATCGCGATGACGATCTCCGGCGGGTTAGCAGGAATGGTCGCCATCGGCGAGGTCCTCGGCTATCGCTATCGTTACTACGACGGTTTCTCCGATGGATGGGGATTCTTGGGGATCGCGGTCGCGCTGCTCGGCAGAAACCATCCGCTGGGAATTTTTATCGCCGCCGTGTTCTTCGCAGTTCTCAAACGCGGCGAGATCTTTGTTGATATTGAAACGCGGTTCGTTTCGAAGGACCTGGTTGAGGTTTTGCAGGCGATAATCATAATTTTCGTGGCATCACTGCAAAAGTTTTCGAGGAAATAGTCCGTCAAACGCCCGGTCCGTCAAACTTCAGTTTGTTGGACATAAGCAACAAACTGAAGTTTGTTGGACATCAGTTGAACATCATGACCGACGTTCTTACACCGACATTTATTCTGATCCTTCTGTTCTCGACGATACGGACGGCGACGCCGTTGATCTTCGCAGCACTCGGCGGAATGTTTTCGGAGCGTGCCGGCGTGATCAATATCGCTCTCGAAGGGTTGATGCTGGCAGGTGCGTTCACGGCGGCTGTCGTTACATACGAGCTTCAGAATCCGTACATCGGTTTTCTATGCGGATTGATCGCCGGGGCCGTGCTCGCATCGGTCTATGCGGTCGCGGTCATCAAGTTTGAAGCAGACCAGGTCGTCACGGGATTCGCCGTGAGCCTCCTTATGATCGGGCTTCCGGCTGTGATCAGCGCGGCCATATACGATTCGGCCGGATCGACCGAGCAGATCGCCCAGGAATTCTTGCTGCCGGATCTCGGTAACCGGTTGAGTGTCGCCTCGATCCTTGCTTTCGCACTCGTGCCGATATGCTGGTACGTGCTTTATAAAACACCCTTCGGACTCAGGCTTCGCGCTACCGGAGAGAATCCCGCCGCGGCGGATGCGGCGGGTGTTAATGTTATTCGGCTTCGGTACGTCGCGGTAATTTTGTCTGGAGTACTCGCCGCCGCGGGCGGTGCATATCTCTCGATCGGCCAGAGCTCGCTGTTCACTAAAAACATGACTGCCGGTCGGGGTTACATTGCTCTCGCGGCACTTATACTAGCCAAGTGGAAGCCGGTCCCCGTACTTTTCGCGTGTCTGTTCTTCGGATTTACCGAAGCGTTGTCGATCCAGATGCAGGGCGTTGTAAAACTGCCGTCGGGGGAGGATATACCGGTTCAATTTATCCAAATGATCCCGTACGTGCTCACGATCATCGTGCTCGCCGGTTTCATAGGCCTATCGCGTGCCCCGAAAGCACTGGGTGTTCCGTACAGGAAGGAAACGTAATCGGTAAAGAACGAGTCCTTCTTGTTCCGTGTATTCCGTCTTTTCCGTGTATTCCGTGGTTCACTCTGCTAAAGCGAACCACTGAATCCACGGAGGACACCGAAAAGCTTGCGTCCACACCGCGTGAACTACCGACAGCGTCTATTTAAATCTGTTCTATGATCTACGAAAAGGCCGCTGATGCGGCCGAATTTATAAGAGGGAAGTACGCAAAAGAGATCAAGACCGCGGTCGTGCTTGGCAGCGGTCTCGGGGCGTTTGCGGACGAGCTGGAGAACTCGGTAGCGATACCTTACGAACAGATCCCGCATTTCGCGCGATCGACAGTCGAGGGACACGCCGGCCGCCTTGTCCTCGGCGAGATCGCCGGTATACCGGTCGCCGTTCAGCAGGGCCGGTTCCATTACTACGAGGGCTACTCGATGGACGAGGTGACATTCCCGATGCGGACTTTCCGATCGATGGGGATTGAGACCGTGATCCTGACAAACGCCGCCGGCAGTCTGAGCAGCGAAATGACACCCGGGAGCCTGATGCTAATCGGCGATCACCTGAATCTGATGGGTGCGAACCCGCTCAGAGGTGCCAACGATGAGCGGTTCGGCCCACGATTTCCGGACATGACGTTTGTATACGATCACGATCTTCAAGACGCGGTCGTCGCGGCGGCCGAAGCGATCTCGAAAGAAAGGTTCGATCAGGGAAAAGATCCCGCTAAGCGAGATTTTCTTTATCGCGGAGTTTACTGCGGCCTTTCGGGGCCGACTTACGAAACGCCGTCTGAGATCCGGATGTACCGGCAGCTTGGCGCAGACGTTGTCGGGATGTCGACCGTTCCCGAAGCCATCGTCGCCAGACACCAGGGAATGCGAGTGCTGGGGATCTCATGCATAACAAACTTCGCGGCGGGCATGACGGACGAAGCGATCGATCACAGCCACGTTATGGAGACCGGTGCGGCTGTAGCTGAAATTTTTAGGGATTTGTTACGACGCGTTATTCGGCAGATCGACATCCCCGCACAGGAAGTATTCGCCGCGGATGAACGGGGATGACGCGGATAAGAAATGGACGCTTTCCTCATCCGCGTCATCCGCGTAGATCCGCGGCAAAAGAAAAGTTTTTAAGAAGCTCGCGATTATGATTATAGGAATTTGCGGTGGAACAGGTTCGGGAAAGACGACTATCGCCAGGGCGATAGTTGACGCGGTCGGTCGCGAGAACGTCGTCCTAGTCGAGCAGGATTCGTACTACAGAAATCTTTCCGACATGCCGCTCGACGAACGACATCAGGCGAATTTCGATCATCCGGACTCGATCGACAGCGACATGCTCGTCAATCATCTCATCCGTCTTAAGCAGGGACTGTCGATCGAGATGCCGCTATATGATTTCGTCACGCACACTCGAAGTGACGAGATCGAAGTTATCGAACCAAAACAGGTAGTGATAGTCGAAGGCATTTTGATCTTCGCCGAAGCACGTGTGCTGGATCTTTTGGACGTGCGAGTCTTCGTCGACACGCCGGACGACGTTCGTCTAATGCGGCGCCTCCGTCGAGACATTAACGAACGCGGTCGTACGTTTGAACGAACACTTGAACAATATGAACGAACTATCCGTCCGATGCACTTCGAATTTGTCGAGCCCTCGAAGCGCCATGCCGACATCATAATTCCCGAAGGCTCGAACACCGGCATCACCGTCGAGTTTCTTTGCAGTATGGTGCGCGAGAAACTGAATGTGGAGCAACCAACTTCTTGAGAAGCTAAATTACGAATTACGGAATTACGAATTACGGAATTACGGAATTACGAAATTACGGAATTACGGAATTATTAGCATAGGGATCAGATCAGTGTCGGTTGTACCATCCTAGTTCCTGCATGTAATTTTGTAATTGGGTAATTGTTAATTTCATAATGAAGTTTAAGGAAGTGGAAACAGCTATAGAAGCAATGAGTATCAGTGACAAGGAATTGGTAGACGCGGCTACGGCGGTTCGCGAGAATGCGTACGCGCCGTTTTCGAAGTTTCGCGTTGGGGCGGCGCTCGAGACTGATGACGGTGAAGTGATCACCGGCTGCAATGTTGAATCGGCAAGCTACGGCCTGACCGTATGCGCCGAACGCGTTGCGATTTGGAAAGCGATCTCGCAAGGGAAACGAAAGATAAAGCACATCGCGGTCGTGGCGGACACAGAAGAACTCACGCCTCCGTGCGGAGTCTGCCGGCAGATCATCTGGGAATTCGGCGGTGACATACCCGTGATCCTCGCGAATCTCGAAGGGAAGACCGAGGTCGTACAGATGAAAGAGTTGCTACCGCGAGCCTTCGATACGAAGTTTTTGAAGTAGCGATCAAGAGGTCAGTACCTCCTGCGTAAGCGGGTGGTCGAGACTTTGAATTACACAAGTCAATTTGTCCTCGGCGCTCTGCCACCCGCTTACCCAGGTGGTACTTACTGAAGCATGAACTGAAGCATGAAGTTACAAAATTATTTTTCGGCATTCCTGATTATATTTCTGCTCGCTGCAACGTCTTCTGCACAGCGACAACTTTCGCCAAGATCCGGGTCAAACACCGCAGATCTTCTTATTCTTGGCGGAACGATCGTAACGATGGATAAGACGCACCGAGTGATAGAGAACGGAGCGGTCGTCATAAAGGGTGACAAGATCTTGGCGGTCGGGACTAGAGCGGAAATTACGCGACGGTATCGCGCGATCAGAACGATCGACGCAACCGGAAAGGTCGTTATTCCCGGTCTCGTCAACACGCACACTCACGTTCCAATGTCGCTCTTTCGCGGCATCTCCGACGACCTCGATCTTAACGATTGGCTGACGAAATTTATCTTCCCTGCAGAGGCGAAGAACGTCGACGAAGCGTTCGTCCGCGCCGGAACGCGTTTGGGTATCGCTGAAATGATCCGCGGCGGTACGACGACGTACTGCGATATGTATTACTTCGAGGACGCGATCGCCGACGAAACTAAGAAGGCCGGCATGCGCGGGGTTCTTGGCGAAACGATCATTCAATTTCCCGTCCCCGACAATAAGACGTTCGACGAAGCTCTCGCATATTCGGAACGTTATGTTCGCAAGTGGAAGAATGATCCGTTGATCGTTGCCGCGCTCGCACCGCACGCCCCATACACGCTTTCCACCGAGCAGCTTCTGGCGGTAAAGCGACTTGGTGACAAGCTCAACGCCGTCGTCGTCATACACGTTGCGGAGACAAAAAAAGAACGTGACGACATACTCGCCCAAAAAGGTGCGACACCTGTTAAGTACTTGGACAGCATCGGCTTTCTCAACGATCGAGTTATCGCCGCTCACACTGTTTTTGTAACTAACGAGGAAATAGACATTTTAAAACGTAAGGGTGTAGGCGCAGCTCACAACCCTCAGTCGAATATGAAACTCGCATCCGGTACGGCGCCTGTTCCGGCGATGCTTGCGAAGGATCTGGCCGTCGGGCTCGGTACCGACGGTGCAGCATCCAACAATGATCTGAACATGTGGGAGGAAATGGATACCGCGGCTAAGCTTCACAAACTGATCTCGGGTGATCCGAAAACTCTGTCCGCGGAACAGGCGTTCGAGATGGCGACGATCCGCGGTGCACGTGCTCTGGATCTCGACAAGATCACGGGCTCGATCGAAATGGGGAAACGAGCAGACATCGCGATCGTCGATCTGAACGGCCTTCACCAGACGCCGCTATATAACATTTACTCGAACCTCGTTTACGCTACGAAAGCCTCGGACGTACGGACAGTCTTTATCAACGGACGTATCGTGATGCTCGACCGTGTTTTGCTCACACTTAGCGAAAGTGCTATAAAAAGAGACGCAAACGCATACCGTCAGAAAATCATCAATAGCTTGTCACAGTGAGATGGCGGATCGAAACAACCGCCTTTTTCCGAGTTTGTTGCAAAGTTTTTGCTAGGTGGGTCGTATAAGTGAGCCTTCGGTAGTTCGCTTGGCCTTTACGGAAAATTCAACTCATATGAAGGAGAAGAAAATGCCGCTAAGCGTCAGTAGGTTTATCTATTCGATTTTCGTAACACTCGCAGCGATCGTCGTATCCGTCCCGGCCCAAGCCCCGCAACCGAGCCCTACAGTCGCACCTGTAACCACTAATCCATTAGTCGAACGACAGCCGACCTCGGCCGAGGTGATGCGTGATCGCATTTCCAAAGCAAAGGCGTTCATCGCCGTGCGGAATTACAACGCCGCGATCTACGAGCTCGAAAATATTCGCCGCGAGACGAACGACCAGTCGGTGAATGCGGTAACGAATGTGCTGCTGATGAACAGCTATCTCGAGCAGGGTGATTATAAACGTGCGCAGGGATTCCTTCTCGAATTTTTCAAATCGTACAAATCGAACAGCGCCAGCGGCAACATGTACTACGCGTCGGTCGCTGCACAGATCATAAAAGGTGCACGCAGTCAGGTAGAGCGATACCGTGCTCTCGGGCTGAGTGTCTCTGATCGCAATCTTCCGCTCGAGGCTGTAAACGACATCGAGCGAATGCGCGAGACATTGGAGCTCGTGATCGAACAGGCGAAAGAACTCGGTGCAGACAAAACGAAATCCGCAGCCGCTATGGCGCTCCTTGAAGAAGGGACGAATTCGCGCAGCATGATCGCACGCGACGATTACGACGCTCGCCGCTGGCGCGACGCTCTCGGTGATTCGCGTGAGCAGATCGCAAGCTCGCGTAGCGTGATCATCAGTGCGGTCGACGGCACGACTGTCGCGAATCCAGTTGCAACGAATTCATCGCCGCCGACATCGCCCTCCAATATTTCTACCCCGGCGGTATTCAAGCCCGTCGCACCTGAGACGACAACACAAAACAAACCTGCGGACACGATCGTTGCGGCGAATACGAATCCGCCCGCTGCGCAACCGAATCAAAAGGTCGAGCAGCAGCGGACGCGTTTGATCGAAAACAAACCTACTGTCGAGGCGGCTCCGCCGACAACGGTTGTCAATCAATCTGCACCCACAGGTCCGATGGATGTCGGCTCGCTGCTCGCGTATGCGACAAAGCAACAGGCCCCCGTCTATCCACCGGCCGCGCGAAGTATGCGTGCGACGGGTGTCGTAAAGGTCGAGGTCACGGTAAGCGAGACGGGAGATGTGTCGGAAGTGCAGAAGACCAGCGGTCCGGGATTGCTGCAGACGGCGGCCAAAGACGCGATCCGAAAGTGGAAGTTCAGACCGTTCGTTCGGGACGGACAGCCGGTCAAGGCGACGGGGTTTGTGAATTTCAATTTCTCGCTCTAGTAAGTCAATTCACTCTGAGTCGCAGGCGGCCAACCTTTTTAGAAGGTTCGCCGCCTAAGTTTTTGGAATGAACTCCAGCCCCGCGAGTACTATCGGGATTTGAATTTTCGTGTTCTTTTCGTGTGCTTCGTGTGCTTCGTGGTTAGGATTTAAAAAAGGAAACCACGAAACACACGAAGCACACGAAAAAGAAACGAACAAGAATCGAGAGGCACATTGACGTGTTTATGAAAATAGCTTGAGCCTTACCATGCGAACTCTGATCTTCATCCTTCTATTGATGTCCGTTGCGTACTCACAAACTCCACCGATCGAGCCTGGTGTATCACACGAACTCGCGAAGTGGCGCGCGGCACATTATTCCGACGTGCGGTACAAGCTCAACCTGACGCTCGAGAAGATGTCGCCAGTTCTCAAGGGCACTATCGAAGTCCGAGTGAAGATCACCGACCAGTCAGTACCACCTGCGTTAGCGGCTGGTGCTGCGCCGATCATATTAGACTGGCGGAAGATCAAAGGGCATGAGGATAAATCCACGATCTCAAATGTCTCGATCAACGAACGCGTATTGAGCCTGCGTGAAGGATCTACTCAAAACGCTTATGACGAGTCCAATGAACATCTCATCTTCCGCGACGGTGTTGTCACCGGCGAGAATGTCATCAAGCTCGATTTCACCTCACCGATCCTGACGAGCGGTTCGGCGATAACGCGGTATGTCGATAAGGAAGACGGCGCGGAATATATCTATTCGCTGTTTGTGCCGAGCGATGCGAGCACGGCGTTCCCTGTGTTTGATCAGCCGGATTTGAAGGCGCGGTTTGAACTACAAGTGGCCTGCCCGAGAGATTGGACCGTGATTTCAAACGGTGAATTTCGACCACAAGACAATCTGCTTAGCTTGGTTAAGCTTCCTGAGAAGTATTTGGTCCGTCGTACATTTCGCGAAACCAAACCCATCAGCACCTATGTCTTCGCATTAGCCGTCGGACCGTGGCAACAGGTGTCAGTACCACCCGCGGTAGCGGGTGGGTCGCTCCCGGAAGCGTCGGCGGACTTGCAAACCGAGCCCGGGAAGACTCGTAACGTAAAGCCGGAGATAAAGGAAGCGTACAAGAGAGGGCTCGATAGCGACGGCGTATCGCGCCTGATGACAAAACAAGAGGCGGAAGTATTCAGGAACCCACCCGCTACCGCAGGCGGTACTGACCTCGCAACCACCGTGTACGTCCGCAAATCTCAACTTGCTAAATTCCAACCCCACGCCGCCGAAGTCTTCCGCCTCAACCGCGAGGGCATCAAGTTCCTCGAACAATACTTCGACTACAAATTCCCCTTCCCGAAATACGATCTCGTGCTCATCCCCGAGTTTCCATTCGGTGGGATGGAGCACGCAGGTGCAACATTCCTGCGCGAGGACCGCGTTATCTTTCCGCAGGAGCCGACAAAGAACGACTACATAACGCGTGCGAACCTTATTTTCCACGAGGCGGCGCACCAATGGTTCGGTGACACAGTGACAATGCGCTGGTTCGACGACCTGTGGTTGAAAGAAGGCTTCGCCGAGTTCATGGCGTACAAGACGCTCGAGAAAGTGATGCCCGAATATAACGCGTGGAAGATTTTTTACGAACGCAACAAACAAGCTGCATATCTGACCGATTCCACCAAAGGCACAACGCCGATCTATCAGGAGATCAAGAATCTGTCGGCGGCGAAATCTGCGTATGGGAATATCGTTTACCGAAAAGCTCCTTCGTTTTTGAAGCAGGCAGAGTTTTATATTGGGCGTGATAAGTTCCAAACGGCCGTACGTGCGTTCTTGAAGAAGCATGAGTTTGGCAATGCAGGTTGGGAAGATTTAGTTAAGGAGTTTGAGATTTCCCGAGGTGGGAATCTCCGCCGCTGGGCAAACATTTGGGTTAAAGAGCCCGGATTACCAGTGTTTCGACTCCGGGTCGAGGACGATGCGCGGGTCGGAAAAATGGCAGGCAGACCCGTCGACATAAAGCTGATTTTTTCTCAGTCGCCGGCGAAAGTCCGTGATTACAGCCGCGACGAAATCAAGGAACTAACCTGGCCCTCTAAGTTGCAGTTTCTGTACATCTACGCTGACGACAAGAGGCGGGTTGAAACGATTGAGGTAAAGAAGGGCGATGACGTGATTGAGGAGGTGTGGGGCGTGAACGTGCTCGGCGCCGAATCGAAGGCGGCAAGAGCGTCGCTAAAGTCACCGGAGTTCGTCCTCACGAACTATGAGGATTACGGCTACGGTATTTTTCTGCTCGACGACAAAAGCCGTGACTACGTCCTAAAAAATATCCATAACGAAAAAGACGATTTTCTCCGCTCGATGATGTGGGGAAGTCTTTGGGACAGCGTTCGCGAGGGTGAGCTTGATCCGAAGGACTATGTGGAACTCGTGATCAAGGTCTTGAGTTCGAGGCCTTCCACCGGACAGCGAAAACCGCCTGAAGGCGGCACTCTGAACGAGGACGAGACTACTGTGGCGACGCTCCTCGGCCGCGTATCTACGGCGATGACTTATTACCTGTCAGTACTGCCTGCGTCAAAGAACCCACCCGCTACCGCAGGTGGTACTGACCTCAGCCGTCGACTCGAGAATCTCCTCATAGACAAAATGCGTTCCGCACCGACGCTCGGCCAGCGGATCACTTACTATCGTGCATTCCTGAGCGTTGCGTCGACGGAAACGGCCCGGGCAACCCTCAAAGACCTCCTCAATTTGAAATTTCAAATTTCAGATTTGAAATTGAAAACCAAAGACCGGTTCGATATCGTGACCCGGCTCCTGATCCTCAACGATCCCGAAGCGTCGAAGCTTCTCGCCGACCTGGAAAAAACCGAAACGTCGGACGAAGCGAAGCGATACGCTTACGCTGCCAAGGCCGGGATCCCAACAAAAGAGAACAAGGCGAAGTACTGGAACGACTTCACGGCGAACAAGGAAATTTCCGAAAGCTGGATCGAGGCGGCGTTCGGGCCGTTCAATTCTGTGCGGCATGCCGACTTAACGATGCCGTATCTCGAACGAGCACTGAAAGAGCTGCCAAATCACAAACGCAACCGCAAGATCTTCTTCGTCAACGGCTGGCTCGGGGCGTTCATCGGCGGCCAACGAAGGGAAGAAGCTCTCGCGATCGTAAACAAATTTCTTGCCGACAACCCGAATCTCGACCGCGACCTACGGTTGAAGATCCTCGAGAACGTCGATGTCATCGAGCGTGCCGTTAAGATCAGGTCCAAATATTTGTAACTGCGGCGCCAGCGTAAAGTGCAAAAGCCCGCGCGTAAGCAAGGGCGATATGCTCAATGTTGCGTGTACCGCCCTTGCTTACGCGCGGGCTTTTGCACTTCGTCGCGGCCTGAATGGGTTACCAAGCGCGGCGATACACGCAGTTGTTCGTCTTAGCCGTCAGAGACCCCCCAGCAATCTTGACTAAAAAGTAATGATTTGCGATTATGTAACTCGAAAGAAACATTGGACCGGCGAGTTGGCTTATGAAGATCTCAGCACAGGAAGAATACGGCCTGCGATGTTTGGTACAGCTTGCGAGTTTGCCGGCGGCCGAGAGCCTGACGCTTCCGCAGATCGCAGAGCTTGAAGGTATCTCGACGGCGAATGCCGGAAAGCTGATGTGGCTGTTGAATAAGGCCGGGTTTGTTAATTCTACCCGCGGGACCAAGGGTGGTTACTATCTTGCCCGTCCGTCGAGCGAGATACGGCTCAGCGAGATCATCAAGGTCCTCGATGAGGATGTGCTGAGCAAGCACTGTGAAAGTTACACAGGTGTGCTGGACACCTGTGTCCATAAAGGCGACTGCGGCATCCGACCGGTGATCGTCGGACTCCATGAGATCGTTGAGCACGCGCTGTCACAGATAACGCTCGCCCAATTAGTTGGTAATGAAGAGTCGGTAGACGCGATGTTTCACCAGATCCAGGGAATCCATAAGACGATCGAACCAACTTTCAGTAGGCGGTAGGCGGTAGGCGGTAGGCGGTAGGCAGAAGGCAGAAGGCAGAAGGCAGAAGGCGGAAGGCAGAAGGCAGAAGGCAGAAGGCGGAAGGCAGAAGGCAGAATGCGGAAGGCGGAAGGCGGAAGGCGGAAGGCGGAAGGCGGTAGGCGGTAGGCAGAAGGCAGAAGGCAGAAGGCGGAAGGCAGAAGGCGGAAGGCGGAAGGCGGAAGGCAGAAGGCAGAAGGCAGAAGGCAGAAGGCGGAGTACTTGGGACATGAGACCAGGGACTTGGGACTAGGGACTAAAAGGGATGTCGACAGCAGCAGAATTACTTACAAATCGCGAATACAAATACGGGTTCGTCACGGACATTGAGACGGACACGATCGCGAAGGGTCTGTCCGAGGATACCGTCAGGCTGATCTCGTCCATGAAGAAGGAGCCTGAGTGGATGCTCGAGTTCCGCCTGAAAGCGTTCCGCCAGTGGTTGAAGATGACCGAGCCGAACTACTGGGCAAACTTCGAATATCCGCGAATCGATTTCCAGAACATCTCGTATTACTCGGCACCGCGGCAGAAGGTTAAGAAGGCGAGCCTCGACGAGGTCGACCCGGAATTGATCCGGACGTTTGAGAAACTCGGCATTCCGATTACGGAGCAGAAGATGCTCGCGAATGTTGCGGTCGACGCAGTGTTCGATTCGGTCTCGGTCGCGACGACATACAAAGAAAAGCTCAAAAAGGCTGGCGTGATCTTCTGCTCGTTTACCGAAGCGGTTGCTGATTACCCTGACTTGATCAAGAAGTATCTTGGCTCCGTCGTGCCGGTAAACGATAACTATTATGCGGCCTTGAATTCTGCCGTATTCTCCGACGGGTCGTTCGTCTACATCCCGAAGGGCGTCCGCTGCCCGATGGAACTCTCGACGTATTTCCGGATCAACACGCAGGACGCGGGACAGTTTGAACGCACATTGATCGTCGCCGAGGAAGGTGGTTACGTCGCCTATAACGAAGGTTGTACGGCTCCGCAGTTCGACACGAATCAACTCCATGCCGCAGTAGTAGAACTTGTTGCTCTCGATGATGCCGAGATCAAATACTCAACCGTGCAGAACTGGTATGCGGGCGATGAGAACGGTAAAGGCGGGATCTACAACTTCGTTACGAAACGCGGTGCGTGCCGCGGCGTAAATTCGAAGATCTCGTGGACGCAGGTCGAAACGGGTTCGGCGATCACGTGGAAGTATCCGAGTGTGATCCTGCAGGGCGACAATTCGATCGGTGAATTCTACTCAGTCGCGTTGACGAATAATGCTCAGATCGCGGACACGGGCACGAAGATGATCCATCTCGGCAAGAACACGAAGTCGACGATCATCTCGAAGGGGATCTCGGCGGGCAAATCAAACAACTCTTACCGGGGCCTCGTAAAGATAATGCCCAAGGCAACCGGAGCGAGAAACTATACTCAGTGCGATTCGATGTTGATCGGAGGAAAGTCCGAAGCGAACACGTTCCCCTACATCGAGGTGATGAACAACACCGCGAAAGTCGAGCACGAAGCGACGACGTCGAAGATCAGCGAGGACCAGTTGTTCTATCTCCAGCAACGCGGTATCGGCCAGGAAGACGCGGTCAGCCTGATCATCAATGGATTTTGTAAAGAGGTATTTCGCGAGCTGCCGATGGAATACGCGGTAGAAGCGACGAAGCTTTTGGGACTGAAATTGGAAGGGAGTGTTGGGTAAGAAAAACAGTTGTTCGGAATAACTGATAGGTGATAACTGATAGCTGATAATTTTGTGACCTTGGTCTTACTTATCAGTTATTACTTATCATTTTTCACTTATCGCGGAGATAGAAATTGATGAAGACCGTGCAGCCGCAGGATCAGCCGCAACCCAAAGGACATTATTCGCCCGGCATCGTGCATGAGGGTTTGGTTTTCGTGTCCGGGCAGCTGCCGATGGATTTGATAACTCGCGAACCGTTCACGGGTGCGATCGAAGAGCAGACCGAGCTTGCGTTGAGGAATGTCGAAGCGGTGCTGCACGAAGCAGGGAGCGATCTTGATCACGTTTTGCAGATGACGATCTACGTTTCCGATCTGGAGCTCTGGGGTGCGGTCAACGACGGCTATGCGAGAGTGATGGGCGACCATCGACCCGCGAGAGCTATCGTTCCGGTGAAGGATCTGCACTTCGATACAAAGATCGAGATCCAGGCCATCGCCGCTCTAAAGTCCAACAAACTTTAGTTTGTCGGCCGCAGCAAACTGAAGTTTGCTGAACTTAAGATTGCTGAACTGATATGCAATATTTTGGGGTTGATTGGCTGGCTACTGTTTGCGGATTGACCGGTGTCTTTATGATCGGCAGCAAGAACCGGTATGGCTTTCTGGTCATGATGCTCGCGAGCCTGAGCTGGATGACGGTGGGGTTCATGATCGACAGTTGGGCTCTGATCGCGGGGAGCGCGGTATTTTTTGGATTGCATGTGCGCGGTTGGCTTAAGTGGCGTCGCGACGAAAAAGAAAGTGGATTTCTGGAAACGCAGGAGGTCACTGTAGCCAAATGAAGCTGGATATTTTTCAGGTTGATGCTTTTACATCGAAGCTGTTCGGCGGCAATCCGGCCGCGGTGGTTCCGCTTCAAAGCTGGCTTCCGGACGACGCGATGCTGAATATTGCATCGGAGAATAACTTGGCCGAGACCGCCTTCTTTGTGAAGAGCGGTGATCGATACGACATTCGATGGTTCACGCCAAAGGTCGAGATCAACCTTTGCGGCCACGCGACCCTGGCGAGTGCCTATGTGATCTTTGAAGAACTGAAATTGGAAAACGAATCTATCAAGTTTCACTCCCATCTCAGCGGTGCGCTTGGTGTCGAAAAGCGAGACGGCCGAATCGTCCTCGATTTCCCGGCGTATCCGATAACGGAGATCGAAACTTTGCCCGAGCTGGTGAATGTAGAAGTTCCTCCTCTAAAAAGCTGGGAGACGCAGGGGAATATGTTGATGATGCTCCTCCGAAATCAGGAGGAAGTCAGATCACTCACACCCGATATGCGACGCATTGAGCGACTGCCTTACGACGAGATAATAGTCACCGCGCCGGGCGACGATTGCGATTTTGCGTCACGGATGTTCGCTCCGCGGATCGGGATTCCGGAAGACCCCGTGACGGGTGCGATCCATTGCTCGCTTATCCCTTATTGGGCAAAAGAGCTTGGTACGAATGAGTTGTTCGCTCGACAGGTGTCGGCACGTGGCGGGGAATTGTTTTGTGAGTCCGCGGGTGATCGGGTGAAGATCGGTGGCAACGCGGTGCTGTATTTGAAAGGCGAGATCTATGTCGCAGCCGAAAAAAGCGTCAGTGCATGATGTAGAGATCCGACTCGCCGGAATGGACGATTCGCAGACGATCTCAGATTTGATCTATCACGCATTTTCGCCTTTCGCGCCGGAGTACACGGAAGGTGCGTTCGCGTACACGACGCCAAAGGCCGACTCGGTCCTGCCGCGATTTGGTGAAGGTCCGATATGGATCGCTGAACGGGACGGAGAGGCGGTAGGGACAGTTTCCGGAATGCCGGAGGGTGAACGATTTTATATCCGAAGTATGGCGATCTCCCCGTCAGCACAGCGTGGCGGCATAGGCCAGAAACTATTGGACATGGTTGAGGCTTATGCTCGGCACCAGGGATTTAAAAAGTTATTTCTCTATACGACGTTCGTGCTCCCGGGTGCGAAAAGTCTTTACGAGAAGAATGGATTTTACGTGTTAAGGGAAACCGAGCCCGAAGAGTGGTTCAACATGGGTGGGCTCGAGATGGAGAAGGATTTGAGGATGGATTTGCAGACGTTTTGACCGAGGCAAACTCCCCTCCTTGTTTAGGAGGGGTGCCGGAGGCTTTGCGGAGGCGGGGTGGTAGTTCAGAAAGAATCTGATTCCTGTTCGACTACCACCCCGTCAGCCGAAACGGCTGCCACCCCTCCTAAACAAGGAGGGGAGTTTTGAGTTGATTATGTTGTTAGAAGTAAAAGATCTGCATGCCGGAATCGACGGCAAGGAAATTCTTAAGGGCCTGAATCTTCAGGTCAACACGGGCGAAGTGCACGCGATCATGGGGCCGAACGGCTCTGGGAAATCGACGTTGTCGAAGGTGCTCGCGGGACATCCGTCATACGAAGTGATCTCGGGTGAGGTGCTATACGACGGTAAGAACTTGCTGGAGCTCGAGCCAGACGAGCGGGCGCGGAGCGGCGTATTTATGGCGTTCCAGTATCCAGTGGAAGTGCCCGGCGTTTCTAACTCGCAGTTTTTGAGGCTCGCCTACAACGAGAAAATGAAGCATCTCGGTCAGGAAGAACTCGACCCGCTCGAATTCAACGATTACCTGAAAGAGAAAGCCAAGATCGTCGATATGGACCCGCAGTTCTTCAAACGCTCGGTCAACGAGGGTTTTTCCGGCGGCGAGAAAAAGAGGAACGAGATCCTGCAGATGGCGGTGCTTGAGCCGAAGCTCGCGATCCTGGATGAGACCGACTCGGGATTGGACATCGACGCACTTCGAATCGTAGCGGAGGGAGTAAATAAATTACGCACTGCCGACAACGCGATCATTCTGGTGACGCACTATCAGCGGCTTTTGAATCTTATCGTCCCTGATGTTGTGCATGTGCTTGCCGGTGGTCGGATCGTGAAGGAAGGCGGGAAGGAACTTGCGCTCGAGCTTGAAGAGAAGGGCTACGACTGGGTGAAGGCGGCATCAAAATAGATATGCGGGCAGATCCGATCAATCAATGTGTCGAAGCCGAGATCGGCAAAGCGTCGACGCTGACAGCGGCAGGCAAGCTGGACGAAGCGTTTCATCATCTCGAACGCGCGCATGTGCTTGGGCAGGCGAGCACCTTTCAGCACACACGCGTGCATTGGCTGATGCTGAAGATCGGCATCCGAAAGCGTGACTGGCGCGAAGTATTTGGACAGATGCTGCGGATCGGTGGAGCGTCGACGAAGACCCCGCTCGGCATCTATCCGAAAGGTAATACCGGCGGTGCGAATGTCAGCCCGTTCCGACCGATGCCGATAGCCGACGATCTGCGTGAGGTCTTGAGGTCCGCCGGGCGGAATAGATAATGAGTGCTCAAACTGTGAAAGAGACAATTTTTACTAAGCAGTTCACGCAGATCTCGGCTGCTGATCAGCCTGATGAGCTGCGCCGCCTTAGGTCGCAGGCTTTTGCTCATTTTACCGAGACCGGCTATCCACAAGTCAGAACCGAGGATTGGAAATACACCAATGTCGCGACGATAGCGGCCCGTGAGTGGGCGATCGGTGCTCATGCGATTAAAGCCGGAGCCGATACTGACTTCGACCTGCTCAAGAAGTTCGACGTAAAGCGGAACGGATTCACGGCGTTGAATCTCGCCTTTGGCGATTTCGCGACGCTGCGGATCTCAAAGCACACGGTCATCGATGAGCCGATCGAATTCGCGTTCGCGGGTGACGAAGGAGCCGCGATCTTTCCGCACCTGTTGATAATCGCCGAAGCCGGAAGCAAGGCGACTATCGTCGAACGTTACGCGAGCCCGACGAAAAGTTTCACGAACGCTGCGGTTCAGATCGTTGTCGAGGACAATGCGAATCTCACTCACTACCGCGTACAGAAAGACTCGCCCGAAGCATTTCATTACGGAGTAACTGAAGTCTCGCTGGGTCGTGCGGCGGCGTACAACGCGACGAACATTAACCTCGGCAGCGGGATATCCCGACACGATATCGAATTGAAGTTTACCGCCGAGGGAGGCGAGGCATGGGTCGACGGCCTTTATATGCTTGGCGGATCGCAGCACAGCGACACACATTCGATCATCGACCACATGGTGCCGAATTGCACTTCGCATCAAACATACAAGGGCGTGATGAATGACAAGTCGCGGGCCGTCTTTAACGGCAAAGTTTTCGTCCGTGAGAATGCTCACGGGACCGACGCCCAACAGTCGAATAAGAACCTCCTGCTTTCGAACGACGCTCGTGTTGATACGAAGCCGCAGCTCGAGATCTTTAACGACGACGTGAAATGCTCGCACGGGGCGACGGTGGGACAGCTTGAAGAGGAAGAGTTATTTTATTTGCTTACACGCGGCCTGCCGCAAAACCTGGCAAGAAATCTACTGACATATGGATTTGCCGAGGAGATAATCAACAAGATCGGGATCGAAGCTATCAAGTCAGATCTCGATAGGACCGTACTTAACCGACTGAACGTTAGACTGGAAGTTTAAAAATTATGAGAGTCAGAATTCCGTTAATTATCGAAGAATCGCTGGTCAAAAAGATCGATGAGATCGCGGGTGAAAAACATCGCCGGGCCGCAACCATTGAGAAGGCATTGACCGAGTTTATCGCTCGTCACGAGCGGAAGGCCAAGTCTGCACCCGAAGATAAGACAAAGGTGGTGGCGACAGCCAAGAGGTAACCAGCGTGAAAGCGGTAAAGGCAATGGGTAACTGGGATGTAGAAAAGATCCGCAGGGATTTTCCGGTGCTTTCGCAAACTGTGAACGGCAAGCCCCTCGTGTATCTCGACAACGCTGCATCGTCGCAGGTACCCCAGAGCGTGATCGATCGTTCGTCGAAGTATCTCGCCGAGGAGCATTCGAACATTCATCGTGGCGTCCATTACCTGTCCCAGCATGCGACGACGGCATACGAAGCCGCGCGTGAAAAGGTAAAGCGGTTCATAAACGCGCCGGATGTAAAGGAATGTATCTTTGTTCGCGGCACGACCGAGGGCGTTAACCTGGTTGCTCATTCGTACGGACGGAAGTTCATAAACGCGGGCGATGAGATATTGGTGAGCCAGATGGAGCACCATTCGAACATCATCCCCTGGCAGATGATTGCGGAGGACAGGGGAGCAAAGCTTCTCGTGATCCCGATCAACGATCGAGGTGAACTTGTGATCGACGAGTACGAAAGGTTGCTGAACGAACGGACAAAGATCGTCGCCGTCTCGCACGTTTCCAACTCGCTCGGCACGGTCAATCCGTTAAAAGAAATGATCGCGACCGCACACAAGTTCGGTGTACCGGTGTGCGTCGACGCAGCCCAGAGCGTTCCGCATTTTCCGGTTGATGTGCAGGATCTCGATGCTGATTTTTTCGTATTCTCCGGTCATAAGATGTTCGCTCCGACGGGCAGCGGTGTCATCTACGGAAAACGAAAATGGCTCGACGCAATGCCCCCATACCAAACAGGCGGCGGGATGATCCGGACCGTGAGCTTTGATGAAACCACGTTCGCACCGATCCCGGAGAAATTCGAGGCGGGTACTCCGGCGATCGCCGCGGGCATCGGTCTCGGTGCGGCTATCGACTACATCAACTCGATCGATTTCGAAGCCGCTGCGAAATACGAACACGAGCTGCTTGAGTATGCGACCCAGCGTCTGTCCGATATTCCAGGCGTCACTGTGATCGGTACCGCAGCCGAGAAAGC
The DNA here is from genome assembly GCA_031425495.1 of Acidobacteriota bacterium. Taxonomy (GTDB): domain Bacteria; phylum Acidobacteriota; class Blastocatellia; order Pyrinomonadales; family Pyrinomonadaceae; genus OLB17. Next base: position 21,616 of record JANPJL010000247.1, read on the forward strand.
GAGTGTGTTGTCATTCACGATCGAAGGGATTCATCCGCACGACATCGGAACGATACTGGACCAGGACGGGATCGCGGTTCGTGCAGGCCACCATTGCGCACAGCCGGTGATGAAGTTTTTCGAAGTGCCTGCAACAGCACGTGCGTCGTTCGCGTTCTACAACACTCGCGAGGAAGTGGATAAGTTGGCGGACGCGGTGCAGAAAGTGATCGAGGTATTTGCATAGAGTTGGTATCAAAGCCCTTCTTTCGAAATCTCAAATTTGAAATTTGAAATTTGAAATCTTAAATGTCAGAACTCAGCGATCTCTACCAGGACACAATTCTCGAGCACAACAAGAACCCGCGGAACTTTCGCGAGATCGAGGGTGCTGATCGGACGGCGGACGGAAACAATCCGCTGTGCGGTGATGCGCTTCGGGTGTATGTCGCGCTCGACGGCGACACCGTGAGCGATGTCGCATTCAGAGGTTCCGGCTGTGCCATATCAAAAGCGTCGGCGTCGATGATGACGCAAGTGGTGAAAGGAAAATCGAAAGAGGATGCTGAGATCATCTTCAACGAGTTTCACAAGATGGTCACCGGTGACCTGGATGTTGAAACGGAAGACAATCATTTGGGCAAGCTGAAGATCTTTGCCGGCGTCATAGAATTTCCGGCCCGTGTAAAATGCGCTTCGCTGAGTTGGCACACACTCCATGCCGCGCTGCACGGTGAGGTTGAGATTTCGACTGAGTAGAAAGAAGTTTGCCCGCGAAACACGCGAAACACGCGAAAGATGCGAAAAGAAGGCCAGTCATACTTTCGTGTATTTCGCGTGTTTCGCGGGCAACATTCCGGTGCTACAGTCACCAGCGTCGCTATCCTGCTCACAGCGGTATCTTCACTTCTCCTCCTCGATCGAGTTTGGTGGTGCCAGGCGGGCGATTATTCCCCATGGTCCTGGACCGTCCTCTCGCGTCACAACTCGCAGCACATCCTCGATCCTTACTCCTTCACACACATTCTCCACGGCATCCTCGAATTCTGGTTGATCGGATTGGTGTTTACAAAAATGCCGATAGCCTGGCGGTTCGTTCTTGCGATCTTTATCGAAAGCTCGTGGGAGGTTATCGAGAACACGAATTACGTCATCAACCGATACCGCGAGGCCACGATCTCGCTCGATTACTACGGCGACTCGATCGTTAATTCCATTGCCGACATCGCATGCTGTGCGACGGGATTCGCGATCGCGTATAAGATCCGACTCTGGTGGTCTCTAGCGGTATTTGTCGCGATGGAGATAGTGCTGCTGTTCTGGATCCGGGATAGTTTGCTGGTGAATATCCTGATGCTGGTTTGGCCGGTGGATGCGGTTAGGCAGTGGCAGGCAGGCTAGGTTCAAGTTGCAGAGTTGCAGAGTTACAGAGTTTGCAGAGTTGCGGAATCTACAGCTTGCTTTGTCGACCAGAAAACTCCCCTCCTTGTTTAGGAGGGGTGGCAGCCGCTTCGGCTGACGGGGTGGTAGTCCTGTAAAAAGTTTCCCCCTCGTGATTAGGAGCGGATGGTAGTTCCACAAAGAAAACTCCCCACCTTGTTTAGGAGGGGTGGCAGCCGGTTCGGCTGACGGGGTGGTAGTCCTGGAAGAATCTGATTTTTACTTAACTACCACCCCGCCTCCGCAAAGCCTCCGGCACCCCTCCTAAACAAGGAGGGGAGTTAGGAGGTAAGAGTCAGATTCTTTCTTAACTACCACCCCGCCTCCGCAAAGCCTCCGGCACCCCTCCTAAACAAGGAGGGAAGTTAAGCAGAAGAATCAGACTCTTTCTTAACTACCACCCCGCCTCCGCAAAGCCTCCGGCACCCCTCGTAAACAAGGAGGGGAGTTTTTTTCTGATCCGCGTCATCCGCGCAAATCCGCGGCTAAAAATCTTTTGCTTATCGTTCTCCGCGGGCCGCCTCAACCTGTGTTTCAAGATCGACAGCCAGCTTCCTCGCCCCAGGCTGATCGAACGTCTCCGTCCATCGCAACGCTTCATCCAGAATCCGAAGCTGATATTCGCGCCAGTTGGGTTTTCCGGCTACCGATCCGAATTCGCCGCTGTAATAACCTGTCCGGGGCGGGCGGACGCGGTCTGTCATTACCGGATCGACCGACAGCATCATTGTTGGGATGCCCGTTGCTTCAATACCACGAGCGATCAGTCCTAGTGTCTGATGGCAAAGGCGGCTGGCAGGAATAAGCAACGCGGTCTGGATCTCATAACGGTGCAGCCGTTCGGCTATCTTCGGCGCGAGCTCGTCGGCCACCATCCGGGCGTTCGGGATCCAACTACTCAAGCTCCACCAAACGCTGTTCAGCTTTCCGATGACAGCATTAGCCTGATACTCGCTGAGCCGCTCGATGGGTATTTGCGAGTTGCGGTCTTCCATTACGGCCTTCGGGTCGTACCCCTTTACCGAATAGAGCATGTCGGCGGCTCCGACCTCGACGGGGATCTCGCGGAAATTCATATCGCCGTCACGGGATTCGAGATCGAACGGATCGGTTCCGTTGATATAAGCACCGGCTGACGATATCAGCGCGAGGTTAAGCATTGGCAGAGCCCTGCGAACCGGCGTAAACGGCGCGTGGATATTTGTGATGAACGGAAAGCCGGCCAGATCT
>JANPJL010000248.1:0-6640 GCA_031425495.1 Acidobacteriota bacterium
CGATACGTTTCCGCCACCGTTAGCTCGTACGTCAACGACAAGTCCCTCTTTCCGGAGCTGCGGATAGTACCACTTTATAAACTCGCGGATTCCTGCCGCTCCCATATCGGGGATATGAAGGTATCCTAGTCGCCCGCCCGACAGTTGGTCGACACGGCGTCGATTATCGAGCACCCAATCGAGATAGACGAGATCGGACTCAGTGGGGATCGGTCGAATCGTCGCGGTACGGGATCCTCGCGTGCTGGCGGTACTGTTGAGTGTGAATGTGACCGTGCTGTCGGCCTTTCCGCGCAGATACGAATAGATGTCACGATCTGCTGTTACGTCCTCACCGTTGATCGCCAGTACGTACTCGCCTACTTTCGCTTCGCTGCCGACCTCGGTGAATGGCGATCGATAGATATCCTCCTCGTTCTGTCCGGCAAATATCTTTGCGATCCGATAACGGTTCGCAGTCTTATCGATCTCAAATCGGGCGCCGGTGAGTGCGACGCGGACTCGCGGCGGAAGATTGAAGTCGCCGCCGTCGATGTACGCGTGCTGTACTGCAAGTTCGGACTGCATCTCGGACAAGAGGTAGTTGAGGTCGGAACGGTGATTCACATACGGAAGCCATTTCACGTAATCATCGCGGATCTTCGCCCAGTCGAAACCGTGCATATTCGGCGCGTAGAACCAATCTCGGTTCTGCCGCCAGACTTCATTAAATATCTGCCGCCACTCTTTCGCCGGATCGATCTCGGCTACGAGACCGCTGGTGGAAATATTTTTCCGCGAACGTTCGCCGTTCGGGTTTGCATCCATCGTCAAATACGTACCCTGCAAGACAGACATGAGCTTAGAACCGTCTGCCGAGAGTACGAGAGCACCCGTTCCCGGTAAGAGTGTCGTTTCTTTTCGATCCTTGATCGAGAAGATACGGACCGAGGACTGTGTATCCGCCTGACGCCCGTAGTAGAACGGCGAGTTGATCGTGTAGACGAGATGTCCTTTCGTCGCAGCAAGGCCACCGTAGTTATCCGCACCGAGCGGTGCCTTGGCCGAACGAGTTTCTATCCCTTCAAAGTCGATCTTTTCCGCGACAATAGGCGCGGCGGGAGATGGCGATGGGGAAGGGGAAGGCGAAGCTGAGGGAGTAGGTGACGGGGTGGCTTCCTTTTTCTCGTCGGCAATTACGACCTCATCGCTTTCCGGCGGAAACGGATTCTTGGAATCTTTTCGTAGTGCCAGGGCATAAACGTAATCCGACCGATTGCTTGCGTAATTGAATTCAATACCGGAGATCATCGGTGCGTACTCGCGGTCGCTCAGATAATAGAGATAGCCGCCGTTCGGATCCCAGGTCGGATCGTGTGCCGCGAACATCTCGGGGGTCACCCGGTGGTTTTTATTGTCTTCGGAGTTCCAGATGTAAACCGATTGCACACCATTGCGTCCGCCCATCGTGTACGCGAGAAAATTCCCTTTTGGCGAGAACTCGTAATCAGTGATCTGCCCGTTCGGTGCATCCACGATCATCCGCATCTGTTTAGTGGCGACGGTCACGACATACACCTTCCCGTCCTTGTCACCGAACGCGATCTTCTTGCTGTCTTGAGACCAGTGCGGTGCGTATCGCTGTGCCGAGCCTCCGGTCGTTAGCTGCTGGGGAGCAGTTGCTCCGTCCTGTGCGACGAGCCAAACCTCGTCCTCACCACTTTGGTCCGAGATATAAGCGATCGAGCGTCCGTCAGGCGACCACACAGGAAACCTATCATGGGCCTCGGACGACCTGGTTAGATTACGCGCACCTCCCTTCTCGATCGGCACCGTAAAGATGTCGCCGCGTGCGCTGAAAACTGAACGTTCGCCTTTCGGACTAAGGCCGAACCAGGAAACGCGATTAGCGACGGAGGTCTGACGTGGCCGTTTGTTGACACCGTCATCGGGAACAGTGATCGTCAGCTTTGAAGCGCGTTTCGAGGCTACGTCCAGGATCTCGAGCTCGCCGTTACGTTCATAGACGATCTTGCCCTGCTCATCCGATGAGGGCCACCGGATGTCCCAATCCCGGTTCTTTGTAACCTGTGTAGTTTTCTTCGAGGCGGGATCGTATGCCCAGATGTTGAACTTGCCATCTTTGTCGGTGTTATAGAAAACCGTATCGCCGATCCACATCGCATCGCGGCTTGCGAACGGACTATCGGATATCAATTGAGCGTCGTTGGACCCGAGGTCGTAGATGTAAAGCTTATTCGCTTGACCACCGCTGTATCGCTTCTCCGGCCGGAAATCTCGAAACCTGGGTGAGTACACCATCTTCGTGCCGTCCGGGGAGAATGCACCCGAGCCGGCCTCAGGCATCGGGAGTGGTTCCGAAGCTCCGCCGCTCGGCGAGACCGTATAGAGCCGTGCGATCGGCAGCGACCATGAATCTCGTCCGCCACGGTAGAAAATGCGACCGTCGCGGGTCCAGCCCATTACCTGATTATCGTAGCCCCAACGCGGAGCCAGTGGTCCTCGCGACGGATAGAAGGTTAGCTGTTTCGGCTCGCCGCCTCCTGCCGGGACGACGTATACCTGTTCATCACCGTCGTACTGCCCCGTGAAAGCGATCCATCGGCCGTCAGGAGAGAACTTCGCGTAGGTTTCCACACCCGGATGGGCGGTAAGCCGATTAGCGGTGCCACCCGATGTTGAAGAGATCCAGAGATCCCCGCCGTATGTGAAAACGACGCGGTCGGAGTGCACGTCGGGAAAGCGCAGAAGCTTAGTTTGAGCACCAGCAGCGGCCGCAAAAAGAAGTCCGACCGCGAGGGCGGCTACAATACGAATAAGCATTAAATTATCCTCCGGATAGACAGGAAAGGTGGAGCAAGTGTAGCGTAAAATCCAAAATCGCCCAAGCTTCTGACAGCTCAAAAGACTCAATGATTTGCAAAGAGTGAAGCAACTATTTCCGTCGCAATTTCCTCAAATGGATGTTATCATTTCCGAGATTGCTCAGGCGGTTCGCTAGATTTTCAGGAGATTCCGTAGTGAAAAAGCTTTCATACCTTCTTACCTCTTTCGCTCTTTCTTTATTCATCGTCACGAACGCAACCCCGCAGGGACCAAGCGTTGCCAAATCAGGTCCGAAAAATCCGCTCAGCTCTCCAGCTACGACCAGGGTCGTAACCGTTGAGAAGATCGAACAGGACTTTGCCGAGGCGCTGTCGATGATCGAAAGCAATCATGTGGTTGGCAAAAAGATCAACTATAACGATGTGGTGAAATCGTCGATCGACGGGATGTTGCACACGCTGGATCCCCACTCGAATTACTTCGACGCGAAAGAATTCGAACAATTTCGAACTGACCAGAGCTCACGATACTACGGCATCGGGGCGACGATCGGTGATCTTAGCGATAACAAAGGCAATGTCATCGCGACATATATCAAAGCGACATTCGAAGGTGCACCGGCACATCGTGCGGGATTACGTTACGGCGACAAGATCGTCGAAGTGAACGGGTCGTCAATGATCGGAAAGCCATTTTCCGAAGTGCGTAATTTCCTCCGCGGCCCGCGTGGAACTCCTGCAAAGCTTATTGTCGAGCGTTACGCGACGGGTAAGAAAGAGAATGTCGAGATAATTCGTGATGCGGTTTCGCAGCCTTCGATCCAGGAGGCGTACATGATCCGCCCGGGTGTCGGCTACATCGCCATGACCGGCGGTTTTAATCAGACGACGTACGCGGAGTTTGTCGATTCAATGAAACGGCTTAAAGCTGCGGGTATGAAGCAGCTTGTTCTTGATCTCAAGAACAACGGTGGCGGACTCGTAGGTCAGGCTTATCGAGTCGCAAACACGTTCCTTGAGACCGGACAGACGGTATTTACGCAGAAGGGTCGTTTGGACGGAACGACCGAGCCATATCGAGCCGAGAACCCGACGCCCGAGCGGATGCCGGTTGTCGTCCTCGTCAATCGCAATTCGGCATCAGCTTCCGAGATCCTTGCCGGAGCGTTGCAGGATCACGATCGAGCGTTGATCGTCGGCGAGAATACTTTTGGAAAAGGGCTCGTGCAAAATCCTTTCGTGCTGGATTCCGGTTCGATGCTCTTGCTGACGATCGCGAAATACGAAACGCCATCAGGACGCCTTATCCAGCGCGATTATTCGAACGGTAACTTGTACGACTACTACACGAACGGCGGTGTCCAGTCTGATGATGAGGGCGCGTCTACGCCAGCACCTCGCGGAGCCGAGAGCAAAACCGACTCAGGCCGCTCGGTCTACGGCGGAGGCGGTATCGCACCGGATGTCGCGATAAAAGCAGACACGATCACGATCGAAAAAGCCCGCTACCAGCAGAAGCTGAACAACCCGATCTTTGCATTTGCTTTGGAACTCACTGCCGGACGCATCAAAGGCCACGAGACAACAAAGGTCGACGGGCCGATCCTTTTCGAATACGACATCAAGGCAACAGACTTTCCCGTGACGGACAGTATGTTCCAAACGTTCAAGACCTTCGCGGTTGAGAAATATAAATACACACCCGCTCAGATAGATCGCGAGCGCGAGTTTATCGAACGGATACTTCGATCCGAGCTTGTCACTGCGGCTTACGGTACGACGTCGTCGCTCCAGGTTTCTAACGAGTACGACACGCAGCTGACAAAGGCAATCGGGCTTCTTCCTCAAGCGAGACAGCTTGCACTGGAAGCCGCACGGATCAAGGCAAGTGCTTCGAAGGATCGCAGCTTGAACAATCGTTAGTAGTTAGCCCATTCGCAATAAAAGAGGCCCCCTGAAAAGGCGGGCCTCTTTTAAATTGCCACTAGCTTTAGCTAGTGGTATCGCAAACAAGGAAGGCTTTAGCCGAATCGGACAAAAGTATTCCTTTTGGCCTCAGGCCTATTTTGCTAAAGCTCTACGGATCGTAGATAGTTTACTTGTTTCGGCTAAAGCCACTGGATCTAGTTGGGACCTCCAGCTAAAGCTGGAGGCAATTTAAAGAGGCGGTCCTTATCACGGCAGCCTCTGGCATCGTCCGGGTACACTCCAGAGTTTCGATTAAGCCATCATGCTCGACACGAGATAATAGATGCCGTAGCCGAGACCCGCTAGTACGAGGATAAGGACGAAGATCGATATTCCCAGGATCACCTTGAAATTCCGGTAGCGTTTCTCGCTTGGCGGTGAAAGTTGATTCTGCGGAAAATATGGTGGCGGTCGATTCATTACCCTCACTCTAGCAATTTCGGCTCACCTCATCAAACAGAAGACGATCGGCCTAGCATGCGACCTGACAACATGCCGACCGATTCAGACTTCCAAAGTTGTATGTAATAATGGTTTTGCTCGTCAAACCATTCTTTGTGTAGGTAAATGCTATGAATCGAATTCTGCTCATTCTTGGTGTCTTTGCTTTCTTCACTCTGTCGGTTCCCGCTCAGAGTGGGTTCACCATCGATAATCTAATCGCGGCAAAACGCGTCGGCGATCCACAGCTCTCGCCCGATGGACGGACCGTTGCGTTCACTGTGGGCAACGTCAACAAAGCCGATAACCGAACCGTGACGCACATCTATACGATGGGTGTCGACGGTTCCAATCAGCGGCAGATCACGAACGGAACAGCATCGCATAGTTCGCCCCGATGGTCGCCCGACGGACGTCACATCGCGTTTACGACCGGCGGACAGATCTGGACGATGGAGCCGGACGGCGACGATCGAAAGCAGATCACGCGGATCTCTACCGGCGCGGGTAACCCGGTGTGGTCGCCCGACGGAAAATGGATCGCGTTCAGTTCCGAAGTCTACCCGGAATGCACATCGGATGACTGTAACAAAGCGGAAGATGAAAGAGTCGAGACAAGCAAGGTCAAAGCGAAGGTCACCGAGCGATTACTCTTCAAGCATTGGAATGAATGGCGCGATCGCAAACGAGCTCATGTTTTTGTAGTTGCAAGTGGTGGCGGAGTCGCTTCGGACTTTACACCGGGAGATTTCGACGCACCGCCGTACGGTGCTTCGACCGGTGTCGATTACGCGTTCTCACCCGACTCTCGAGAGATCGCATATCTCAAGAATCCGGACAAGGTCGAAGCCATCTCGACAAACAGCGACATCATCGTCGCTTCCCTTTTCGACAAATCACAAAAGAATATTACTACGTCGAACAGAGGCTACGACGCCGCTCCGCTCTACACCCCGGACGGAAAATACATTCTCTATCGATCGCAGGCGACCGAGGCATTTGAAGCCGATCGCTGGCGGATAATGCGGTACAACCGTTCGACGGGAGAGACCGTCGAGCTGACCCGCGGGTTCGATGAGCAGGTCGACGAGATGGTGGTGACGGACGACAGCAAGACCATCTATTTTGCATCCGGTACACGCGGACGATCTCTTCTCTACTCGATCCCGGTGGAGCCCGACTTCCGCCTTCGCATCGCGACGCACGTAAAGACGGTACTGTCGGGCCGGTACGCAAACAGCGTAAACGTCTCGCGAGACGGCCGCACCATTGTGTTTGCTTCCAGCTCGCTCGCTTCGCCCGCCGAGATCATGAGAGTGAACGTCGACGGGACCGGCGTGACACCGCTTACATCATTCAACGACGCGGCGTTTCGCGGGTACGGTCTGCAAAAGGCCGAGGAGATC
>JANPJL010000249.1:0-2039 GCA_031425495.1 Acidobacteriota bacterium
TCGCGACCGGTGGGCATCAGGACCAGGATCCTTCTTTCTTGCTCGTCACTTCCCGCTGTCTTCACCTTTTGTCATTAAGTCCGAAGCCGCTCCGATATAGGTTGGAACGCCTGTCAGCACGCCTTGAAATTCCGTCAGGGGTTCACCGAGATGTAACCCTCCGGGACCCAGCTTAAATTCACGAATAGTTCTCTCGTGATGACCGGTTCTTTTCTTAAGGATCGAGATCGCCTGTCGCACCATGCCCCACGTCTCAAAATATCTAAGCAAGACCACGCTGTCGGCGAGATAACTCATGTCGATCGGCGTCTGCATTGAACCAACGAGGCCATACTGTCCTACGACAAGAATACTAACGACGCCGTTATGATTCAGGTACGAAAGAAGTTCATGGAACTGCATCGTGAGGAACTTTTCCTGCGGGGTGGCCATCATGTAGCCGTTTACGCTGTCGATGATCACCACTCGCGTCCCTTTATCCTCGACCTCACGGCTGATCATGTGGGAAAGCTCGCCCGGCGTCAGCTCAGCAAGTTGGATCTGTCTCAGAGTGATCTGGCCTGAATCGACATATTTCTTAACATCGAGCCCGAGCGCCGCCGCGCGTTGGTATAGGGTCTCGGGACCTTCGTCAAATAGGTATGCAGCTGCACGTTCGCCCCGTTCGACGGCTGCACACGCATACATCATGGCTAGCGTCGATTTACCGACGCCCGCCGGACCGATCAGGATCGTACTCGTGCCGTAACTCAGTCCGCCAATCAACTCATCGACGTTCGATCGACCCGTGGCGAGCGTTCCCCTTGCGAAGTCCACCGTCTTCTCAGACGAGAGCCGGGGGAAAATAATGATACCCCCGGTTTCGATATTGAAATCATGGAAACCCGATCGGAAATTAACGCCGCGCATTTTTACCACCCGGAGCGAGTGACGCTGGCGCCCATATTCGACGGGTACATACTCAAGATTCAGAACACCGTGTGCGACGCTCTCAAGCTGCCGGTCCGCGGCTTTCGACGTGCGGTCGTCAAGCATGAGAACGGTACAGTTGCGCTTCAGGAAATATTGCTTGAGAGCTAGTATCTGGCGACGAAACCGGAGCGGATCGCTGGCAAGCATACGCATTTCGGAAAGCGAATCGAAAACAACGCGAACGGGATTTATCCGTTCGACCTCGTCAAGAACTGCACGCGTCGTTTCGTCCAGCTCGACCTCGGACGGATGAAAAACGGTATACCGTGAATTGTTTGTCAGGCTTTCGCCCGAATCCGTCAGATCCTGGATGGCGATGTCATCTAGTGACCATCCGTGCGATGCCGCGACTGCGATCAATTCTTCGCGACTTTCGGAAAGCGTTACATAAAGGCCTTTCTCGCCTAGTCGGACGCCCTCGAGAAGAAACTGTAGAGCGAGCGTAGTCTTGCCGGTGCCCGGATTGCCTTCGATTAGGTGGAGACGGTTCTTCGGAAAGCCGCCCTTTAAAATGTGATCAAGGCCAGTGATGCCGGTCGAAAGGCGCTCCGGTACAGATGTATCGTTCATACGCAAAAAAAAGGGATCGACGAGGATCCTCAAGGTCGTTTAGGGGGTAAATTATTCTCGCACACAAGGTAGCGGTTCGGCAAAAAAATGTTTCGAGCGGCTCATTCCCACTCTATGGTGCTCGGCGGTTTAGAGGAAATGTCGTAGACGACTCGATTTACACCGCGGACCTCACTCGTGATCCGTGACGAAACGTGTGCAAGGAAGTCGTGTGGGAGACGTGCCCAATCGGCGGTCATGCCATCAGTGCTGGTAACGGCGCGGAGGGCAACGGTTTTTTCATACGTGCGGAAGTCGCCCATCACGCCAACCGATTGTATCGGAAGCAAGACGGCGAACGCCTGCCATACATCCTTATAAATTCCGAAGTTGTGCAGCTCTTCAATGAATATCTTATCGGCCTTCTGGAGCAGTTCGACTTTGTCCGGCGTTATGTCGCCAAGGATGCGAACGCCGAGACCCGGACCTGGAAACGGATGACGCTCCAGGATCTTTTC
>JANPJL010000250.1:0-2207 GCA_031425495.1 Acidobacteriota bacterium
ATCGCCGCGAGTGCGTTGTTTATCTTGAGCCTCGGCGGACTGTCGAAACAGGAAACCGCACGGCGGGGGAATTGGTACGGGATCATCGGGATGCTGATCGCGCTTGGTGCGACGGTTGCCGCGATGAAGGACGGCAACTACGTGCTGCTGATCGGCGCTTTGATACCCGGCTTGGTTATCGGCGCGGTGCTAGCTTCGCGTGTGCAAATGACGTCGATGCCGCAGCTTGTCGCGGCACTGCATAGCTTTGTCGGACTCGCCGCAGTGCTTGTCGGATTCGGGACGTATCTAGGCCCGCACGATGTGATGACCGCGGCCGAGCTGAATATCCATCTCGTCGAGATCTTTATCGGTGTCTGTATCGGAGCAATTACGTTCACGGGTTCGGTGATCGCATGGGCAAAGCTGCAGGGCACGCTCTCTGGCAAGCCTTTGATGATCCCGGGCCGGCACATTATCAATCTAGCGATGCTGATCGCGACGATCGCTCTCGGTGTTTTATTCGTGCTCTCGCCGGGAACAACCGGTGCTACTTACCTGCTCGCCGCGACGATCATCACATTCATCCTTGGCGTACATTTCGTGATGGCGATCGGCGGTGCGGATATGCCGGTGGTCGTCTCGATGCTCAATAGTTATTCGGGCTGGGCTGCTTCGGCGGCGGGTTTCATGTTGTCGAATGACCTGCTTATCATCACCGGTGCACTCGTCGGATCGTCCGGTGCGATCCTTAGCTACATCATGTGCCGCGGCATGAACCGCTCGTTTGTCAGCGTGATGCTCGGTGGATTTGGAACCGAAAGCGGAACCGTTGCGACTAAGAGCGGCGAACCGCAGGGCGAAGTGCGTTCGGTAGATGCAGAGAACGCAGCCGATATGCTGCTTCAATCAAAGAAGGTCATCATCGTTCCGGGCTACGGACTCGCCGTCGCACAGGCTCAGCACTCGCTCGCCGAAGTCGTAAAGATCCTCAAAGAAGGTGGCACCGAAGTTAAGTTCGCTATCCACCCGGTCGCCGGTCGCCTGCCGGGACACATGAACGTACTTCTCGCCGAAGCCAACATCCCGTACGACATCGTCTTCGAGATGGAAGAGGTCAACAGCGAGTTCAGCGGCACGGACGTCTCGTGGGTCATCGGAGCTAACGACATCGTCAACCCTTCCGCAATGGACGATCCAGGTTCGCCGATCGCCGGTATGCCGGTGCTTCATGTCTGGGAAGCCCGCGACACGATAGTAATGAAACGCTCGATGGCCAGCGGCTATGCCGGAGTTGATAATCCGCTGTTTTATAAAGAGAACACGTTGATGTTGTTCGGTGATGCGAAGAAGGTCGTAGATGAGATATTGACGGCGATGAGGGGTTAAGTCGCTGTCGGGTAACAGGTCAGTACCGCCCGCGTAAGCGGGTGGTGCGGCGCTCGAAATGGAATTAGGGTGGATACCTCCCGACTATCGACCACCCGCTGACGCAGGCGGTACTGACTGTCCGTCGCGATCCCTGCTCAGTTCGGTTGCCCGTCCATCTCAATCAACGCCAACCTATCAACGACCTTCCCCTTCTCCAAATGTTCCTCGACGATCTCCGCAACGTCAACCGCCTGGACCTGTCCGTACCAAACGCCTTCGGGATAAACCAGGACCGCCACACCGATCGAGCAGAATCCGACCGAGCCGCAGTCCGTCAAGACGACCTCGCCAAGCGGATTCCGTCCCTTCGATTCCTTTCCCTGACGCAGGCCCTTCTCTTCCAGGATCCGGACGAACTCGGCCTTTACTTCGGCGCTGCCCACTTGAGAGCACGACTTTCCATTGCAGACGAAAACGTGCCGGTTTATCGGGGCTTTCATTATGGGGGCGAGCTTTTCGAGCTGCTCGCGGTCGTCGATGAATTTCGGCTTGGACATTTATATACTCACGGCCCCAAGAGTCGGGTTTATCGCTTTTTTTATTCTGCCACGAACCTCCGGGGAATTGCATCGAAGACCAGATGCTTGTGGTAGAATCTCTCTTCGCAAACGGCGGATAGCTGACCAAGAATATCGGCATCCGACGCATTAATGGCAGGAATTATTGTTCACATCGTGGTTGGGTCGGAGAAGTCGACCGTGGTCTTTTCGCAGGAGCGTCTGACGATCGGCGCGGATGCGACGTGCGACCTCCAGATCGAAACGACTCAGGTTAAGACCTCCGGCATCTGGCTCGAG
>JANPJL010000251.1:0-6812 GCA_031425495.1 Acidobacteriota bacterium
GTGTCGAACCTGTTCAAACGCGAAACGCTTTCCGGTGACTTCGTCCAGGTGAATAAATATCTTGTGAGCGAACTCAAGGCATTAGGGCTTTGGACCGATGAGATTCGTAACAAGATCAAATTGAGCGAAGGTTCGGTGCAAGACATCGAGGAGTTCACGCCGGAATTACGAGAGATCTATCGCACTGCGTGGGAAGTGCCGATGCGTTCTCTGATCGATATGCAGGCCGACCGCGGCGCGTACATCGACCAGAGCGCTTCCCTAAACCTGTTCATGGAAAGTCCGAACATCGGCAAGCTATCGTCGATGTACATGTACGCGTGGCAGAAAGGTTTGAAGACGACCTACTATTTGCGATCGCGACCCGCAACGAAGATCAATCAGGTGACAGCAGAGTATAAGGCGTCGGAGATCATACCGGCAGATGTGAAAGCTTATTCGGATGAAGAAGCGTTAGCGTGCTCGTTGGAAAATCCCGAGTCGTGCGAAGCGTGTCAGTAGACGATTTACATGTGATTCCTGTGCCGCATAGCGGCAGATGCCTTTAGCCGTGGCCTTCAGGCCACGGTTGGATTGACAGATATCCGCGTCACGTAGTGACCGCATGAAATTCAGTCGCCGCTGACGCGGCTCGACGCATATCAACATCACCGTGGCCTGAAGGCCACGGCTAAACGCACACGGCCGCGATGCGGCGAAGAGAAATAATATGTTGCTTGACCCTGGATTCAATCTTACCCTTCGTCCAATGAAGTACCCGGATTTTTATGAAATGTATAAAAATTCGATCAAGAATACGTGGACCGTCGAGGAAGTAGACTTCTCGACCGACGTCACGGATCTGAGGACGAAGATGTCGGGGCCCGAGCGTCACATGATCAACCGGCTTGTCGCGTTCTTCGCGACCGGCGATTCGATCGTCTCGAACAACCTCGTGCTGAATCTCTACAAGCACATCAATTCTCCGGAAGCCCGGATGTATCTCTCGCGTCAGCTTTTCGAAGAGGCGACGCACGTGCAGTTTTATCTGACGCTGCTCGACACATACATTCCCGAACACAAGGCACGTGAAGAAGCGTTCACTGCGATCGAGAATATTCCATCGATCCGAAAGAAGGGTGAGTTCTGCATGAAATGGATGGACTCGATCGACAATTTGAGCGAGTTGAAAACGATCGAGGATCGACGTCAGTTCCTGCTTAACCTGGTCTGTTTCGCGGCGTGCATCGAGGGAATGTTCTTCTTCGCAGCGTTTGCGTACGTTTATTTTCTTCGATCGAAAGGTTTGCTGCATGGGCTCGCCGCGGGAACGAACTGGGTCTTCCGTGACGAATCGGCGCACATGAACTTTGCATTCGAGGTCGTCAAGAAAGTGCGAACCGAGGAACCGGAACTATTCGACGAAGCGTTGACGCGCGACATCGCGACGATGCTCGACGAAGCCGTGGACTGCGAGATGCAATTTGCAGAAGACATACTTTCCGGCGGCGTCGCCGGCTTATCGGTTGCCGACATGCGACAGTATCTCGAATTCATCGCCGACCAACGTCTAGTAATGCTCGGGATGCAGAAAGTTTACGGTGCAAAGAATCCCTTCTCGTTTATGGACCTTCAAGACGTGCAGGAACTCGCGAACTTTTTCGAACGCCGTGTCTCAGCGTATCAAGTCGCAGTGGCGGGCGAGGTTTCGTTTAGCGAGGCTTTCTAGAAATTATTTTCCCGCGAAGTACGCGAATGACGCGAAAAGGACATCGTTCCTTTTCGCGTCATTTTTTTGGCCCCGGAATCTCTCTCCTCTTATTCCTCTTGTTCCGTCGTTAGGTTTTCTGAAGACCACGGAATAAGAAGAACAAAGAATGAATGGGATGAAAGAGAAAAATTAGTCCGTCGATCTATTTAGCCGCCAAGTGGAATATCGACCGAGGCGTAATAATAATTGATCCGGCCCGCCGTTCTTCGCGGGGCCGATGCTTGAGTTCCAATAGAAGTAGGTGATCTCGAACAGCACCAAAAAAAGGCCAAAGACGCAGAGCTTGCGGAGAAAGCAGATCACGTAAGGCCGGACGTTATTGAAATGTCCGGCCATTGTGTTTTACCCAACCCGCCACGTGCCGACCGGCCGGATCGTGGTGCGTCCAGTGAACGAGTCCGCCCTGGTCATTCCAAATATACTCGCCGAAAAAGGCGACGGTATCTCCCTCTTTTAACTCAGCCACTCGTGGAGCGAGTTCGATGTTGTGCTGGATCAAGACTGTCCGGCCGGATGCGAGACGAACTATGAATCGTTGATGGGGGGATCCCTTCGTATCGTCGGTCAGGATCCGCGTTACGACGCCCTCGCCTTGGACCTGAACATCGCGGTCACGCTGCTCGAATGCACGTTCGACTGATGAGCCTCCGCCTGGCTCGCTTAGCTGCCGACACGCCGTGAAAGATCCGGCCCCGAGTAAGGCAATAAGAACAAATATCCTGATTCGCATCGGAGATAAGTATATCCAAGCTCAAGGTTTTCGCACCGTCCGCTCGACCTTGCGGGCGCCTCTTTATATCATTGGAGAATAATGAATGGACAAATATCGGAATTTATTAAACATCACTACCGCCACTTCAATGCGGCGGCGCTGATCGATGCGTCGGAAGGTTACACGCGCCATCTCGACGGTGGCGGGAAGATGATGATCACGCTCGCGGGCGCGATGTCGACTGCAGAGTTGGGACTGAGCCTCGCGGAGATGATTCGCCAGGACAAGGTGCAGATCATTTCGTGCACCGGTGCGAATCTCGAAGAGGATCTCTTCAATCTCGTGGCTCACGATTTTTACGAACGCGTGCCGAACTACCGCGACCTGACGCCCGAGGATGAGCAGGCTCTGCTAGATCGTCACATGAACCGCGTGACCGACACATGCATTCCGGAACACGAGGCAATGCGGCGGCTTGAAAAAGCGATGGTCGAAGTTTGGACCCGGGCTGAGGCAGAGGGCCAACGTTATTTCCCGCACGAGTTCATGTACCAGGTTTTGAAGAACGGCTCGCTCGAGGAGTATTACCAGATCGATGTTAAAGATTCCTGGATGTACGCCGCGATGGAGAAGAATCTCCCGATGGTCGTGCCGGGCTGGGAAGATTCCACAATGGGGAACATGTTCGCCGGCCACGTTATCACCGGTGATATCGAGAACGTCCACACGGTTCGAACGGGAATCGAATACATGACGATGCTCGCCGATTGGTACACGCGAGAGTCCGAGGGAACAACGATCGGTTTCTTTCAGATCGGCGGTGGCATCGCAGGCGACTTTCCGATCTGCGTCGTACCGATGTTACACCAGGATCTGCAGCGCACCGGCGTTCCGGTCTGGGGATATTTCTGTCAGATCTCAGATTCGACGACTTCGTATGGTTCGTACTCGGGCGCGGTGCCGAATGAAAAGATCACGTGGGGAAAACTCGAAGCCTCGACACCGAAGTACATTGTCGAGTCCGACGCCTCGATTGTTGCGCCATTGATGTTTGCTTATATTTTGGGTTGGTAGATGGAACGCCGGCATCCTGCCGGCAACGAAACGCGTAGCATTCGTCTAATATAAACTGACACATGCCGGCAAGATGCCGGCGTTCCATTATGAAGATCATCGTAACCGGCGGGGCCGGGTTTATCGGCAGTGCGATCGTGTGGCGGCTGAATGAGCTCGGCCACGACAACGTTTTGATAGTCGATCGGCTGGACGAAACCGATAAGTGGAAGAACCTCGCACCGCTGAAGTTCGCCGACTACATCGACGCGGATGATTTCATCGAAGACCTCGATGATTTCAAGGACGCCAAAACTCTCCTGCATCTCGGAGCGTGTTCCTCCACCACCGAGACCGATGCGGACTATATGTTCCGCAATAATTATCAGTACACGCAGGACCTTGCTCGCTGGGCGCTAAAGCAGGACGTTCGATTCATTTACGCATCGTCCGCCGCGACATATGGCGATGGCTCGGCGGGAATGAACGACGGGTTGGACGAGCTAGCCAAGCTGCGACCGCTTAACATTTATGGATATTCGAAACATTTGTTCGATCAGTATGCTGCTCGCAATGGAATGTTCGAATCGATCGTCGGGCTGAAATACTTCAACGTCTTCGGACCGAACGAGAATCACAAAGAGGACATGAGGTCGCTTGTGAACAAGGCGTTCGATCAAATAAGCGAGACCGGCAAGCTGCAGCTGTTCAAGAGCGCGAATCCCGACTACGAAGACGGGGAATTCGGTCGTGATTTTGTTTACGTGAAAGACGCCGTCGAGATGACCGTGCACTTTATGGAGAACAAGACCGGTGGCCTTTTCAATGTCGGCTCCGGTCGCATGAACACGTGGAACGGTCTCGCCGACGCGATCTTCAGAGCACTCGATCGACCAAAGAATGTCGATTTCGTCGACATGCCGGAGCATCTCCGCGACCGGTACCAATATCACACCCAAGCCGATCTGACCCGCATCCGCGAAGCCGGTTACAAGAGCGAGACGACCCCGCTCGAGGAGGCGGTTTCGGATTATGTGCGGAATTATCTGATACCGCGGAAGCATCTGGGGGATTAGTGCGGCAGGATGCAAAAGCCTGAGCGTAAGCGAGGGCGATATGCTCAACATTGAGCCACCGACGCTGCACCATCTTGAGCATATCGCCCTGACTAACGTGCGGGCTTTGGCATCGTGGGGCCAGCATCCGAATTGTGCTATCGCATCCGCAGGGGTAGATTACTACCTTGAGCATGAAAATATTCCACGGCACTGAGAACGCGAATATACTCCGCCCGACGGTTTTGACGTTGGGCGTTTTCGATGGATTACATCTCGGCCATCAGGAAATAATGCGCACTGTCGCGGAGCGGGCGGCAACCGTGGACGCAACTCCAACCGCGATCACTTTCGATCCGCACCCGCGTGCTGTTCTTCATCCGGATTCCGCTCCGCCGCTTCTCCAAACTCTCGACCAACGACTCGCGAATTTCGAAGTTCTCGGTATTGAACAGGCCATCGTTATACCCTTCACTCGCGAATTCGCCGCTCACCCGGCCGAAGATTTTCTCGAGCAGATAGTCCGCGACCGTCTTCAAGCGAAAGAAGTTTACCTCGGCAAGGGTTTTGCATTTGGAAAGGACCGCGGCGGCAATATTGATCTGCTGCGCAAGATGAGCGTCGAGCTCGGATTCTTTGCCGACGAAGTCGACGAAGTTCGCCTGCGTGGAAACCGCGTCAGCTCATCAAGGATCCGTGAGCTGCTCGCAGCCGGGCGCGTAAATTTAGTACGGAGAATGCTGGGGCGACCGTATGGTGTCGAAGGCGTGATCATACGCGGCAACCGCCGCGGACATACGATCGGGTTTCCGACAGCCAATCTGAAACCTCACAACCGCGTCCTGCCGAAGTTCGGCGTATACGCGACGGCGACATTGCTCGACGGCGTGTGGCGAAAGAGCATTACGAACATCGGCGTGCGCCCCACTTTCGAGAATGACGCGGAACCATCGATCGAAACATACATTTTCGATTTTGACGGCGATCTTTACGGCGACGTTCTGCGTGTCCGTTTTCTGCACCGCATCCGAGACGAGCGGAAATTCAACGGCATTGACGAACTAAAGGTCCAGATCAAAAAGGACACGCGACGTGCGTCGAACTATTTCGAAACGCAGGGCGTACGGAATATGCTCGAGATCCTATGAGGATCCAGCCGTTGGTGAAGTTGAAGGACAAAGCCAGGATCAGTTAGGGCATCGAAAACCTTTCGTTCCGGTATGCTGGAATTTCTGTTGATAAGGTTTACCCGCTCGGGCTTGAGATAACGACCGGATCTTGACGAATTCTTTCCGTGTCTTCGATTCCGTGTAGTCCGTGTATGCCGTGGTCTTCAGGCAGGGCCACGGAATACACGGAAAGAGACGGAAAACACGGAAAGAACGGAATCGGAGATCGCGGACGGCGGACAGGTGGTTTACGCGGAGGTCGAAGGCCGGGCAACTTGACGGGATTAGGAAGAGAGTTTTGTGAACGATACATCGAACAACCAGGCACTCGCACTTGCTGAACCGAAGGTCCGGGACTTGAACGGCGCACATGACATGACGGCGACGGGAACTTTGCCGATCGCGAAGCTCATCTCGAACGAACAGCTCGCCGCCGAGGCGAAATTTCTCGCCGATAAAGAAGCCCACATCGAAAAGGGATACGCCGGCTTTCGTGGTTATCTCCGGATACTTCACGTTTCGGCCGTCATCGGTAAGCTCGCGCTTTATCTCTACCTCGACCAATACGGGGTCCATCGAAAGGCGCAACTCCGCTACGCAAAGGAACGCTTGAAGAAGGCCGAACGGATGACACGGCTCGCGGTCTACGGCGAGAAACTCTATAGCATCCGGCTTTGGTTTCTACATGGATTCCTGCTGCTGATGAGACAGTTCATCATCGGCGGCGAAACCAACAAGGTAGCCAATGAAGAGAAGCAGGCCGTCTGGTTGAAGGACAAACTGATCGAGCTTGGTCCGACATTTATTAAGATCGGGCAGTCGATGGGAACGCGTGCTGATCTTTTGCCGCTGCCGTTCGTGAAGGCGCTGGGTGAGTTGCAGGATCAGGTTCCTCCGTTTCCGAATGAGGTTGCGTTCGCTCGGATCGAGAAAGAGCTTGGCCGGAAGATCAATGAAGTTTACGCGGAGTTTGAGCTCGAGCCCGTAGCGGCTGCGTCGCTCGGCCAGGTTTACCGGGCCCGTCTTCACACCGGCGAAGAGGTTGCCGTAAAAGTTCAGCGACCCAATCTCGA
>JANPJL010000252.1:0-5171 GCA_031425495.1 Acidobacteriota bacterium
AAACACGGCGTCTTCGCGGTACTTGGAAATCATGACGGGTGGTATGGCGATGAAGATGTTTCTGCGGAGCTGACACGTGTTGGGTATCGCGTACTGCAGAACGAGATGGCGGTGATCCGGCAGAACGGTGCGCCGCTTCGACTGCTAGGGCTCAAGGATCATATGAAACTCGATTCGTGGCAGGGGTTCGACGCAACGGTCCGCGGCGCCGTCTCTGCAAGTCCAAACGAAGGTCAGATCATCGTTCTCGAGCACAGCCCCGACATCTTTTATGTTTTGCATTACTGGAAGAATCTCCGACCGGCGTACAAGCTGATGCTTGCTGGTCACACCCATGGCGGTCAAGTCTGGTTTCCAATACTCGGAACTCCAGTTGTGCCGTCGTCAGCCGGTCAGAAATACGCACGCGGTCATGTCAGAGAGGAAGGTGTGGATCTGTTTGTAACGAGCGGCGTAGGCACGAGTATCCTGCCGTTCAGATTCATGGTTCCGCCGGAAGTGGCGGTGGTTACGATCAAAAGCAGGTAGACAGTAGTCGGTAGTTGGTAGCCGGAAGTCACTGACCGGGCGGGCGTGAAATTGCACAACTTTACGGAGCACCGACTAACAACTACCGACTACCGACTACCGACTACCAACTACCAACTACCAACTACCATCCATCAACTACTGACTACTGACTACTGACTACTGACTACTGACTACTGACTACTGACTACTGACTACCGCCTACCGCCTACCGACTACTGCTTCCCCCCCTCACCTCATCATCCCCTTCACCGCTGTCAGATCGCCGTCGTTCTTTGCCGGCTTCAGACCGAGGATCTTGCACATTATTTCGTAAACGTGAATGTTTTCAAACGGGTCTGCGACAAAGCCCCTCTTGAAAGCCGGACCACGAGCAATGAACGTCGCTCGCATTGACTCGTACTTGTTATCGTAGCCATGAGCCCCGCGAGTCTTATCGAAATCCAGAGACTTCATGGTCGTCTCAAACCTCTCGCGGCTTGTCATTGCCCAGCCCTCGTCCGAGGCACATACGATCGGCGCGACTCGGGGACCTTTGTTGTATTTCAGTCGAACCGGAATATCTTTCTTTCGCCAGCAGGTGACATTCTTGATACTTTTCAAACGATCGACGATTACGGCTTCCTTGCCCGGCTTCGGGAAAATCTGCCAAATCTCGCCGGTCGTCAGTATCGGTTCAGCCAACGTTTTATCTTTCGTGTCGAAGTAGTCGTCCATCACGATCGCGTTGCGTTGATCGCGGGCGGCCATACCATGGTCGCTGACGATCATAATATTCACCCGGTCGGAAATGCCGCGTGCCGCCAGCCCGTCAACGAGCTGCCTGACATACCGGTCCGAGTTCAATGCTGCATACCGGGTCTCTTCGGCGTCCGGCCCAAACTCGTGACCGGCATCGTCCGTATCGCTGAAATAAAGAGTGATGATCGTCGGCCGTTTATCAGCCGGCAGATCAAGCCAGCCGAGAACTTTGTCGACACGCATCTCGGGCGGCACCCGGCCGTTGTAAGTGCGCCATAGTGTCGGTCTCTTACCGCCGATCTCAGCTTCTGATCCTACAAAGAAATACGACGCTGCAACCTGTCCTTGCTTCTCGGCAGTCGTCCATATCGGCTCACCCAGCCACCATCGCGAACTGTGTACCTGCTCTCGATCGTCGATCCTGAATATCTCGCCGAAATCGTAAACGTTGTTCTCAACAAGGCCGTGGTTTTGCGGATACAGGCCCGTCACCATCGTGTAATGATTTGGGAATGTCTTTGTCGGAAACGACGGGATCATCCAGCGGGCTCGGACACCTTCGCGAGCCATTTTGTTAAGGGTGGGCGGCCGAAACTTCTCGAGGTAGTCGTAGCGAAATCCATCGAGCGAGATCAATATCACTGTCGGCCTTAGGTCATCGATCCTCTTCTGCGCCGAAGGTGAGGAAACAAAAAGAAGGGAGGAGAGAAATATTGCGACTACAGTCCGTGACAATGCCTTGTGAAGTTTCATATGTGTTCCCGAATTGTAATGGAGCGGCTTTCTGCCTATTATAGCCGCGACAGTAACGCTATCAAACAAAATCCAGGAGAACTTTTGCCAAAACAAACACATTCGAAACCCACACTCTTAGTCTGCCTTTCGATCCTTGTAGCCGTCGGTCTCGCATGCAACAGCCGTGACAAGGAATCAACCTCGAACGCTCCTGCTAACACTACACCGGCAAATGGAGCGACGTCACCGGGCTCAGCAGCCCCTCCCGTTATCGCCGGCAGCTACGCCGCTACCGGAACAAATCCCGACGGAACCGCGTACGCCGCGAACCTCGTGGTCACCGCGCGTGGGGACGTGTATCAGTTCAGCTGGGATTCCGCCGGACGCGCATACGACGGCGTCGGAGTCGCGAGTAAGAATAAGGTTGCGGTCTCATTCACAGATGGGAAAGATGGTAAAGGCTGTGGAGTCGTACTCTACGACATTAATCCCGATGGTTCGCTAAACGGCAAGAGCGGATATTGGGGAGTCGATTCACAGGAAAAGGAACTGGCCACGCGGACCAGCGGCACTGGTCTGGAAGGTAAGTACGACATCACAGGTTCGAACCCCGGCGGCACCGATTACAAAGGTACACTCGACGTTTCACAAAGCGGAACGGGTTATTCGTTCAAGTGGAAAGCGGGCGAGACGTTTGACGGATTCGGGATTCGAACCGGAGACACGATTGCTGTCGGTTTTGGCGGGAGTAAATGTGCGTTCGTGAGCTACGACGTAAAGCCGGACGGTACGCTCGACGGCAAATGGGGAGCGTCTGGATCTAGCTCAACCGGAACCGAAGTAGCAAAGAAAAAGTAGAAGCGGGTTTTCGATGGCGGTCTATGTCGACAATCTACGTGATTATGGTTGGCGACATGGACCGTCATGTCATTTGATCGCTGACTCAGTCGAGGAGTTGATGGAATTTGCGGTCGGAATCGGCATGCGCCGCGAATGGTTTCAGGCGAAGAGCACTCCGCATTTTGACCTCACCGCGGATGGAAGAAAGCTCGCCGTTGAGCACGGTGCGATCGAGCTCGATAATAGACAGTTGATCGCCAAGATCCGCGAGCTTCGGAAAACGCGCCTGAGATAGTTCGGTGAGCGGGATAGTCTACGTCCCAATGTCTTTTCTAACTCAGAGATCGCCGAGAGCGCGGAGGTATAATTCTTCCGCTCCGGTCTCCGCGGGCTCTGCGTTAGAGCTCCGCTACAACAACCTCAGACTTTATCGAGTTGGCGATGTAGCATTGCTCATGGGCTTTATGGTGAAGGTCAGCTAATTCCTGCGGTGTCGGGACCTTGTCGCCGCCCCATTCGATCAACGGTCGTAGTGTGATCTTCGACACCCATTGCTTTCCTTCCTCGTTCGTCGTCATTTCGCCAACCGCGTCATCTTCGTATGAGTCAGCTCGATAACCGGCGGTCGCCGCTATATACAAAAACGCCAGCATGTGACATGACGATGCCGCGGCAACCAATGCTTCCTCCGGATCGACCGCTTCTTCGATCGAAAAGGGCAGTCGGACCGCATGAGGAGACGATGATGCCGGCACAGTTATCCCGCCATCAAACTCCCACGTGTGGCCGCGGGTATAGCGATTCTTTGTGAATGTGTCCGGCGTGTCGGACTTCCAAACGATCTTTGCTGTGTATGTTGACATTAACTTACCTCGAAGCAGCGGACTAACAGCCCGTCCTTCGTTTATGGGTTCAACCTATTGAGCAACCTCGGGAAGGGGATCGTCTCACGAACATGCTCGATCCCGCACATCCAAGCGACGGTGCGTTCGATTCCCATTCCGAAGCCGGCGTGCGGGACGCTGCCGTAGCGGCGGAGGTCGAGATACCACTCGAACGTTTCCTGCGGTAGGTTGTGAGCCTTGAGCTGCTCGATCAGGTAATCGAGCGACGCGGCACGTTCGCCGCCGCCGATGATCTCGCCGTAACCTTCGGGTGCAAGCAGATCGATACCGAGAGCGCATTCAGGACGGTCCTTGTCGACCTCGAAATAGAATCCCTTTATCGCGGTAGGGAAGTGATGGACGAAGACGGGTTTCCCGAACTGGTTCGAGAGATACGTTTCGTCCGGAGCTCCGAAGTCACCGCCCCATTCGAAGCGTTGTTGGAACGCCGGCATCTTGCCGGCCTCTCCCTCGCCGGCAGGATGCCGGCGTTCCTCATCATATCCTTCCTGCAAAAGTCTCACCGCTTCGTCGTAATGGATCCGCGGAAAAGGTCCAGAGATCGCTTCGAGCACCGTCGTATCGCGTTCGAGAGTTTTCAACTCTTCCTGCCGATCGGCGAGGACACGTGTCACGATCGCAATGATCAATCCCTCGCCGAGATCCATCATGTCCTCGTACCCGGCGTATGCCACCTCAGGCTCGACCATCCAGAATTCTGTTAGATGGCGTCGCGTTTTGGATTTCTCCGCACGAAACGTCGGGCCGAATGCGTATGACTTTCCAAATGCCGCCGCGGTGGCTTCGTTATAAAGCTGACCCGACTGGGTCAGATACGCCTTATCATCGCCGAAGTAATCCACCTCAAAAAGAGTTGTCGTCCCTTCGCATGCGGCCGGTGTAAAGATCGGCGTGTCGGCGAGGGTAAAGCCATTGTCGTCGAAGTAATCACGGACCGCCTTGATGATCGTGTGACGAACTTTCAACACTGCATGCTGCTTTTTCGAACGTATCCACAGGTGCCGATTATCCATCAGGAATTCAGTTCCGTGTTCCTTTGGAGTGATCGGATAGTCGTGAACGTTCTGCAAGACCTCGACATCTTTCACGTCAAGTTCCACGCCGAGCGACGACCTTTCATCCGTCTTCACCGAACCGGTAACGATGATCGACGATTCCTGGCCAATCGACTTTGCCTTTTCAAACACGGCATCGTCGTTGCCTTTAAAAACAACGCACTGGACAATGCCCGTTCCATCACGGAGCTGCAAAAACACGAGCTTTCCGCTCGATCGCGTGTTGTACAGCCAGCCCTTAAGCGTGACTTCTTCGCCAATGTGGTCTTTGAGTTGGTTGATGTATGTCTGTTTCATTGAAGAATTAGAATTCCGACGGAAGGGATAGTTTAGCGAAGGAGAGGTCGGCGGCAAAATGAAATTCAGT
>JANPJL010000253.1:0-2271 GCA_031425495.1 Acidobacteriota bacterium
CCAGTGAGAAGGCGGCCGCCGCGAAGATCGACACTTTCTGTTTCACCTTCGCCCAACCGACAGGACAGTCCTGCGTCAATATCGTTCCGTCGGCCCGCTGAACATAGCGAACGCACAAACGACCTTCGGAAAGCCTTAACAGATTCTCCGCGTCGTAACGCGTCATCCCCGACAGGTTATAAACGTTTAGCTTGCACTCGCCGCAATGGCGTTTGCGTTCGTCACCCTGCATCGCACTCCAGTTAGCCGAGCAGGGACTCGCAATCTTTAAATTATCTAGTGGGCTATCAAATCCAGACATAAAAACTCCGTTCATTTCGTTTTCAGCATCGTGCTGTCGGTGAAATGAACGGAGCGAAAAGAACTTCTTGCAGAGTTACTCTATCTCGAACTTCGCGACGATAACGGACCGGAG
Organism: Acidobacteriota bacterium; assembly: GCA_031425495.1. GTDB lineage: Bacteria > Acidobacteriota > Blastocatellia > Pyrinomonadales > Pyrinomonadaceae > OLB17. The sequence goes on from JANPJL010000253.1 coordinate 416, forward strand.
CGGATCTGAGGAAAGGATAAGGAATCGTCGGTGCAACTGCGCTAGATGTTCTTGCCATTAATCAGTGCGGGTACCCGGCGCTGGTTGAGGAAGCAGCCGATCATTATCGCACGACCTCTTTTCCACCTTATCCAACCACGGAACTGTTCAGCGCTTGATAAGGGCACCTCGATAGTTTCAACGTGAGCCCAATCTCCATCCGTTCTAACGAGCCGGACGTCTCCAAGAATTCGATCTTTAGTCCGCTCAAGTACTTCGCCGTTTGGCGTGCGACGTAGCCGCTGATCATCCGGTATTACTATCGTCCCTTCGATTTTCGACCAAAATTCCCAGTTCGTTTTTGCCCACGCCGGATCCGTTTTGTGAACAAACTTGGTTTCCCGAGTAGTTTCGTTGACCTCTACTTCAAACCAGCTGGGGGACTCCGCAGTCAGCCTTAAAACAATATCTCGACCATTGGAGGAAAATGGTTCAAATTCTTTCTTGCTGTCGCCAAAATACTGAAGCCCGCTTTGTCTATACTCGGCGTTTTCTAGTCTGCTGGCATGCAACCAGACGGTGCCGTCGGCGTTGAACAGAGTGAAATTCTGTGCACTCTGAAACTCTTTCGCGTAGCTCTTTTTGTAGCAACCGTGTTCATGGCGTTCGTCGGGCATCTTAAAACAGCCTTGCCACGATCCGACCAGCCCGTCTTCGCTCTTAAATAATTCTTTCTGTGGGGTATTTCTCAATCGTTGCCGGCTTGCCCCATCACTTTGCGCCCACGACCGTGATACGAAAAGGATTCCAACTATTACAACAATGAGTATTTCGATACGGTTCATGGTGCTTTTCCTCCTTGTCCACCTCTTCCAACATTCTAGTTCACCTTAGTAACCCGAGGGAAGAAAGTGAAGTCCCAGATCACGGAGCATGCTCCGCCAACGCTGAACCTCTCGACCTGGCCATCCTTGACCATTGACAATCAATTAGATGCTCGTCGGTACTTGTGCGTGATCGGACGGCGGCGGCCTACGCCGATGGCGTTTTTGGAAATGATTATCGACGGAGGAAGTTGTTGACGCTTGAATTCGTTGGCGGGGTTCTCGACCTTGTTGAGGACCGCATAGACGAGATCCGCATCATTGCCTTCGGCGATGATCTCAGCCGGTGCGGATTTACGTTCGAAGTACGATTCGAGGATCGGATCCATCAGCTCGTATGGCGGAAGGCTGTCCTGATCGAACTGGTTCGGTGCGAGCTCGGCCGAAGGTTTTTTGTCGATGATCTTTGTCGGGATGATCTCGGCGCCGGCCGATTCGTTTATCTGCCGTGCGATCTGCCAGACCTCGGTTTTCAGGACATCGCCCAACACCGCGAGTCCGCCGTTCGTGTCGCCGTAGAGCGTGCAATAACCGACGGCCAGCTCCGACTTATTTCCGGTGGAAAGCAGCAGACGGCCCTCTGCATTCGAGATCGCCATCAGGATCACACCACGAAGTCGCGACTGCATATTCTCCGCCGCCAAACTCTCACCGCCTTTCGTCGGTTTGGTGAGCTTCATCTGTTCGAGCAGGACCTCGAAAGTAGCAGAGATCGGTTCGATCCGGCTTTCGCATCCAAGGTTTCGTACCAGTTCTTCCGAATCCTTGATGCTTCCCTCGGACGAGAAAGGCGATGGCATCATCACGCACAAGAGATTCTCGGGACCGATAGCTTCTGCGGCGAGTGCGGCAACCAACGTCGAGTCGATCCCGCCGGAAAGTCCGAGTACGGCTTTCTTGAATCCGTTCTTCCCGGCATAATCGCGGATCCCAAGAACGAGTGCCCGGCGTATCGATTCGGATTCCTCGCCGGTTATTCCTCGTGCGTCGGGT
>JANPJL010000254.1:0-19176 GCA_031425495.1 Acidobacteriota bacterium
GATCCCGCCGGCAAGACCTCGAAGATCATGGCCGTCTCGGATAACTTCTCGAAGAGTGACGCGAGCCGGGCCGGCCTTCTAGCGATGAATTTCGCTATGGGGATCATCTATGCCGGCGACACATTGGAACGTTCGCCTGAAACATTCCTCCTGACGTTTTGGGTGATGTCAAAGAAACCGCGCTTCGGAGAGAATCACTCGATGACCGCGGCTCTAAAAGATGAAATGCTCGTTATCGGTAGTGCTCGATACGCCGCGAAGCCGCGAGAGCAGATGGAATATCTAAACTTCGAGCTGTCACGCGCCAGCCTCGCCAAGATCGCCGCTGAGGCCAACGTGCGCTTCCAACTCGGCAACGAAGAATTTACATTCACGCCAAGTCAGATGAAGCTGTTTGCGGATCTGGTGACTGTTACCGAGAAGTGAGAAGTCGGAAGTCAGAAGTCAGAAGTAAGAAGTAAGAAGTAAGAAGTAAGAAGTCAGAAGTCAGAAGACGGAAGTCAGAATCCGGAAGTCAGCACCTAGTATTACCCTGAATATCAATCTGCAGCTATAACGTCCCACTTCTGACTTCTGACTTCTGACTTCTGAATCCGAACCTCACTTCGCCCAGTCCTCCGCAACGTGCACATCCACTTTCACTGGAACCGATTTCACGAACTCTTCGCCCGCGGTGCACATTGCTTTCTCAAGCAGTTGGGCGACCGACTCGGACTCGCTCGCGTCGCATTCGACGATCACTTCATCGTGAACAATGTTTACGAGTCGGCCGCTCGTCGTGCGAAGTGAATCATGCAGCAAACGCAGAGCGCGTTTTAGGATATCTGCCGATGTGCCTTGGATCGGCATATTGACGCCGTATCGTCGCGCCGAAGCGACCTGCTGCCGGTCGTTGTCGTCGAATCGCAGTCGCAGCATCCGGTTCGACGCGGTGCGCGCAACCCGCTTTGTAACGACATCCGATCCTGAGCTCCGGAGATACGCATCAAGATCGCGGTACGTCCCGAAATATCTTCGCATCGTGTTCTCGGCATCCGAATTCGAGAGCCCGGTCATAAGCCCAAAACGCGAAGCTCCGATCCCGTAAACGACCCCGAAATTCAAACGCTTTGCGAACGAGCGCTGTTCAGAAGTTACGTCTGTGGCAGCCACACCGAAAACCTGCGACGCCGTGATCGAATGGAAATCTTCGCCGGATACAAATGCCTTGATAAAGTTCGTGTCACCGGAAAACTCAGCGAGGATCCTCAGCTCGATCTGAGAGTAGTCGGCGATGATGAGGCTTTTGCCCTCCGGTGCTTTGAAGCATCGGCGGTACTGCCGTTCATGTGGGATCTGCTGCAGGTTCGGATTGGAACATGAAAAGCGTCCGGTCGGTGCACCGATCTGACGGAAGTCCGCGTGGATCCGCCCGGTCTTCGGTTCGATGAACTCGAGAATATTCTCACCAAAGCTCGACATCGATTTCGCAACGCCCCGGTACTCGAGAAGCTTTGCGACCACCGGATACTTTTCGGCGAGCGGCTGCAATTGCCACGCACGAGTCGTATCGGGAACGGGCACTCCAAGATTCAGGAGTGCGTCGGTGACCTGCTGCTGCGAATCCAGATTTATCTCCGCACGACCAAACAACGAAGCCTGTGCGACGCCGGCTGAAAGTAATTCCTGCAGCTCGTCGGCTGCTTTCGCCTGTGCGACCGTCACCCTCCCTAATTGTTCGCGCCATCGGGCCTCGTCGAGATAAAATCCGTTGACCTCCATTTCGGCGATCGGCATGACGCAGTCGAATTCGAGATTCGAAACACGTTCCAGCTCGTCCGTCTTCAAACGTTCCGCCACCTGCTCCCGAAGCGGGATCATGATCGCCGCATCTCTTGCTGCGTATTCGATCTGCGATTGCGAAAGCTCCCCGCTCCAGTCGCTGATCTGCTCGGTCTTGTCGACTTCCGTTCCGGTGAAAAATTGCGCGACATCGGCAAGCGAGTGACGCCGGTCGGAATCGCCGGCGGCGATCAACTGACTTGCCAGAAAAGTATCGAACACGCCGTTAAGTTCGGCTCCCAGGTGATACCGCACCCATTTTGCGTCGAACTTTGCGTTATGTGCGATCTTGATCTGCGTCCCATCGGAGAGCAGATCGCGAAGGGGAGCCAACGCCGGATTCTCACGCAGCGACCCGTTCGATCCGAACGGCTTCATGTCGATGACATACGTCGATTTGCCGGTGCTGAACTGCACGAGACGCAGGTCTCCTCGATACGGATCAAGCTCCGTCGTCTCGGTATCGAAGCCCAGATACTTTTCGCCCGACAGTTCTCGACAGGCATTGGCGACACCTTCGGCGTCGTTGATTAGCTGAAAATAGATCTCCATAAGGTTGGGGTAAACAGATTGTATCGTGTAGTTCGATCAACGAGAAACTTGAGTGTCGGGGGAAATCTTTCCGTGTCTTATCCGTGCTTTCTGTGTGTTCCGTGGTTCGGCTTTCTCGCTAAAACCACGGAGTTCACGGAACGCACCCAACGCCTCGGAAGGATTTGACGTCCCGCTTGAGCACGTCGCCAACCCAATACTGATTTGAGACTTTCCTGATTCGTGCTTTTTCGTGTGATTCGTGGTTCTGCTTCATAAGAAAACCACGAATCACACGAAACACACGAAAAGGACGCGAAACAGAAAGGTCGCAGATCAGCATGGTAATACCGCAACTTCGTAGCTTGTCGCTTTTAGATTTACCCAAGATATACGGGAATACGCGGAGTAAAACTTAAGAGACCTGACCTGACATTCCAGTCGTGGCCCAATTAAACTCCGTGAGCGTTTACCAATCGACGTAATTTGTTTATACTGACTGCGAGTTTGCTAATGAAGCGAGGACGTTTGAGATCGTCGGTCTAAGCAAACGTTAGAGGATTTTAGAGCCGCACGTGACGTGTTGGGCTGACAGATTTTAAGGGTTGAGCACGATCGGGCATTGAGCCTGGATCGAGTGCTCCCTGAAACCAAAAGGCGTTCGGCGCTTTTTTGATAAAGAGATTCCTGCGTGACACAATTCACAGCCGCCCTGCCTGGTGCAAGACTTCCGGGCGGGAAATCTAAAAGAAAATCTTACGCAAAATCTACCCTGTCTTTCTAGACAGCGGCCCCGGTCTGTCACAAATCCATCTAGTGTTTAGCCGCTTACCTACGACGCGCCGGTCTTCTGGCATATCTACATTGAATTTTTAAGGAAGTATTTTGATCTTATGTCAAAGGAAATGATCATCAGCGTCAACGGGCGCGAAAAGAAGATCGCAATATTGGATAACGGACGCGTCAGCGAGTTCTATATCGAACGAGGCGAAGAGAATACCGGCATTGCCGGCAACATTTACAAGGGTCGGGTGCAGCGTGTGCTGCCCGGAATGCAATCGGCGTTCGTTGCCATCGGCTTGGAACGCGACGCATTTCTCTACGTCACGGACTTTTTTGACGAGGAAGAAGAGATCGAACGCATCGTGATGGAGAAGTCGAAGAAGACTTCGCCAGAGGAAGCAAAGCGCGAGGCGAACGAAAAGATCGACCGGGCGCGGGTCGAGCGTGAAAAGCAGATGGAGGCGGTCCAGGAGATCGCAGAGCCGCTCGCGGAAACGCCGCGTTCGCCCGAAGCAGAAGCTGCAGCGGCGGAGGAAGAAGGCGGGCGAAACAAGCGCGGCGGCCGCGGTCGTGGGCGAGGGCGTTCCTCACGGGGCGAGAAGACGGATGCGCCGCCGCCAGAGGCACTCGCGTCTGAATCGTATGCACCGACATTTGAGATCGAAGATTCAGGGTTTGAACGGATCATCGACGACGAGGACACCGGCGAGATGTTCAAGGACGCGTATGTCCAGGAACGCATCGTCGATCAGGTTCGGGCCGTAGAGTTCGATATGGAGACGACATCAGAAGCCGCGGTGGGATCATTGATCGGATCGTTTTCCGATGCACCCGGTGGATTCGAGCGGATCGCCGACGATGACGAAGGCGATGATGCGGAATCCGCAGAAGCGCTTAAGAAAAAGCGAAAGGCCCCGGCGAAACCTTCGCACGGAAAATTTTCGAAGACGTCGAAGAAAAAGAAAACAGGCGATGAGGGCGAAGCGGATGAACTTGCGGATGAACCGGGTGCAAAGAAAAAGCCGGCGCCGAAGGCAAAATCAGCGAAGCCAAAAACAGCTGCGAGTAAGACGAAGAAAGCCAAAGGTGCCGAGGCTCTCGAGGACGGTGAGGCAAGCGTAAAGGAGCCGAAGGAAACTGCCGAGATGACCGTACGTCGCGGCGGACGTGGACGACGTCGAGGCGGGCGTGGACGCCGACCCGAGGGGACGGATGCCAATGGCGAAGTCGTCGAGGGCGAAGAGTCAGCCGCCGAAATCGATACGGAAGCGGTTGCCGAGCTCGATTTCGCAGGCCGCGACGAAGCTCCTGTTGAGGTGATCGAAGGCGATCAGCAACCCGAGCCCGGTACGGGGGACGATGCAAAAGCTCCGAAAGAAGCCCGAGGTCGTAGCGATGGACGAAACGGACGCGGGGGAGAACCACGGCGAGACAATCGACCAGAGCGCGGCGGACGCGGCGGACAGGGACGTGGGCGCGATGGCCGTGAAAGGGCACCGCAGCCGACGATCTCCGAACTGCTTCGCGAAGGTCAGGAGATTCTGGTTCAGATCGCAAAGGAACCCATCGCCCGCAAAGGCGCTCGGATAACTTCGCATATCGCTCTGCCGGGACGATTTCTGGTCTACATGCCGACGATCGAACATCTCGGTGTGTCACGCAAAATAGAATCCGCGAATGAACGCGGACGCCTGCGCACGCTGATCCAGAGGATCCGCCAGGACGAAGAAATTCCCTCGGGCGGATTTATCGTTCGGACGGCGGGGATCGGTATCTCCGAAGAAGATCTTCGGCAAGACGCGAAATATCTGGTTCGCACATGGCAGGACATCAAGAAAGCGAGTGAGAAGGCAAAGTCGCCGGCGATGGTCCATCAGGATCTCGACCTTGTGCAACGTCTTCTTCGCGATCAGCTTTCGGACGAGTTCACGGCGATACGAGTCGATAGCGAAGAAGAATATCTGCGTACGGTAGAGTTTATAAATCGAATGCAGCCGAGGCTCGTAAAGCGTGTCAAATTTTACACACGTGAAGAGCCGATTCTCGATGCATACGGTGTTCAGGAAGAGATCGACAAGGCGTTGAAGCCGCGCGTATGGCTGCGGTCGGGCGGTTATCTCGTGATCAACCAGACAGAGGCCCTCGTCGCGATCGACGTCAACACCGGGAAGTTTGTCGGGAAGGGAAATGCGCGTCTCGAAGACACGATCACGAAGACAAATATGGAAGCCGTCGACGAGATCGCGCGACAGATACGGCTTCGCGATCTTGGCGGTATCATCGTGCTCGATCTGATCGATATGGAAGACCGCCGCAACCGGCACAAAGTGTCGCAGGCTTTGCAAGAAGCTCTGCAGCACGATAAATCGCCGACGAAGGTTCTTTCATTCAACGATTTCGGTTTGATAATCATGACGCGAAAACGCGTCAAGCAATCACTTGAACGGACGATGTGTGCACCGTGCGAATATTGCGACAGTGCCGGATGGGTAAAATCGCCGACGACTGTTTGCTACGAAATACTGAGTGAGGCGCGACGGATGTCGAAGCATCTTGACGACGTTCGCCAGTCGACGTTGCGCATCCACCCGGATGTCGCAAAAGCGTTGCGAAGCTCGGAACGTGCGGTGCTCGAGGAGATCGAGGCCTATATCGGTAACGTCGATCTTTCGTCGGATCCGACGATCCATCAAGCGCAGTTTGACTTTGCGTTTGTTTAATTCGAATCGAACTCGATTTTGAGAAGAGGCCGCCTGAAAAGGCCGCCTCTTTTTTATTGCCACTAGCGCTTACTTCAGCCAAGCATCCGAGTTTTTATTCGGGCCCTAACCCCGTGGCGATTTAAATGGTTGGTGCTAAGGCAGGATCAAGCGAGACCCATCTTTCGCAGGATCTGTTGGTAACGCGGCTCCGAACGGAGCCGCTCAAAGGCCGGCTCGACTTTTAAGAAAGCCGATAGGAACATGCGCGCGTCGGTCGACTTCTCGAGGTAGTCTAGGGCTTTCTCACGATCGCCGATCAAGGCATGCTTCATCGCGTAAAGATAGAAGGCTTCAGGGGACGCGGCCGTTCCGGGAAATCGTAACTCGAGGTATCCGTTGATCCCCGACTCGCGAAAGGCGGCGCGGAACTTGCTAATGGGCTCATCGATCTTTCGTACTTCGCCCGTGAATGTTCCGTTGATCGCGTCGGCTTTTGCGATCTCGAGCAAAGCTTCATCGTAGCGTCCCGTTTTCAGATAAATGTGGTGCAGGTATTCGTGGGCGAACGAAAAGTCGGGATCGATCTCAAGGGCCTTGAGGCAATATTTCTCCGCCTCCACATACTCACCTGAAAAGTAATGAAGTTGTCCGAGATCGGCGAGAAAATTATGCGACAGCGGGTTCAGCTCGAGCGCCCTGTGCATCTCGTCTCTGGCCGCCGCGGTTTCGCCCTTTATCGCCAAAAGAGTTGCGTACCAGTGATGTGCAGTTGCATAGTTCGGGTTCAGCTCAAGCGATCGCTTAAAGCTCTCTTCCGCTTTTTGCCACTGCCACTCGAAGAACATCTGGTAAAACCCGAGCGTCGCGTATGCCTCGCCAAGGTTCGGATCGAGCTCGAGCGCCTTTGCGATCATCACCGGAGCTTCCGCAACCTGAGGCTGACTCATCACTAGGGAATCGGCGAGCCCGACATATGCGAGAGCGAAGCCCGGATCAGCGGCGATAGCGTTTCGGAACAGCCGCTGGGCCTCGATCATTCCCGATTTGTTGCGTTGGTTCCACGCGTACCGTCCGCGGATGTAGAGTTCGTAAGCGTCTGCGTTCTGTGTATACGTCCTGCTCAATGCGTCCCGCTCGCCACCGCTAAGACTAACGGCGAGCACCGGAACGATCTGCATAGCAAGTTCATTCTGAAGCTGAAGCTCGTCACGTCGAGGCTTGTCGAACTCACCGCTCCATACGACGGACGCATCGCTGATGCGGATGAGCCGCGCAGTTACGCGCACACGTTCGCCCACGTAGTAGATCGTACCTTCCAGCACAGCGCCGACCTGAAGCCGCTCACCTGCCGCAACGGCATCCTGGTCGACCAATGCCGCCGCGGCGCTCGCGGAACGGATCTTCACGTCCTTTATGCTGCTCAGCCGCGTAGTGAGAATGTCGGCCAGGCCCGAACCGGCATGTAACACAGTGCGATCGGTGCCGAGCGTTTTGAATGGCAAAACGGCGATGGATCTTATGCCGGGATCCTGCGTTTGCGATCCGAGGAACACTGATCCGAAGAATGCCGAGACACTCGCAAGAATAACGATCATCGCGGTATAAGCCGCCAAGGGTCGGTACGATCGAGTCCGCGCCGCGGGCAACGCGGCATCCGGAAACTCGATCAGGGTGCGCGTTCGGGTGTGCTTCTCGACAACTATGTCGGCGGCGTCGACGCCGTGTGCCTCACCGGCGAAGCGATAGCCGCGACGTGGGATGTTTTCGATCAACCTATCGGAGGCGCCGAAATCTCTGAGAGTCTTTCGCAGGAGATAGATGTGACGCGACAGATTGCTCTCCTCGACAAAAGAGTCCTCCCAGATCTCCGTCAACAGCTCATCCTTCGTAACCAGCTCGCCGCCGTTGCGGACCAACATCGAGAGGATCTCGAGCTCTTTCAACGGCATCGACACGGTCTTGTCACCGCGCCACAGAACCTTTCGGCGCACGTCGAGCCGAAACTCGCCGAACTGCCATACATCTGGAATTACCGCACTCATCGCAACGCAATTGGATTGAAATTGGAGTGTAAGTTCAAGACTTATCCCGCCGTGTCTGGCTAAATCTCAACGAAAGACGAAAGTGATGTTCGCCGAACTAAGCCATTGGGGTGTTCCAGTCCGTGTGAATGTATACCAAATAATGTCTCCAAACACCAAGAAGATTCTGATAGAGACCGAAAGTCATTCCGTTTTTTTCATCCATCGCACGCCGGGCGAATTGCATGTGGCCTATTGCGCCCAATGCGGCCGGGACAACGAGATGCTCACACTGGACGGAGCCGTACAAGTTTCGGGAAGACGCGGCCGCGAACTCACGAGGCTGGTCCAGACCGGGGAGGTCCATTCTCACGAAACGGCAAACGGATATCTGCTGATCTGTGTGCGGTCGCTTGAGACTCTCATTCGATCAGTGAAATAGGTGCAGGCGGAGTTGGTTGAGTTTGTTAGACGCTGAAGAGGCTGGTATGCGCTGGCAACAAGAGTGCGGACATCTGCCTTCTGGAATTCAAGTAACGAACAACGACGATGAAACGAATTACTAGATCCGCAATTCTCGCACTCTTCGTCATGGCACTCAGTACAGTAGCGGGAGCACAGACGACGGCGTTCACTTATCAAGGGAATCTCTCTGTCGCCGGAGCACCCGCGAACGGGAATTTCGATTTTCAGTTCACGCTCTTTAGCGTTGCTACGGGCGGAACCGCGATAGGTCTTGGGTTAGGGATAAACAATGTCGCAGTTACGAACGGATCGTTCAGTGTGATACTGAATTTTCAAAACCAGTTCCCCGGGGAGCAAAGGTTTCTTGAGATCCGCGTCCGCCCTGCCGGACAGGGCACTCACACCACCCTGACGCCACGCCAGCCGGTCCTTAGCACTCCATACTCGATCAACGCGGCACAGCTCGGAGGGACCGCGGCAAATCAGTTCGTGTTAACCTCCGACGCCCGCCTTACGGATGCTCGAACACCACTACCCAACAGCGGTAACTACATTCAGAACCGCACCACGCAGCAGACCCTTAGCAATTTCAACATCAGCGGGAATGGCACGATCGGTGGGTCGCTGAATGTTGAAGAGGCAAGCTCGTTTCAAAAATCCATAACCGCCGGGACCACTCTGAATGTCGGGCAAAGTGCCGCGATCGGTGGAAATCTTTCGGTTGGCGGCACTTTGACGGTCACGTCACCGGCAAATGTAACAGGCTCTATAAACACCGGGGGGCAGTTCAATATTGGCGGTAATTTCGCCCTCGGCCGTTCTCGCCTCGACCTTTTCAATACGGACGTCACGCCGCGTGGCTTCAGCTTCGAAGTCCTCAACAATCCTGAATTTCTCGTCGTCAAGAATGAACTCGGATCTACATTAATGACTATTGCAAGCGACGGGAAGGTCGGGATCGGTGACAACAATCCATCTGAAGCGACGCTCGAGGTGGGCGGTACAGCTGCCGTCAGCGGGAACGTCAGCATCGGGCAGATGGGTGGCTCAGTAGGTGAAAACTTGTGCAAGGGAAGCGGCAACACGGTCAAGGCCTGCTCGGCTGCGGGCGTGACCGAGTCAGGGTCAGTAAGGATTGCTGATCTTGAATCGAAAATACAGCAGCAGCAGAACGAGATCGAGCGGCAGCGGAAGGCGCTGCTCGCAATTAGGAGTTTTATATGCGCTCACAATTCTAGCGCGGAGATTTGCAGACAATAGAAATAACGAAGGAGAGATCGCATGAAAAGGAGACTGTCATTTTATTTCGGCGTGGTGTCGTTGGCGTTGCTTATCAGCATGTCGGTGAACGCTCAGACGACGGCATTCAGTTATCAGGGAAGCCTGAACACTTCCGGCACGCCGACCAACGGAAACCACGATTTCGAATTCGCCATGTTCACCGTTGGCGGCGTGCAGATCGGATCGACGCTCACACGTCTAAACGTTCCGGTAAGTAACGCTGTCTTCGCCGTGGAGCTCGACTTCGGTAACCAGTTCCAAGGAGCCGATCGATTTCTCGAGATTCGCGTGCGACCGGCCGGTGGCGGCGCCTTCACAACGCTTACTCCGAGGCAGCTTCTCACAAGCACTCCGCACGCGATCCGAAGCCTCGATACGGCTCAGCTTGGCGGAGTAGCTGCTAGCCAATTCGTACAAACGGGGACGCCGGTCATAAACGCTGGTACCGGCTTCAGCATCGGCGGCCAAAGCGTTTTGAACGCCACCCAATTCAACACCTCAGTGGGAATTAACGCCGGCTCAGCCACGGCGGGCGGCTCAAACTCGTTTTTCGGAGCCGGAGCGGGTGCCGCAACGACCACCGGACTTCAGAACTCATATTTTGGATCGCAGGCCGGGAATGCGGGCACCACAGGCTCGAATAACACCTTCGTCGGTGCGCGGGCAGGTCGGTTGAATACAGCGAACTCGAACTCATTCTTCGGAAGCGGGGCGGGAGCTAACAACACGACCGGCGGGAGCAATGCTTTCTTTGGACTCGACTCCGGCAGTGCGAATACCACCCAAGATAACAATTCTTACTTCGGGTTTTTTGCGGGAATTAATGCAACCGGAACGCGAAACGCGTTTTTTGGTACGTTGAGTGGCTCTGCCACGAGCGGAAATTCGAATGCTTTCTTTGGATCCAACACGGGCTTTAGGAATACAGGCGGCGCTAACAATGCTTTCTTTGGAGACCAAGCCGGAAGGGACAATACGACGGCGAGTGAAAACTCGTTCTTCGGTTCAACCGCAGGTGTTCTCAATACCACAGGCGGGCCGAACTCATTCTTCGGATACCTGGCGGGTTCGTCGAATACTATCGGCAGCCGGAACTCATTCTTCGGAGCTCGAGCGGGAGACAACAACGGAACGGGAAATGATAACTCGTTCTTCGGACATCTCGCGGGTCGGTTCAACTCAACCGGTAACGATAACTCATTTTTCGGCGCGAGCGTCGGAGCACTCCACACCACGGGAAGCCGCAATTCATTTTTCGGCAAATCGGCCGGGGCCGCCAATTTGGGAGGGAATGACAACGCATTTTTCGGTCTCTCGGCCGGCGAGAACAACACCGAGGGCGACGCCAACTCTTTTTTCGGACGCTCGGCCGGTGCGGGAAATACAATCGGTAATTTTCTAACGATGATCGGATTCGAGGCGAAGGGTGCGAACGGTCTAGGAAATGCGACGGCCATCGGCTTTCGGGCGTTCGTCGCCCAGGACGATTCGCTCGTGCTGGGCGGTATTGCCGGCGTCAATGGTGCCGCAAACAACACTAAGGTTGGGATTGGAACGAGTACGCCATCTGAGCGCCTCCACGTCGTCGGGAATGCATTATTCAGCGGGAACCTGTCGGTGGGAGGTGCGTTCGGCGCTACCACCCAATTTAATCTTAATGGCATCCGCATTCTGGCGACGCCGGGCACTTCGAATCTCTTCGTGGGCCCCGATTCAGGACTTGCTAATACGACCGGCAGCGCTAACGCTTTCTTCGCGTCCGGTAGCGGTCAGGACAACACCGCTGGGTCCGACAATTCGTTCTATGGGGTGAACACTGGCCGAGCCAATACGTTGGGGAATCGCAACACTTATTTCGGACGCCTCGCGGGACGCTTCAATACAACCGGCAGCGACAACACAACAATTGGTCACAGCGCGGGCTCAGCGAATCTTACGGGTAGCGAAATAACCGCCGTCGGCGCCAACGCTGATGTGGCAAGCGGAGCGCTCACCAATGCGACAGCGATCGGCTCGCGAGCGTTCGTGAGTTCAGGCAATTCCCTTGTTCTCGGCTCCATAAACGGCGTCAACGGCGCTACGGCAAATACGAGGGTTGGCATCGGGACGACGGCTCCGATCAACCGATTGACAATAGGCGATCCGGAAACACCCGCTCTCAATGGAGCGGTCGGGATCTTCAATGCCGGGGGGACGTTTTTGACGGTGCGCGATACAACGAATGACATTGAAGGATTCGTGGGCGCGGATGCCAACGGCGTCCTATTCGGTTCATTGACGAACAGCATTGTTCGGATCCGCACGGGCAATACAAACAGGTTGAGTTTTGATACAGGCGGGAATGCGGTATTCAGCAACAACCTTGTGATCGACGGCTTTACGGTTCCCACGGCGCTCGACACTGGCGGTGCGACGCAGGTATGCCGGAATGTTTCGAACCGGCTTTCGACCTGCAGCTCGAGTCAGCGATATAAATCGAACGTAGCCGACTTTTCGGCCGGGCTGGACCTTATCAGGAGACTTCGTCCCGTATCGTTCAATTGGCGTGATGGCGGAATGCTCGATCTAGGACTTGTCGCGGAAGAAGTCGCAAGGGTCGAACCGCTGCTGACGACGACCACTGCGAAGGGGGACGTCGAGGGCGTGAAGTACGACCGCGTCGGTGTCGTGCTCGTGAATGCAATCAAAGAACAACAGACGCAGATCGAATCTCAAGCGGAGACCATCATGCGCCAGCAGCAGCAAATCGATGCTTTGATTAGGTTAGTTTGCCTCTCAAACCCGACAGCCGTGGTGTGCAAAGACAAATGAAGAAGGAGAACCCGATGAAGGAAGAATTAAAAAGTAAAAAGGCGGGATTACGCTGCGAAGACAGACACGTGGATCGACGTCTCTTTTCTCCCGGATCTGGTCTCCCGTCTCGGCTACTGGGTCTTGTGTCTTTGATCTTGCTTTCCATTTCAGTCGTTGCCCAATCCGGCGGTTCGTTCACGATAACAAAATCAGTGATCGCCGGCGGCGGAGGTCGCGCTTCGGGAGGAGCGTTCACCCTCGATGGCACGATCGGGCAATCGATTGCGGGTACGCAATCTTCCGGAGCGACATTCACTCTCATCTCCGGGTTCTGGGGCGGAGGCAACTCGGCCGCCCCGGTCCAACGTGCTCCATTCGATTTCGATGGCGATGGGAAGACGGACATCGGTATCTTTCGCCCGTCGTTCGGTGAGTGGTGGTATCGAAGGAGCAGCGACGCTGTGGTCGCTGCATTACAGTTCGGGGTCGGTACCGATCGGATAGTTCCTGCAGATTACACCGGCGATCGCAAAACGGACATCGCTGTCTTCCGCCCGTCGACGGGGGAGTGGTTCATCTTGAGGAGTGAAGACCTCTCGTTCTTCTCATTCCCTTTCGGTTCAAATGGTGACATCCCTGCTCCCGCCGACTATGACAACGACGGCAAGGCCGATCCAGCTGTGTATCGTCCGTCGAGTGGAACCTGGTTCATTCAAGGGTCGTCCGCCGGAACGATCATTCAACAGTTTGGTATCGCCGAGGATCGACCGGTTCCAGCCGACTACGATGGCGACGGACGAGCGGACATCGCGATCTATCGACCGTCTTCCGGTGATTGGTGGCTCAATAGATCGACCGCGGGCGTAATCGTCTTTCAGTTCGGCGCCTCGACCGACAAGTCTGTTCAAGGAGACTACACCGGTGACGGAAAATCTGACGTCGCGCTGTGGCGTCCGTCGAACGGAAATTGGTTCGTGTTGAGATCTGAAGATGCCTCGTTTTTCTCAGTTCCGTTCGGTGTGGGCACCGATATCCCGGCACCGGGTGATTACGACGGCGACGGGAAATTTGATACAACGGTCTTCCGCCCTTCGGAGGCAAACTGGTTCTCGCAACGCTCCTCGGCCGGGATATTGATCCTGCAATTTGGCGTGAATAGTGACCGCCCGATCCCAAATGCCTTTGTGCCGTGACCCGCTCAGAGTGCGAGGTTCGCCGCGCAGGCGATTATCGCGTTGATTAACGGAAACGCGATGAATCGCCTGAACGCGATAAATCGCGCACTCTGAGCGGTGAGCATTAGAGCTTCATGTCTTTCAGCCCTTTCGCGTTCGCAGGTTTTATGAAGATCTCTTCCGGGATCGATTTGTTATACTCGACCGTCTCGTAGTTAATTCGAGATGCCTGTACTCCGCCGGTGAAGCGGTCGATGATGAACGGGGTCTTTATCCCGCCGACGTCGACAAATTGTGCGTAGCGGTCTTCCTCGACAACCTCTTCTTTGTCGGCGTTCAGACGGTTGTACCTACTCTTCTGCGGCAGACCGTCATCCGCAGCGAATTCGTATTCGACAACGAGTCCGTCTTTGTAAGCGATCTTTATGACTTCGTTGCGCCGCCCGAGTGTGGCGGGACGTTTGCCGATGTATGAGAGCTCACCCTCTCCTCGCCAGTGTCCGCGAAGTAAATAATCGAGACTTGTTCTGATCCCGCGTTTGAAATTCTCGATCTGCTTTTCGTCCTGGATCTTGATCAGTCCCTGATCGCCGTCGTACACCCAACCGGTTTCGCCGACGTTCGTCTGAACCGATTTAACACCGGTCGCTTTGAAGTCGGTGCGTTCCTTGTCGGGAAAAACAATGACGTCGACAAAGGTCTGGAACGAAATCACTACGCCTTCTTTCAAGAGACTGAACTTGCCGCGCCCGATCTGCGACTTAACGTTTAAATACTTTTCGCCGCCGAGATTCTGAATGGCTTTCTGAATCACGGCTTCGGCCTGTGCGCTATCTTTCGGTTGCAAGGTTTGGTCCGCGAAAGAAAAAACGACCGGAGCTTTCCAAAAACCGTCCCAACTATATCCGTAGACGATCAATCTGTTTGTGATTACTTTCTGCCCGGCCCTCGATTCCGGTTCAAATTTAATTTTCTTTGCGGATTCAACCGCAAGCTCAGTCAAATTAGCGACAGGCATTTTTGAGAGCGCAACAATATTGCCAACCTGCCCGTTTGAAAGGAACTCGACCTTTAGTCTGACCGTGCCCTGCGCATCGAGAGTGCCATATCCTGCCGGCAACTCAGGCTTGGGCAGTTCGAGAACGCGTAAAGGAGTGTCTTGCGCCAAGCAGACGACAGTGGAAAGAAACAAAATGGGAAAGAGTAAAAAGTGAATGCAAATCGATTTCATAGGTTCGGTGTATAGCACCAAAGGTGCGGCAATAATTTAGCCAGGGGCAACGCCCCTGGAGAAAGTCACAACTCACTCAAGCACCAAAGGTGCGTGGTAAACACGAACGTCCGGGCATTACTACGCCGCGTTGCGGCTCGCGAAATGAGGGACGACGCCCAGGGGCGAATGCCCCTGGCTAAATTACCCCGCACCTTTGGTGCTCGTTCTGAACGTCGATCTTCTGGTTGTAAAAAAGGCTCCGGCGATTTTATCACCGAAGCCTTTGATGCAGTAACTTTGTCTCAGGTTTAATTCAGGCTGAATGCATCGTTCGGTGTGACAGTGATTTCGCCGTCAGTCACGTCCACCATAAACCGCATCCCGGTCTTCCAAAGGTTAGTGATCGGGAGTTTTACCTTTTGATCGATGTGACGTTTCAGGAAACGAGCGCCATACGCCGGACTAAAGCCCTTCTCGGTTAGAAGATCAACAGCATCTTCCGTGATCTCGACGATCTTCCCCTGCCGTTCCATATTCCGTTTCAGCTTAGCCATATACAACCGGGCGATGTCGCGGACTTCGTCCATCGTAAGCGGCGAAAACACGATGATCTCGTCGATACGATTTCTGAATTCCGGTGTGAACCGAGCCTCTGCCGCCTTCATCGCTTCGCCGTGGATCTGCCTGATATCGCCTAGCGACTTCTGGCCAAAGCCAAGCGGCTTTTCGTAGCGTTTGAAATTCTCCGATCCGAGATTCGAAGTCATGATGACGATCGCGTCCGAAAGATAAACCTTCTTGCCGCGTCCGTCCGTCATCCAGCCCTCGTCAAAGGCCTGGAGGAAAAGATTCATCAAATAGGGCGAAGCTTTTTCGACTTCATCGAGAAGTAAGACCGTATACGGATTGTCGCGTAGTTGCTCGGTCAAAATACCGCCGCGTTCCGATCCGACAATTCCGCGCGGCATACCGATCAGCTTTTCAATTCCGATCGTCCCGTCGCCATACTCGGACATGTCTATCCGGATCATTTTGCTTTCGTCTCCGAACATGAATTCGGCAACAGCTTTAGCAAGCTCGGTTTTGCCCACGCCGGTCGGTCCTAGAAAAAGCAGTACCCCATCCGGAGCGTAGTGATTATCCTTGAGCGGACCCTTGTTCAAACGCAAGCGTTCCGCTACAGCACGAACCGCGTCCTTCTGCCCGATGACACGCTGGCCGAGGTCGATCTCCATCTGCGAGAACCGATCGGACGTGTCGCGATAGATCATGTCCTTCGGAATTCGAGATTCCTGAGAGATGACATCGATTATATGTTCCGGTTTAACGACCATCGATGACGGTTCGTTTATCTCTACCTTCACCGAAGCCGTGTCGAGCCATCCGATGGCTTTGTCCGGAAGGTGGAGATTACGGATGTATTTCGGTGACATCTCGAGCGCGGTGTTGATCGCTTCGTCCGAGATGGTAACCGAATAGTTTTTCTCGAGCCGCGGCTTGAGTCCCATCAGGATCTCGCGCGTCTCGTCGATCGTCGGCTCTTCGACTTTCACAAGCCTGAACCTTCGTGCGAGAGCTTCGTCGTCGCTGATGTATTCCTTGTACTCGGTCGAAGTTGTTGCGCCGATTATTCGCAGCTCACCGCGGGCCAGCGAAGACTTGAACATATTCGCCGCGTCCGAAGACGTACCCAAAGCCGCACCCGCACCGATGATCGTGTGGGCCTCATCGATAAAGAGGATGATGTTGTCCTTCTCTTTTACCTCGTCGATGATGCCTTTGATCCGCTCTTCGAACATTCCGCGGAGCATCGTGCCCGCGACAAGTCCTCCCATTTGAAGCTGAACGATGTGCGAGTCGCGAAGACGTGCGGGAACCTTTTCAGGCTCGAGCTCGATCAGTCTAGCCAGACCTTCGACCACTGCCGTCTTGCCGACGCCGGGTTCGCCGACCAGCATAGGTGAGTTTGAGCGTTCACGGTGCGAAAGGATCTCGATCATCTGCAGGATCTCTTTCTCACGACCGATCGTCGGCGGAATCTTATCCTGCCTCGCCAGTTTGTTCATCGACACGCCGAAGTGACGTAGGAACGACGGCAACTCGTATTTCTGCCGCGTGCGTTCCTCTTCCTTCTCGCGCTTCCGGATCATCGTACGTGCCGTTTGGGCAACCTCTTCCGAGGGGACACCGAGATTCTGCAGAACATCATTCAAGATGCTTCGCTCGTCATTTGAGAGAACGTAGAAAATATCGCTTCCATCGATCACTCGACGCCCTTGCGATCGGGCCCTATCCATAGCCCGTTTAAATAGTTCGGTTGTCTCCGGCGCAATACGAAAGCCCTTGCCCGAGTGCTGGCGCCCCATTTCCATTCGCTTCTCGATCAAAAGCTTGACCGAGCGCGGGTCGACAGCGAGGTCGCGCATCGTCGACGTAAATAATTCATCCTCTTCGCTCGCGACCGCGTGCAGGATGTGCTCGATCGCAACGTAGTTTTGATCGCGCTTTTTTGACTCACCGAGAGCGGTTTCCAAAACGCGTCGCCCGCTTTCGCTGAACTTGTCTTTGTATGCGTCGATGTCTGCCATAAAACTTTGTATTAGAACCCGGAAATTTGATGCGTCGAGGAAGGATTGTTACGCCAATTATTATTCTAGCACCTTGTCGCGACTCGATTACAAAGATAATCGGTTATAGCAACTCTGAGTCTCGAACCTCACGTTGGTCTTCGGCAAGCCTATTGGACTGGATGCAAATCGACCTGTCGAAGGGCATTTGTACACGCAAATACCAACTTGCGAACTACTCGTTCGCCGACTGTGCACGGCCCTTTCCTACTTGGACCTTGGCTGGACGTAAAAGTCGGGCGCCGAAGCGGTACCCGCGCGCATACTCCGCAGTGATCTCACCGTCCTGCTCAGCATCTACCTCCGCCACATCAATTGCCTCGTGAAGTTCCGGGTCAAACGTCGATCCCACCGAGGGAACTGCTTCGACGCCGACGCTCATCAGTGCCTGTTCAAAAGATCGGGCAGTCCCTTTGACGCCGTCACGAAGGTGTTCGACCGACGAATCCTGCTCGCTTGCGCCGATCGCGAGATTTAAATTGTCGAGCACCGGCAAAAGTCTTGTCAGAAAGTCGAACTGGCCCTGCTTCGAGCGGTCTTCCAACGTTTTCATCAAACGCGACCGCATATCGGCCGTTTCCTTTTCCAAGTTATTCTTGGCGTCATCAAACTTTGCCTGGACGCCGACGAGTTTCGCCTCGGCCGCCTCGCGCCGTTCGGTCTCGGCCTTGAGTTTTGCCGCAAGTTCTATCTCGACGGGCGATTTCGATTGCCCCGCGCTTGAAGAAGCTTCCTCCACATCCTCGCGGATGCCGTCCTCTGTAACTCGACGCTTGTCGTTGACCGGAATTTTTACTGGTTCGTCGTCTTCGGCAATGCCGTTAAACGGATCATTCTGATTCATCTTCTTTCTCTTAAACATTCGGTTAGGTAAATAGTAAATCGTGGATCGCGAATAGGGAACTACGAATCCCAACTCGCTACGAACTTACCGCCTTTTGTTCCGTCCCGATCGGGTTAAATTTCATCACGCCATTTTCCGCAGAAACTCGCACCGTCTGCCCGCTCGCGAGCTCAGCCTTTAGCAAGCTCACCGCCAACGGATTCTGGATAAGTGTCTGGATCGCACGCTTCAGCGGACGAGCACCGTAAACCGGATCGTAACCTTCCTGAACGAGAAGATCCTTCGCCGAGTCTTCGAGGTCTATCGTGATCCCCCGCTCTTCTAAAGTCTTTCTGAGCTTTTCAAGTTGTACGTCGATGATCGCGGCGATCTGCTGGCGGGCAAGTTGTTGGAAAACGACGATGTCATCGATCCTGTTCAGGAACTCCGGCTTGAAGTGATCACGGAGCACTTGCAACACATTCGCTCTAATGTCCCGGTCCGCAAGCGGGTTTTCGGTCGAGGCCTGGATCTCGCGCGAGCCGAGGTTGGACGTCATTATCAACACAGTATTCTTGAAGTCGACCACGCGGCCCTTCGAATCTGTGAGCCGGCCGTCGTCGAGTATTTGCAGCAGAACATTGAAAACATCCGGGTGCGCTTTTTCGATCTCGTCGAAAAGCACGACCGAATACGGTCGCCGCCTCACCGCCTCGGTCAACTGTCCGCCTTCCTCATAACCTACGTATCCCGGCGGAGCCCCGATCATCCTCGCGACCGCATGCTTCTCCATGTACTCTGACATGTCGAGACGCACCATGGCCCGTTCGTCGTCGAACAGAAACTCCGCCAACGCTCTGGCAGTTTCCGTCTTGCCGACGCCCGTCGGTCCAAGGAAAATAAATGAGCCGACAGGGCGATTCGGATCCTGCAATCCAGCC